>NZ_JAMYUQ010000005.1:0-372349 GCF_040323095.1 Mesorhizobium sp. M0058
TAAGAGTTCTTCTTTATCGTCTGATCTGTATAAGAGCGAGGTAGTCAGGATGCAGTAGGCAGTAGGCAGTAGGCAGTAGGCAGTAGGCAGTAGGCAGTAGGCAGTAGGCAGTAGGGCGACCTATTCGGGTGCGAGTTTGAGAATAAGTTGGCGAAGCATTTTTCCGATGGCCTCGGCCGCCAGAAGCAGGTGCTCAGCTTGCCCATGCGTGGCAACGCCAATGCGTTGAGCGATTTGGAGGTGTGTCTCGAACTCCTTAAGCGAGCCTTGGGCTATCCTGAGAAATTGCTGATAGGAGCCTCGGTTGTCTCGGCCATAGCCTTCCGCGATGTTTGCAGGGATAGAGGTTGCTGAACGGCGGATTTGGCTGATCAGCCCATATAATTCCTCTTTGGGCCATGTCTTGGTCAATGAGTAGGTGCTGACAGCCAGATCCATCGCCTGCTGCCATACGATAAGATCCTTGTACGAGTTGACCTTGCCGGTCATCTTTGCCTACTGCCTACTGCCTACTGCCTACTGCCGTCCGATCAACGCCCGCGCGATGATGACGCGCATGATCTCGTTGGTGCCTTCGAGGATCTGGTGGACGCGCAGGTCGCGCACCAGTTTTTCGATACCGTAATCATGAAGATAGCCATAACCGCCATGCAGCTGCAGCGCCTCGTTGGCGACGTTGAAGCCGATGTCGGTGACGAAGCGCTTGGCCATGGCCGACCATTTGCCGGCATCCGACGCCTTGCGGTCGAGTTTCGAGGCGGCGGCGAAGAGAAAGATCCGCGCTGCCTGCAATTCGGTCTCCATGTCGGCCAACCTGAACTGCAGCGCCTGGAACTGGTTGATCTTCGAGCCGAAAGCCTTGCGCTCGGCGGTATAGGACAGCGCCTTGTCGAGCGCAGATTGCGCGCCGCCGAGCGAACAGGCAGCGATATTGAGGCGGCCGCCGTCAAGGCCGGCCATGGCGATGCCGAAACCTGCGCCTTCCCCCGACAGCAGGTTTGCAGCCGGCACCTTGCAGTCCTCGAAGATCACCTGGCGGGTCGACTGCATGTGCCAGCCCATCTTGTGCTCGTTGGCGCCGAAGGACAGGCCGGGCGCATCCTTCGGCACGACGAAGGTGGAAATGCCCTTCGGCCCGTCGGCGCCGGTGCGCGCCATGACGACATAGAGGTCGCTGTCGCCGGCCCCGGAGATGAACTGCTTGGCGCCGTTAAGCACATAGTCGTCGCCGCTCTTCACCGCGCGCGTCTTCAGCGCCGCGGCATCCGAGCCTGAGCCCGGCTCGGTCAGGCAGTAGCTCGCCAGCCATTCCATCGAGGTCAGCTTCGGCAGGAAGCGTTGGCGCTGCTCGTCGTCGCCGAAGCGGTCGATCATCGACGCCGCCATATTGTGGATCGAGATGAAGGAGGAAAACGCCGGATCGGCGTGCGACAGTGCCTCGAAGATCAGCACGGCGTCGAGCCGGCCGAGCGCCGAGCCGCCGACATCGTCCCTGACATAGATGCCGCCGAGGCCGAGCGGGCCGGTCTCGCGGATTACATCGGCGGGAAAGTGTCTTGCCCGGTCCCATTCGAGCGCATTGGGCGCAACGCGATCGGCGGCGAAGGCCTGTGCCATCTCCTGGATGGCGCGCTGCTCCTCATTGAGTTCGAACTGACTGGTGCTCGCATCGACCGCGGCGTCCATGGCGTGCTCCCTGTGTTTCCCCAGCTGGGGTTGGCTTGCTGGCCTGTTGTTTTTGGCTTTGCGCGCCGCTCAATCTAGACCAATGATGCCGCCGCGCAACCCGGCTCGCCGCGCAGCCGCTGTGCATGAATGGATCAACGGAGCATTGCGTGCCGACATATTTCGACGAATTGCTCGACCGCTTCCATGCCTATCTCCGGGGCGTGGACAACGCGCTGGTGCGGGACGCCGTGACCCGGATCGGCTGGAATATGACGGCGCGCGTGCTCGAAGCGCATCCGCTGCCTTGCCTTGGTCTGCTCGACCGCATTGTCGAACTGGCGCCGCCGGACCCGCAGCCTCTGGTGCAACTGCTGGCGGAGCGTCGTGACGATCTGTGCTGGGGGCAGACCTACAACGCGAGCGATTTTGGTGAAGCGTTCTTGCAGAAATACGGCTGGCTGGAGGTGTTTGGCACGCGCGGCCATTTCGCCAATGAAGAGGTCGCGGCCGGATTCCTGATCCTGGGGCCCGGCATCACCTATCCCGACCATCATCACATTGCCGAGGAGATCTACATTCCGCTGACCGGCGGCACCGAGTGGCGCATGGGCGAAGGCGGCTTTCACACCCGCCAGGCGGGCGAAATTATCCATCACGCCTCCAATGTCAGCCATGCCATGCGCACCGGCAGCGAAGCGTTGCTGGCGCTCTACATCTGGCGCGGCGGGCCGCTGTCGCAGAAGTCGACCGTTTCCGGCGCGCAGGGCAGGGGCTGAGCATGGCCAAGGCGATCATGCTGCAAGGCACGGGTTCGGATGTCGGCAAGACGGTGCTGGTGGCGGGGCTCTGCCGCGCGGCGAAGAATCGCGGGCTGAAGGTCAGGCCGTTCAAGCCGCAGAATATGTCGAACAACGCCGCCGTCGCCGACATTGCGGGTGACGAAAGCGGCGGCGAGATTGGCCGTGGGCAATGGCTGCAAGCGCTGGCGTGTGGTGTTCAGCCGACCGTGCATATGAATCCGGTGCTGCTCAAACCCCAGAGCGACATCGGTTCGCAGGTGATCGTGCAGGGCAAGGTGTTCGGCGAGGCGCGAGCGCGCGACTACCAGACAATGAAAGCGGGGCTGATGGACGCCGTGCTGGAGTCCTGGACGAAGGTCGGTGAGGGCGCCGATCTGGTCGTCGTCGAGGGCGCCGGATCGCCGGCCGAAATCAACCTGCGCAGCCGCGACATCGCCAATATGGGCTTTGCCACGCGCGCCGACGTGCCGGTCATCCTGGTCGGCGACATCGACCGCGGTGGCGTCATCGCTTCGGTCGCCGGCACGCATCTGATCCTGCCGGAGGAAGACAGGCGCATGATCGTCGGCTACCTCATCAATAAGTTCCGCGGCGATGTCTCGCTGTTCGACGACGGCATCCGGTCGATCGAAAGCTTCACCGGCTGGCGCTGCTTTGGCGTCGTGCCGTGGCTGAAGGCGGCGGCGCGATTGCCTTCGGAGGATTCGGTCGTGCTCGAACGCCTGGCATCGGGCGAGAAGCGGGCGTTGAAGGTCGCCGTGCCGATGCTTGGCCGCATCGCCAATTTCGACGACCTCGACCCGCTCAAGGCCGAGCCGCAGGTCGAAGTGGTGTTCGTGCCGCCGGGGCAGCGCTTGCCGGAGGATGCCGGCCTGGTGGTCATTCCCGGTTCCAAATCGACGATCGGGGATCTCATGAAATTCCGCGAGAATGGCTGGGATCGCGATCTCCTCGCGCACCGCAAACGCGGCGGCCATATCGTCGGCATTTGCGGCGGCTTCCAGATGCTCGGCCGCCTGGTGCGCGATCCCGATGGCATCGAGGGCAGCGTCACCGAGGCGGAAGGTCTTGGTCTGCTCGACATCGAGACGGTGATGGAACCGGAAAAGACGGTGCGCAATGTCAGCGCCCGCTCGGTGCCGTTTGGACTGGCGCTTGAAGGTTACGAAATCCATCTCGGCCGCACCACCGGGCCGGACATGGCGCGGCCGTCGGCTGTGATCGACGGCATCGACGACGGTGCCATTTCCGCCGATGGCAAGGTTTTTGGCACCTATCTGCACGGCCTGTTTTCCGCCGACGCTTTCCGGGCGAGATTCCTGGAAAGCCTCGGCGTGAAAGGCGGCGGCATCGACTATCGCGCGGACGTGGAAAAAGCGCTGGACGAGATCGCCACCGAGCTGGAGCGCCATCTTGAGTGCGATGCGATTTTTGGGTTAGCAAGGTAGGACCGTCCACCGTTTCGCCATCCTCGGGTCTGCGCGTCCGCTTCGCTTCATGGCCATCCTTCCGCGGAAGACCCTAACAGACCATGCATCCAAAGCAAAAGCGCCCGGCTTTTGACCGGGCGCTTCGAATTGCAGAGGTCGCGGGTGCCTAGGCGCCGCGCATCAGGCAGGCGGCGGCAAGCACGATGTATGCGATGAGGACAATCCACACCGCAGCCAGAGGAATGAACGCAAGAACGCCAAGCGCGGCGAGCACGCCGATGATGGCGATGACTAGGGATATGATGAAAACAAGCTGAGTGGGTGCACTAAGATTCATGTGTGGTCCCTCCAACATGATTCGTACAACGGCATCCTATCAGGCGTGCGGCTCATACACCAACTAGCTGGCGCAATGGGTTCGCCGGATCGGCCAGCAGCTTCACCGCCAGCGCCAGGCAGATGATCACCAGCAGCGGCTTGATCAGCCTTGCGCCGATGCGGATGGCAAGGCTGGCGCCGAGCCGGGCGCCGAGGAACTGGGCGATGCCCATCACCAGCCCGATCTTCCAGTAGACGACGCCGGCGATAGCAAAGACGATGAAGCCGCCGATGTTGGAGGCGAAATTGAGCAGCTTGGTGTGTGCCGTGGCCTTGAGCACGCCGAAGCCGGCGAGGCTGACGAAGGCCAGCATGTAGAAGGAGCCGGCTCCCGGCCCGAACAGCCCGTCATAGAAGCCGACCAAAGGGGCGATGACCAGCCCGAACAGGAAGGGCGACAGGCGCTCGGCGCGGTCGACATCGTTCATGTTGGGTTTCACGGCGAAGTAGATCGCGATGGCGATTAAAAGCAGCGGCAGCAGCGCCCGCAGGAGATCACCCGGCACGAATGCCGCCAGCAAGGCGCCGACGGCACTGCCGGCAAGGGCCAGAAGCGCCGATGGCAGCTGTCGGCGCAGATCGACATGGCCATTCATGGCGTAGTGGATGGTCGCCGAAGCGGTGCCGAAAATGCCCTGCAGCTTGTTGGTTCCAAGTGCTGCGACGGGCGGGAAGCCGGCAAGCAGCAGGGCCGGGATGGTGATCAGCCCGCCGCCGCCGGCTATCGAATCGACAAAGCCGGCTGCAAAGGCGGCGAAGGCAAGCATGATGACGGTCTGGGTAGCGAGGTCGAGCATCGGGATTTTCTGAACATTCCGGCGGGAAAGGTGGTGCCGCGCCTTCTCATGGCCATCCGGTTTGCGCAAGGCCGATTCCGCGCTACGTCCATCCAAGCGCGTTGCGCTTGGATTTCCTGTGGTGCATGTCATTATCTCAGTACCGCTGCGCAGTTTTGGGTCATGTGCGCTGGGCGGGCTCGGGAAAGGGACACTGTTGGCGATGGCATTGCTCGACCAGATACGCTCGATCTTCGATGGTGACCCCGGCGTGCGCAAGGTTGCCGACGACCCCGTGCTGTCGGCGGAACTCTTGATGCTGTTTCGCATGATCCTGGCCGACGGCTCGGTTTCGGAGAGCGAAATGGTCGCCTTCCGGCGCATCTGCAAGGACGCCTTCGGCATCCCGGAAACCAGCATCGACGCGGTCATCGAATATCTCAATGATTTCGGCTACGAGACCAACGGTTCGCAAGCCATGGCGCTGTTCCGCGATCTCGATGTCGAACGGCGCAAGTTGCTGGCGCTCCACATGGCGGAGATCGCCAAAGCCGATTCCAAACTGGCCGAGAGCGAAGTGCGGCTGTTGCGCCGCACGCTCGATTTGCTCGACATCAGCCCGGTCGATGTGGTGAAGCCGGAGGAGTGAGGCAGACCAGGGGCAACGGCCGCCCGGCCGGGTCCCCGCTGCTTCGCAGCGTCCCAGCGTTCGTGACCTTTCATCGTGCCACTGGCACGATGAATTCGCTGCGCGAACCGGTCGCTCACCCCTGTTCCTGCATACGGTGAGCGATCGCCCGATGCAGATCGGGCGCAGCCGCGACCAGCGCCCTGGCCGCCTCCGACTGCGGATGATCGAGCACGTCGCCGGTCTTGCCGCGCTCGACGATCCTGCCGTCATGCATGACCAGCACCTCATCGGTGATGGCGCGGGCGACGGTCAAATCGTGAGTGATGAAGAGATAGCCAATGCCGAGCTTCTGGTTGAGCTCTGCGAACAGATCGAGGATCTGGGCGCGGATCGACACGTCGAGCGCCGAGACCGGCTCGTCGGCGACGACCAGCTTCGGCCTTGTGATGATGGCGCGGGCGATCGACAGGCGCTGGCGCTGGCCGCCGGAAAACTCATGCGGATATTTGTCCATGTCGCTGACGCCGAGGCCGACCTCGTGCAGCGCATGCGCCACCATCTCGCGCCGCTCGGCCGGTGTCGGCTTCTTTTCCAGTACATGCAGCGGCTCGGCGACCAGTTTCTCGACCTTCTGGCGCGGGTCGAAAGAGCCGTAGGGATCCTGGAACACCACCTGCATGTCGCGCCGCGCGGCTTTGAGCTCCGCCTCGCTTTTGCCGGTGATGGTCTCGCCGCGAAAGCGGATCGTTCCCGATGTCGATTTGTCGAGCGCCAGGATCATGCGGGCAAGCGTTGACTTGCCGCAGCCGGAGCGGCCGACCAGCGCCACCGATTGGCCCGGCGCCAGCGACAAGGACACGTCGTCGACGGCGCGGATTGGAGCCGCTGACTTGAACAGGGAGGTGCGCCGGCCCGGATAGTCCCGTGTCACGCCTTCGACCTCAAGCAGCGGTTTGCCCTGGCCGGTGGCGTGAACCTTGGCGCGCGCGGGCACGTGCATGGAGGCCAGCGCCAGCTGGCGCGTGTAGGGATGCAGCTGTTCCGATAGCGTGCGTGCGGTGTCGCCGGCTTCCATCACCTCGCCATGACGCAGGATGGTGATGCGGTCGGCCATTTCGGTGACGACGGCGAGATCGTGCGAGATCAGAAGCAGGCCCATGCGGTTTTCGCTGACAAGGCCGCGCAAGAGGTCGAGGATCTGCGCCTGCAGCACCACGTCGAGCGCCGTGGTCGGCTCGTCGGCGATGAGCAGCTTGGGTTTCAATGCGCAGGCAATGGCGATGACGACGCGCTGGCGCTGGCCGCCCGACAGTTCGTGCGGATAGCGCGACAGCGGGAATTTGGCCTCGGGCAGGCCGACGCGGTCGAGCATTTTGCGCGCCCGGTCTTCGGCTTCCGCGCGGCTTGCCCTGGTGTGCCAGCGTATGCCTTCAGCGACCTGCTCGCCGATCGTCTTGACCGGGTTAAGCGCCGTCATAGGTTCCTGGAACACCATGCCGATGTCGTCGCCGCGCAGCGCGCACATCTGGTCCTCGGTTGCGGCCAGAATATCGATGCCGTCGAAGGTCACGCGGCCGGTGGCGCGCGCAGCATGCGGCAGAAGCTGCATGATGGTCAGCGCCGTCATCGATTTGCCCGAGCCGGATTCGCCGACCAGCCCCATCACCTCGCCGGGCGCGACGGAGAGGTCGACCCCTTTCAGGATCGGCGTGTCGCCGATGGCCAGCGACAGGTTCTCCATCTGCAGCAGGCTCATCGCTGCCGCCGCGATTTCGGGTCGAGTATGTCGGCGATGCCGTCGCCGAGCAGATTGAGCCCAAGCACCGTGACGACGATGGCCATGCCGGGGAAGATGGCCATCCAAGGCGCCACCACCATGCGCGTCTGAGCGTCGAACAGCATGCGGCCCCAGCTCGGCATTGGCGGCTGGGCGCCGAGGCCGACATAGGAGAGGCCGGCTTCGGCCAAAATGCCAAGCGCGAACTGGATGGTGCCTTGCACCAGAAGCAGCGTGGCGATGTTGGGCAGCACGTGCTCGGTTGTAATCTGCGCTTTGCTCTTGCCGGCGGCGCGGGCGGCGAGGATGAATTCGCGCGGCCAGATCGCCAGCGCGCCGGCGCGGGCGACGCGCGCAAACACCGGGATGTTGAAGATGCCGATGGCGATGATGGCGTTGATTGCGCCCGGTCCGAAGATGGCGGTGATCATGATCGCCGACAGCAGCGCCGGGAAGGCGAAGACGAGGTCGGTCAGCCGCATCAGCGCCTCGTCGACCAACCCGCCGCGCGCCGCGGCGAAGGCGCCGAGCGGCACGCCGACGCCCATGCCGATGCCGACCGCGACCAGCGCCACGGCAATCGAGTTGCGGGCGCCGACCATGATCATCGACAGGATGTCGCGGCCGAAATGATCGGTGCCGAACCAGTGCGCCGCAGAGGGCGCCAGCGTCTTGTCCGAGATCACCAGTTTGGTCACGTCGTAGGGCGTCCAGACGTAGGAGATGACCGCTATTGCAGCCACCAGCACCGTGATGGCGAAGCCGATGAGGAAGGAGCGGTTGCGGAAGGCCTTGGCCAGAATGCTGCCCAACGTCTCCTGCGGGATGTCGATGTGCAGCGTCATTGCCGGCCTCGAAGGCGCGGATCGACGATGGCGTAGGAGACGTCGACGACGAGGTTGACCGCAATGACGGCGACGACCAGCAGCATGACGATGCTTTCCACCACGATCAGGTCGCGCTGAGTGATCGCCTGGAACACCAGCCGTCCGAGGCCGGGGAGATAAAAGACGTTCTCGATGATGATGGTGCCGGCGAGCAGGAAGGCGAATTGCAGGCCCAGAATGGTCAGAACCGGGATCATCGCGTTGCGCAGCGCGTGCCGCCATAGCACGGCGCGGTAAGGCAGGCCCTTGGCGCGGGCGGTGCGGATATAGTCCTCGTTCAGCACCTCGATCAGCGCCGAGCGGGCAACGCGCGCCAGGATCGCCGCCTGCGGCAGAGCGAGGGCGATGGCCGGCAGCAGCAGCGATTTCAGCGCCGGCCAGGCGCCGGCGCTCCAGCCGGGAAAGCCGCCGGCCGGCACCAGCCGCAGCCAGACGGCAAAGAGGTAGATCAGCATCAGCGCGAACCAGAAGTTCGGGATGGCAACGCCGAGCTGGGCGGCGCCCATGGCGATCGTATCGCCGGCCCGCCCGCGCCGGCTGGCGGAATAGAGCCCGACCGGGATGGCAATGATGGTGGACAGCGCCAGCGCGATCAGCGCCAGCGGCAGGGAAACCGCCATGCGCTCGCGGACAAGGTCGATGACCGGCACTGAATAAGTGTAGGAGCGGCCGAAATCGAGGCTGAGCAGACCGCCGACCCAGTGGAGGTAGCGCAGGAGAAGCGGCGCGTTGAGGCCCATCTGGTTGCGCAGGAGTTCGACCTGCTCGGCGCTGGCGTTGAGGCCAAGCATCAGCCGCGCCGGATCGCCGGGCAGGATTTCTAGCACGGCGAAGACGACCATCGAGGCCAGGATCAAGGTTGCGATGGCGATGGCGAGGCGTTTGAGGAGGTAGGCGGTCATGGTGGAGGGGCGCCCGGTGCGGCTGCGCCTTGAAAGTCGAGTTCCCCCCCACCCCCCTCTGTCCTGCCGGACCCGGCCCTTCGCTGTCGCTTCGGGCGTTCGTTGTTCGGAAAGCCAAGCAGTTGGCTTTCCGTCCGCTGCGCGGACCACTCCTCACCCCCCGCAAGGGGGGAGATCAGCAGGTTCTGTGTCGTCGACCAGCGTTCAACGTTCGCGATAGGCGAAAGCGGAGATGATAGCCCGATCTCCCCCCTTGCGGGGGAGATGCCCGGCAGGGCAGAGGGGGGTGTGACGGAGCGCAAACGCCGCCCTTTGGCCCGCCGCCTCAATCCGTCCACTTCACCTTGGTCAGATCATTCGCCTGGATCGGCGCATTCTCCCACAGGCCCTGCAGCTTGGCGTCCCAGACGCCGACCTTCGGCAGTTCATAGAGGAAGCCGACCACGGCGTCGTCGGCCAGGATCTTCTGTGCTTCGCCGAGCAGCGTGTTGCGCTTGGCGTCGTCGGAGGTGAGGTTCAGCTCGGCGATGATCTTGTCGAAGGCGGGGTTGTCGTAGTTGAAGTAGTAGTCCTTGCGCGAGTAGATATCGATGTCGTTGGGCTCGGTGTGGGAGACGATGGTCAGGTCGTAATCCTTCTTGGTGAACACCTGGTCCAGCCACTGCGCCCATTCGACCGGAATGATTTCCAGGTCGATGCCGACATCGCGCAGCTGCGAAGCGATGATCTCGCCGCCAAGCCGCGCATAGGAAGGCGGCGGCAGTTTCAGCATCGCCTTGAAGCCGTTCTCCAGGCCGGCCTGCTTCAGCAGTTCCTTGGCCTTGTCGACATTGTGCGGATAGAGGCCGGTGAGGTCGACATAGGCCTTGCTGGCCGGCGACATGTGCGAGCCGATCGGCACGCCGAGGCCGGCCGAGGCGCCGTCGATGATCGCCTTGCGGTCGAGCGCGAAGGCAATTGCCTGCCGCACCTCGAGCTTGTCGAAAGGCGGCTTCTTGTTGTTGATCGCCAGAATGGTCTCGCCCTCGGTCGAGCCGATCACCACCTTGAAGCGCGGATCGTCCTTGACCTGCGCGACGCTGTCGGGATCGAAGAAAGGGAAAGCCTGGATGTCGCCGGAGAGCAGCGCCGGCACGGCGGCGGCGGCGTCGGGAACGATGCGGAACTCGGCCTTGTCGAGGAACACCGGGGCGCCCCAGTAAGTGTCCGATTTCACCAGCGTGATCGACGAGCCCTTGGCCCAGCTCTGGAATTTGAACGGGCCGGTGCCGATGGGCTTTTCCTTGTTGGTGTCGGCGCTCTCGGGCGCCACAATCACCGCGTCGCCCCAGCCCAGATTGTAGAGGAACGACCCCTGCGGGTTCTTCAGCGTCACCTTGACCGTCGTCGGATCGACGACTTCGACCGTATCGATGGAGGCGAACAGGGCTTTTTGCGCGTTGACCGAATTGTCGGCGCGGGCGCGGTCGAGCGAGAACTTCACGTCGCCGGCGTCGAAATCGCTGCCGTCATGGAATTTGACGCCGGTGTGCAGCTTGAAGGTGTAGACCTTGCCATCGTCGGAAATGGCCCAGCTCTCGGCAAGGTCGGGCAGCACTTCGCCATTCGGACCGATGCGGGTCAGGCCCTCGAAGACGTTGGCGTAGAGCACTTCGTCGATCGCCGCGGCAGCACCGGCGGTCGGATCGAGATGTGGCGGCTCGAGCGTAATGCCGATCACCAGATCGGTGCGTGCGGCAAATGCCTGACTGCCGGCCAGTGCCAGCACCGCGGCGGCAAGAATGGTTTTCCACAATTTCATCGTGCAACTCCCAAATGCTCGAACCCTGGTGCGATAGAAGCGTGATTTCGAGGTGGAGTAAATTGCGTTTCGTGCTCCGCAGCGGCGCGGGGAGGAATGTTTTTTCAGCGAAGTCGATGGTTCAGTCCGCGGCCGTGCCCCTAAGCAGCACATTCAGCCCGATCGCCATCACCTTGGCCGACTCCACCATATCAGAGATACCGACCCATTCGTCGGGCCGGTGGGCGAGGTCCAAAATGCCCGGGCCATAGGCGATGCAATCATAGATGTGGCCGATGCGGGCGATGTGCTTCTGGTCGTAAGTGCCTGGTGAAATGACATAATCCGGCTCACGGTCGAAGATCGCCATGATGCCTTGCGCCACCGCCTTGACCACCGGCGCGTCGCGCTCGGTCATCAGCGGCAGCACCTCCATCAGGTCGCGAATCTCGTAGTCGAACTTTTTGCGCTCGCGCTTCAGCCGTTCGAGGATATCGGTCACCTCGCTCTTGACCGTGGCAAGGTCCTCCTCGAGCAGGAAGCGGCGGTCGATGGTCAGCCGGCAGGCGTCGGGCACGTTGGGTGAGGGCAGGCCGGGGCGGAAATCCTCGGTCTGGCCGCCATGGATCGAGTTGATGTTCATGGTCGAGCGCTTTGCGCCTTGGGGCACGACAGGCATGCGCGTCACCTTGCGGTCGAGCACCGGAAACAGTTCATCCTCGAAGGCCTGCAGCACGGCGCCCATGTGGCGCACCGCATTGTCGCCGAGGAACGGCATCGAGCCATGCGCGATCTCGCCCTTGGTCTCGATCTCCGCCCACCAGACGCCGCGATGGCCAAGACAGATGCGGTCCTTGTTCAGCGGCTCCGGGATGATGACGTGGTCGACCTTGGGTTTCGAGAAATAGCCAAGCTTCGCCAGATGGGCGACGCCGCCGAAGCCGCCGGACTCCTCATCGACCGTGCCCGAAATTTCGATGGCGCCGGGAAAGTCGGGGAATACCTCCATGAAGGCTTCCGCCGCGATGATCGAGGCGGCCATGCCCCCTTTCATGTCGCAGGCGCCGCGGCCGTAGACCTTGCCGTCCTTCACCACCCCGGCAAAGGGATCGACGCTCCAGCCTTCGCCGGCTTCGACCACATCGATGTGCGAGTTGAAATGGACACAGGCTCCAGGCGAGCGGCCGTCGAAGCGGGCGACGACATTGACGCGGGGATAGCGGTCGGTGTCGCCGGGCGTGCCTTCGGCGCGGATGAATTCGGTTTCGAAGCCAAGCCTGCCTAGGCGCGCACCGATATATTCGGCGCAGGGGCGATAGGCTTCGCCAGGCGGGTTGATGGTCGGGAAGCGGATCAGGTCGGCGGTCAGTGCGACCAGGTCATCAACACGGGCGTCTATCGCTTTGAAGAGTCGTTTGTTCATTCCCGGATTTGAGCAGGCAAGGGGGTGGTTTTGCAAGCATCGCGCCACTGGCGCCGAAACTTCGTGTCGCAGCGGCAACTATGGCGGAAAATCGTTCAAATTCGCTGCTTTAGATTGGCGAATTTATCAAGGAGTGTGTGTTAGATCACTCACCTGTCGTTAAAAAGATGAAAAACCGCGTGATGACAGGGCAGGCAAGGGGCATCAAAGGGGTTTGATCTCATGACTAAAATCGTTCTCATGGCAGCTGCTTTTGCGGCGATGCTGTTCGGCACGTCCATCGAAAGCAGGGCTGCCTCGCTGGTGGCCAGCATCGACGTCTCGTCGCAGACCATGACCGTCAGCCAATACGGCCAGGTGCTTTATCGCTGGAGCGTGTCGACCGCCCGCAGTGGCTATTTCACGCCGCGCGGCACCTATCGGCCGCAACGCACGGCGCGGATGTGGTATTCGAAGAAATACCACATGTCGCCAATGCCTTACTCGGTGTTCTTCCATGGCGGCTACGCCATCCACGGCACCGGCGCGGTCAGGCAGCTAGGGCGTCCGGCATCGCATGGCTGCGTGCGGCTGCACACCGCCAATGCCGCGATGTTCTATGCGATGGTGCGCGAAGTCGGCTTCGGCAATACGCGGATCGTTGTGACGAACTGAGGCTTTCGACGACTTAAGATTGACGCTGCCCCTGGCCGGTGGCGTTGGCCTGTCCGCGCCGGCGGCGACGCCGGCCTGAGATTTCCCACCTTTTGTGGAACCACATCCACTGTCCCGGATCTTCGCGCACCCAGCGCTCGACCACGTCGGCGAGCAGTTGGGTGGTGGCCGCGACATCGACGCTGCCGCTTTCATTGCGCGGCAAGGTCAGCTTGTCCTCGATCTCGAGGCGGAAGCGGTTGCCTGGCAGCCGCACACATCGCGCCGGATAGACGTCGCAATCATAGTGACGGGCGAGCATGCCCAGAACCGGATTGCTCTGGCATGGGCGATTAAAGAAGATCGTCTCCAGTCCGCTGGAGAATTTCTGGTCGACCAAAACGCCGATATTGCCGCCTTTCTCCAGAATCGACGCCAACGCGAAGGAGGCGCCGGTCGAAGACGGCAGCAAGGCGCCCATGCTCGAACGCCGCGTCGAATGGATATAATCGGCGAGGTAAGGATTGTTCGGCGGACGAAACAGCGCCGTGATCTTCATGCCGAACGTCGCGGCAGCCACCGGCAGCAATTCAAAATTGCCGAGATGGCCGGTGAACAGGATATGCGGTTTGTCCTCGCCAGCTATCTGATGGAAATGGTCGGCGCCACCGACTTCGACGCGGCCGGGCGTCGCTGCGTTCGGATCATAGTCGAAGAGCGCATCGAGAAAGATGTATTCGGCGGCGAGCCGGGCCATGTTGCCCCACATGTCGGAGGCGATGGCCTCGATCTCGGCATCGCTCTTTTCGGGATAGGCAAGGCGCAGATTGTTGACGGCGACGCGGTGGCGCCCGACACGGGGGCCGATGCGGCGGGCCGCGCGGTCGGCGAAATTGAGCGCCTTGTCGGCGGGCAAGAGGCGCAGCAGCGAGATGATCGTCATCGCCGCGCGCGCCACCAGCCAGTGCTCCATCTGGCGCAGTCTTCGGCCATAGCGGAACATGAAGTCCCGGCGGGCTTTCTTGAACACCTTGCCGGCCATTGTCCTAGGAAACGCGCAGGATGATCTTGCCGAACACGTCGCGGCCTTCCATGCGCTTCAACGCGGCGTCGATGCCGTCGAAGCCGACCTCGGTGTCGATGACAGGTGCTACCTGTCCCGCCGCCATCTTCTGCATGGCGTTGGCCATGTTCTCCATGCGGCAGCCGAAGGACCCGAGCAGCTTCAGCTGCTGCTGGAACAGCTGCATCAGATTGATCTGCGTCGACACGCCGGAGGTCGAGCCGCAGGTGACCAGGCGGCCGCCGCGCTTGAGGCACAGCATCGAGGCGGCAAAGGTGTCGGCGCCGACATGCTCGAAGACGACGTCGACGCCCTTCTTCCTGGTGAGCTTGCGCACGACGCCTTCGAAACGGTCGTCGCGGTAGTTGATGACATGGTCGGCGCCGAGCGCCTTGGCCTTGTCGATCTTGTCGTTGGAGCCGACCGTGGTGATGATGGTGCAACCCATGCGCCTGGCCAGCTGGATCGCCGCCGAGCCGATGCCGGAGCCGCCGGCATGGATGAGGATGGTTTCGCCGGGCTGCAGCTTGGCATTGTCGAACAGCATGTGCTCGACGGTGCCGAAGGTGACGGGGGCGACAGCCGCGCCGACATCGGTCACGCCGGGAGGAGCAGGGACCAGCAGGCGCGCCGGCAGGTTGATCTTCTCCTGCGCAAAGCCGTCGAGATGGAAGCCGTGGACGCCCGAGACATGTTCGCAGAGATTGTCACGGCCTTCGCGGCAGGCGCGGCAAAGGCCGCAGGTGCGAGCGCCGTAGATCGATACCAATTGTCCGGGCAGCAGGCTGGACACGCCGGGGCCGACAGCCTCGACCTCGCCGGAGGCTTCGGCGCCGACGACCAGCGGCAGCTTGCGCTTGGCGAACGCCATGCCGCGCCAGCCCCAGACGTCGATATGGTTCAGCGCCACCGCCTTGATGCGCAGCGTGACTTCGCCCAATGTGGGGGGCGGCGGGGGCGGCAGGTCCACCGTTTCAAGACGGCGGTCCTCGATAAGTTGCAGTGCGCGCATGGAGCCTGTCAGTTCAGTCTGGCTGAAAAAGGTCGCTTAGACCGGTTCCCGCGCCATGACAAGGCAAGTGTTCTGGCCGCCGAAGCCGAACGAGTTCGAGAGCACGGTGCCGACTTCGGCATTGCGCTTCTTGTTGGGCACCACGTCGAGCACGATTGCCGGGTCGGGATTGTCGTAGTTGATGGTCGGCGGAATCACGCTTTCGCGCATGGTCATCAGCGAAAACGCCGCTTCGACAGCACCCGCCGCCGACAGCGTGTGGCCGATCATCGACTTGTTCGACGAGACCGGCATCGAGCCGATGCGATCGCCGAACACGGTCGACAGCGACAGATGCTCCATCTTGTCGTTTTCCGGTGTCGAGGTGCCGTGAGCGTTGACGTAGTCGATCTCGTCCTTGCTCAAGCCGGCATCGGCAAGGGCGGCGCGGACTGCTGCGATCGCCGGCGAACCGTCGGGCTTGGAACGGGTGCGATGGAAATCGTCGGCCTTTTCACCGCAGCCGCGCAGGATGCCGAGAACGCTGGCGCCCCGAGCAAGGGCTGCCTCAAGCGATTCCAGCACCAGAGCGCCGGAGCCTTCGGCCAGCACAAAGCCGTCGCGGTCCTTGGAGAAGGGTTTTGACGCCTTTTCAGGGATGTCATTGTGGGTCGACAGCGCCGAGAGCAACGAAAAGCGGATCAGCGCCTCGGCGGTTGCCGAACCGTCGGCGCCGATGGACAGCGCCCGGTCGCATTCGCCGCGGCGGATCGCTTCGACGCCGAGCTGGATGGCGGTGGCGCCCGAAGCGCAGGCCGTCGACAGCGTGATCGGCAGGCCGCGCGTGCCAAAGCGGTCGGCCAGCCGGTCGGCGATCGCGCCGAACTGCGTGCTTGCGAACGTATCCGTTTCCTTCAGCCGGCGCGCCACCCTGAGCAGCCTTTCGGCGCCGGCGCCTTTGGCGTCGGAATTGTAGAGCGCGAAGCGATCCTGCCAGTCGAGTTCGACCGGCGGCGAGGCGAGGAACAGAGGCCCGCCAAAATCAGAGGAATCGAGGCCGGATTCGGCCGCCGCCTCATTCGCGGCGGTTTCGGCCAGCTCGTAGGTCAGCAGGCTGGCGCCTTTCGAGCTTGAGTCGAGGAAATCGACCATACCGGAGATGCGGGTGTTGAGGTGGTCGACGGGAAAGCGGGTGATCGGGTGGATGCCCGATTTGCCGGAGGTCAGTGCCGCCCAATTGTCTGCCTTGCCGACGCCGAGCGAGGTTACCACGCCGATGCCGGTGACGGCGACGATCGGCCTGCCCATGTGATCTCTGAGATTGGCCATCCGGAACCTCTTAACTTTGCAGCATGATCGCGCAGCGCTGCTTCAAGCAGCGTTGACCAGCGCCATGCCCTCGAATTGGTGATAGCCGATCGCCGTTGCGAGCACGGTTTCGGGAATGCCTTCGAACGGCTTCTCGGCCGCGGCGTCGAATACGGGGTAGGCGGCCTTGCGGTCGACGGCCAGGGCGGCGAGGGCGACCGCGAATGGAAACTGCGCTTCCTTCATATGCCCGGTCAGCGTGGCGAAGCCGCGCGCCGATATCGCCGGATTGGCATCCAGCGCTGACTTTTCGGCTGACGTCGCGGTATGCGCCCCGGAGGCGCCCGACAGGGCCAGCAACTTGCCGTTCGGGAGAGCCGCCTGTTTGAGCAATGCCGCGATCTCGGCGTCAAGCTCGCCGCGCGAGCGCCGGGCGCGGCCTGAGACGACCGGTCCGAGCTCGGCATAGATTTTCCGCCCACGGCTTTGCGCGTGTTCGCGCTGCTCCAGCACCAGGAAGGCGCCACCGGAGCCGGAGACCAGGCCACCGCCCTCGGCGCCCTGTCTCTGCCAGACCGGCTTCCATGGGCCGCGATGCAGATAGCCGGCCAATTCATAGCCGAGCAGCATGTCGGAATGTTCGGTCTGGAAGGCGCCACCTACCAGTATGTGGGTCGACTGTCCGGAGCGGATGCGCGCCGCGGCGGTCTCGACGGCGGCGACGCCGGCACCTTCCTCGCCCATGAAGGTCCTCGACGATCCCGTCACCTTGTGGACGATGGAGATGTTGCCGGCGAGCAGATTGGAGAGCTGGGCCAGGAAAAGCGTCGGCCGCAATTCGGTGGTCAGCTTCTCGTTGAGCAGCACGTCGCGGTCGTTGCGGCTCTCGGACGCGGCGAGGATGGCGGCATCGACCGCCTCGTCTCGCTCGCCGCCGCCGGCAGCGACAACCATGTCCATGGTCGTGCAGAGCTCGTCATTGCCCTTGATGCCGGCGTCGTCCAGCGCCATGCCGGCGGCATAGGTGCCCAGCCTCTGCCATGTTTCCATCTGCCGCTGGTCGCCGCGCTTGGCGATCTGCAGGTTCCAGTCGATCTCCGGCAGGGGATGCACGGTGTAGGGCGCAAAGCGCGCGGCTTCGAGCACCGGCTCCAGGCCCGGCTGCGCCAGCTTCTGCCAGTGGGTATCCGGACCCTCTCCCAGCGAGGAGACAAGGCCGATACCGGTGATGACGACGTCGCGAGGGCTGCTCATGAGCGGCTTTGTGGGTCAGGCGGCGCAGCCCGTCAAGGCCGCGCGCTTGCCGATATCAGGCGGTCTTGGCGGCGACCAGCGCGTCGATCTTGGCGCACAGGTTCTTCATGACGAAGTAATCGTCGGTCGAAGCCTTGCCGTCATTGACTTCCTGGGTCCACTTTTCCAGCGGCACCTTGATGCCGAATTCCTTGTCGATGGCAAAGACGATATCGAGGAAATCGAGGCTGTCGATGCCGAGATCGTCGATCGTGTGGCTCTCGGGGGTGATGGTGTCGATATCGATCTCGCTGGTGTCGGCAATGATCTTGGCGACTTTGTCGAACGTGGTGGACAAGGGCTCTTCCTTCGGTTGCGGGCGGAATCTGTCCGCATCTGGTTTGGGCGCTGTCTAATCGGTTTTTCCCGGCAGGAAAAGGCCTGATGCGCCGGGCGCAGATGGGATGGCCTTCCCATAAAGACAAGAAGGGCCGCCCGACAAGCCGGCGGCCCTCCCAGTTGACGTTACGTCAGCTCAGTTTTCACGGAGCTTGACCACTGGCTTTCTCAGAACGTGACGCGGCCGAGCACGCGCAAGCCATCGCCCTGCGGCTCGACCACCACCGCTTCGCCCTCGCGCGGCGAGACGCCGGTCAGCGCGACGATGTTTTCGAGATGCGTGACCATGACCAGATTGTCGGAACCGGTGTAGGCGCGGATTTCCTTCATCACCGCGTCGAGCTGCGCGGCCTTCTCGGTCGGATCGCTCCTCAGGAGGTCGAGCGGCGCAAAAAGCTCCGGCTCCGCCTCGAAGGCGATGCGGGCGGTGTCAAGGCAGCGGCAGTAGCGGCTGGACAGCACCCGCTCGATGGGGGCGGCACGGGCGCCGAACAAGGCGCCGATCTTGCTCGCCTGCTGCTTGCCGCGCGCCGATAGGTTGACCTGGGTGGCGCAGTTGTCGATGACGAAATTGGCGGGGTCGGTGGTGCCGGTGACCAGTGCGTGGCGAAGCAGCACGACATGGCCGCCGTCACGCAGCAGCGCCCAGCCGGCGTCGGTCGCGTGGGCGACGGCGGGAACAGCAAGCAGGAACAGCGACAGCACAAATCGAATCATCGAAACCTTTCCGGGAGCCGGATGCCGCTCCGGTCATTCTGATATAGGGATCGGAAAGCCGGCACAAAGACAAGCGAAAGGCGAACCCTCGGTTCGCTTCACATTTTCGCCATTTGCTTCTTCGCCAGCTCGATCTTCTGATCGGTGAGCGGGATAGGGATTGTGTAGCCGGCTTCGGTGAAGCCCTGCTTGGCGTTCTCGAAGAATTCGATCGCCTTGAGATATTCCGGCTTGCCCGCGCCATAGCTGGCGCGGTTCCAGTGGACGTCGCCGATATTGTTCTGCTCGAAGGCCCACTGCAGCGGCTGACTTTCGCGCGTAAACACCTTCAGCGCCGCCGTGAACGCCGCTTCGGCGTCGTTGAGATATTTGTCGGTCCGCTGGAGATTGCCGAGATTGAGCAGGCTCATACCGATGCCATTTTGAGCGTTGGCCCAGTCGACCGGCGCGGCCTCGATGGTGAGTATTTCGAGCGCTGCCCGCCGCGCCGCAATCGAATCCTGCAGCGTCTTGGCATCGCCATTGCTCATGCTCAACCAGTGCAGCGTCGAGCCCAGGCCGGCCTGGGCCATTGCCCATTGCCGCGGGTTGGTCTCGCGCTTGTACTCGCGCAACGCATTGCCGTAGGCGTCGACCGCCTCGCTGTAATGCTCGGGCTTGTCGGTGACGCCGCCGAGAAGCTGCAGCGTGTTGCCGAGATTGTAGTAGCTCATCGCCCAGTCCTGCGGGAACTTCCGCCTGACATAGACCTGCCGTGCCGCCTGGAAGGCTGCCGCCGACTGTGCCAGCTTGGCCGCATCACGCGTGCGCTGGCCCAGCGTCTGATAGATCGAGCCGAGATTGTTCTGGGCTGACGCCCAGTCCATCGGGAAGCGCTTGCGGGTAAACACCGTCAGAGCGTCGTCATAGGCAGCAGCAGCTTCTTCGAGCGTAGCCGTGCCCATATCGAAGCGGGCGATACCGCTCAGCGCATTGCCCAGGTTGAGGCGGCTGGTCGCCCAGGACACCGGGAAAGTTTCGCGGGTTCGCACTTCCAGCGCGGCGCGAAACGCGTCGGCCGCCTCGTTGATCTTCGCCTTGTCGTTGAGCTGGATGCCAAGCGTTACAAGCGTGTTGCCGAGATTGTTCTCGACCATCGCCCATTCCACGGGTGCTTTCTCGCGTGTGTATTCCTCAAGCGCCAGCCGGTAGGCTGCTTCCGCCTGGGTGAGATGCTCGCCGGCAGGCTCACGCTCGGAGAGTGCATAGAGCGCGAGGCCTAGATTGTTCTGCGAACCGGCCCAGTCCAACGGCAGCTTGTCGCGCGGACGCTTCTCAAGGGTGGCGCGCGTCGCCGCCACCGCTTCATTGAGACGCTGCGGGTCGCTCTCGCGTTCGCCGATCTTCAGAAGCACGTTGGCCAGGTTGTTCTGCGCCGCGGCCCAGTTGCGGTCGTCCTTCTCGCGCTCGAACACCACCAGCGAATCGCGGAAAATCACCGCTGCTTCTTCGAGATGCGCAGTCTCGGTTTCGCGCTCTCCAATGGTCTGCAGCACCACCGCCATGTTGTTGCGGGTGATTGCCCAGTCGCGATTCTGTTCGCCGTTGGGGATGAAGTTCAAGATGGTGCGATAGGCCTCGATGGAGTGCTGCAGCGCATCGAGGTCGCCGGTGGCGTAGCCATGAGCGTTCAACGCCTCGGCCTCCTGGTTCTTGTAGTTCCAGCGCAGCTTTTCGTCCCACTTCTCGACCAGCGAATACGCCTTGGCATAGTCGTTGGCGGCGGATTTGTAGTCGAAGACCAGCGCGGCGGCGTCGGCGCGTTTGGCATAGATGGCGGCGTCGGCGATGCGCTTTTGCCGGAGCAGGTCCTCGGCCTCGTCGACCGCACCGCTGTTTTCCTCGATCCGGCCGACCGCGTCGTCGAGGAATTTGCGCGCCGTCACCATGGCGCCCTGGCCTATGGCCTTGTCGGCGGATGCGACCAGGCGACTGATCTCGGGATCGTCGGTGCGTAATGCGGCGCGCTCGGCCATCATCTTCTTCAGACGCTCGGCCTGGCTGTCCAGCACCTTCTGCAGGTCGTTGGGATCCTCAGGGATCTTTTCCGTGCCGAGCGCCTTGAGCACGCCGTAGAGCGCGTCAAGGGGCACGCCGTCCTGGAGAGAAGCCAACTCCACCTGAGCCCGTTTGGGATCGGGCAGGTCGGAAATGGTCAGCAGCAATTGCCGCCTCTCGCCGGTGATCAGCCCGTCGTCGCCGGTCGGTTCCGGCGGCGCGACGCCGAAATAGAGCAGGCGACGCAGGCTCTCGCTGACCCAGGGGCGCTGCTTTGCCTTGGTGTCGAGATAGACTTCCTCGGTGACCATGCGCATGACCGAGCCGAACTCGGTGCCTTTCATCGCCGTGAGGTGGCGCAGCAGGGCGGCGGCGTAGGGGCTGTTTTCGCCGGCGGCGCCATCGAGCGCCGGTCGGCCCGGCTCGGCGGCGAAGCCGACCACGGTTCCCAGGCTGGCATCATCCACTGAGGCACTGGCAAGCGCCTTGGCGCCGCGCACCGGTTCCAGCCCGCCGGCGCCGACAGGCTCGGCGGAAGCCGTCGGCCCGCGTCGCACGACCGCGTCCGGCGGAAACGGGTTGGTGCGGCAGGCGTCAAGCAGCACGATCGTCACCGGCACGGTCTTTTTCAGCTCGTCCATGACGGCTGAAATCGGCACCAGCGCCTCACCGGCATTTTTCAGCGACGAGACGTCGGCGTCGACCGGCACCAGATAGTTCTCGCCGCCCGACTCGATGCCGTGACCGGAATAATAGATGAAGGCGACGTCGGCGCCGTCGGCATCCTCGACAAACCGATCGAGATCGCGCTTCAGCTTGGCGGCATCGCGATCGGTGACGTTGCGGGCGTCGAAGCCGAGGTCGGTCAGCATCTTGGCCATGTCGCGGGCGTCGTTGGCCGGGTTGGCAAGGGCTGCGATGTGTTCGTATTTCGACTGGCCGATGATCAGCGCCACGCCCTTGAGACTTTTGGTCTCGGCGGCCTGGGCCTCAGATACGCCAAGGCAAAGCAGTATAGCGACGAAACCCGCCAGCCACCCCTGTCTGACCAGCCACACTTGTCTGACCGGCCACCCCTGTCTGAAATGACGCTGTTTCGGCGTCGCAACCATTCGCTGTGTGTCCGCCCTGATGATACCAAGCCTGTATAGCGCTGCCACCCGACCATTATCAAATTCAGGCGCCGGGCGGATCGAGGATCAGTTTCTGAAGATCATGGCGATTGCGCTGGAATCCGGGCTCGCCTATCCCTGAAAAATGTCTCCGCTCACCGAAACCGTTCTTTTCGTCTTCAGCCTCGTCGCGCTCGGCTATGTCACCGGGCTCACCGGCTATCTGAAACCGGCCAGCGGGGACGGCATCTCCGAATTCGCCATCAACGTCGCGATGCCGCTGCTGCTGTTTCGGACGATGGTGAATTCGGATTTCCACGGCGTGGCGCCCTGGTCGCTGTGGGGTGCTTATTTCGCGGCGGTTGCAATGACATGGGCCGCCGGCCATCTGGTGACGACACGGATCTTCGGGCGGGACGCGCGCACCGGCATCGTCGGTGGAGTGTCGTCATCCTTCTCGAATGTGGTGTTGCTGGGCATTCCCTTCGTTCTCGGCGTATTCGGGTCCAGCGGATTCGAAGTGCTGTCGCTGCTCGTTTCCGTGCATCTGCCGACCATGATGATGGCTTCGATCATCATGTTCGAGATATTTGGCCGCGGCGTCAGCGAGCCCGTACACCCGCTGCGCATCATCCAGAGCTTTCTGAGAAGACTGTTCACCAATCCGTTGATCATCGGCATCCTGGCCGGGCTGGCATGGCGCCTCACCGGCGCGCCGCTGCCGAACCTTGCCATGCGATTGGCCGATGCGCTGGCTAACACCGCCGGGCCGGTGGCGCTGTTCGCCATGGGGCTCAGCCTGCGCCGTTTCGGCATTTCCGGTAACATCCGACCGGCGCTGGCGCTGTCGACGCTGAAACTGTTCCTGATGCCGGCGCTGGTGCTCGGCCTGGTCTGGCTGTTTGGCCTGCCGCCCTTGACGGCCAAAGTGGCGGTCGTGGTGGCGGCGCTGCCGTCCGGCATCAATTCCTATCTCATCGCCGTGCAGTTCAACACCGGCCAGGCGTTGGCGTCGAACCAGATGACCATCGCCACGGCAAGCGCGGTTGTTACAACCGCCTTTTGGCTGACGGTGGTGGTGCATGTCTTTGGGTAGGCTTGGTCTTCTGTAAGGCTGGTCTTTGGCAAGGCTGGTCTTTGACAAGGCTGCGGCCCAAACTAATTTACATGTGAATTTTCTCTGGCGTTGGGCTGGCCCAAAGCCTATATGCCATCTTGCAATTGCTTGCCGGGCTTGCCCTAGGTAAAGAGCAGTGGCTTCAGCGTGTCGGCTCCGCCGCCATTGTGCACGCTCGTTCAAGAGATCCAGGAAACCGGCCCGTCAGTGCGCCGAACGGAGGCTAGACCATGCTGCAGAAAACCAGCCATTTCATGCGCCAGGCCAATCTCATCAACGGCGAATGGGTGCAGGCCGACAGCGGCCAGACGGTCGACGTCAACAACCCGGCCACCGGTCTCAAGATCGGCACCGTGCCGAAGTCGGGCAAGGCGGAAACCCGCCGCGCCATCGAAGCCGCAAGCGAAGCCTTCAAGACCTGGCGCAAGACGACCGCGCTTGAGCGCTCGAAGCTGTTGCGCAAGCTGCATGACGCGATGATGGACAATCAGGATGTGCTGGCCGAACTGCTCACCATCGAGCAGGGCAAGTCGCTCGCCGAATCCAAGGGCGAGATCGGTTCGGCTGCCGCCTACATCATGTGGTTTGCCGAGGAAGGCCGCCGCACCTATGGCGATGTCGTGCCATCACCATGGGGCGATCGCCGCATCCTGGTGACCAAGGAGCCGGTCGGCGTCATTGCCGCCATCACGCCGTGGAATTTCCCCTCCTCGATGCTTGCCCGCAAGCTTGGCCCCGCGCTTGCCGCCGGCTGCACCGCCGTGGTCAAGCCGGCCTCGCAGACGCCGTATTCCGGCCTTGCATGGGGCGCGCTCGCCGAGGAGGTCGGCTTCCCAAAGGGCGTCATCAACATCCTGACGGGTGCTGCCGGCGAAATCGGCGACGAGATCTGCGCCAATCCGCTGGTGTCGAAGATCACCTTCACCGGCTCGACCGAGATCGGCAAGCTGCTGATCCAGAAGTCGTCCGTCACCGTCAAGAAGGTCTCGATGGAACTCGGCGGCAATGCGCCGTTCCTGGTCTTCGACGATGCCGACCTCGATCGCGCCGTCGCCGGCGCCATCACCGCCAAATACCGCAATTCCGGCCAGACCTGCGTGTGCACCAACCGCTTCCTGGTGCAGGCCGGCATCTACGACAAGTTTGTCGAGAAGCTGGCTACCGCGAGCAATGCGCTGAAAGTTGGCTCGGGCCTGGAAGAGGGCGTGCAGCAGGGACCGCTTATCGACGCGAAGGCGGTCGAGAAGGTCGAGGAATTCATCGCCGACGCCACGTCGAAGGGTGGCAAGGTCGTTGCCGGCGGCAAGCGCCACGCGCTTGGCGGCTCATTCTTCCAGCCGACCGTCATCGCCGATGCGAAGCCTGACATGCGCTTCATGAAGGAAGAGATTTTTGGCCCGATCGCCCCGGTATTCAAGTTCGAGACCGAAGAGGAAGCCATTGCGCTTGCCAACGACACCGAGTTCGGCCTTGCCGCCTATTTCTACACCGGCGACCTCGGCCGCGCCTTCCGGGTCATGGAAGGCCTGAAATACGGCATGGTCGGCGTCAATGAAGGCCTGATCACCACGCCGGAAGCGCCGTTCGGCGGCGTCAAGGAATCGGGCCTCGGCAAGGAAGGCGGACACCAGGGCATCGAGGATTACCTCGACACCAAATATGTCTGCATCGGGGGTCTCGGCCTCTAAATCATTGACGGGCAGGGCAGGCCCGGGCCGGCCCTTGCCAGACGACATTCAGCCGGACTGGAGCGGTTCAGCGTTTCACGGAAACGCCGAACCGCTCCAGTTCTTTGTTTTTTGCAATTCCGGACGGAAAACCGTTTCACACTTTTCCTGGAATTGCTCTAAGTCGATAGATCGACGAATTAGCATTTGGACATAGCGATGAAGGACGGCGAAGTCTTCGGCACGACGCAGGCAGGCGAATCCGTTCGCCGTTTCACCATCCGGGGCGGCGGCGTCAGCGCCAACATCATCGGGCTCGGCGCAATCATCCAGGATCTGCGGCTCGCCGGCCACGACGCGCCGCTGGTGCTGGGCTACGATCGCTTCGAGCCTTACGAGACCGACCGGGCCTTCTTCGGCGCGGTCGTCGGCCGCTATGCCAACCGCATCCGCGACGGCCGATTCACCATTGCCGGCCAGCGCTACCAGACCGAGCGCAATTTCCTCGGCAAGCACACGCTGCATGGCGGCTCGGAGGGCTTCTTCCATCGGCCGTGGACGGTTTCGCTGCACGGCCGGGATTTTGTCACCCTGACCCTGCACGATCCCGAGGGCACGATGGGCTTTCCCGGCGCGCTCGACGTCACCTGCACCTACCGGCTGAAGATTCCCGGCACGCTCTCGATGGAACTGACCGCCACTTGCGAGGAGCCGACGCTGTGCAATCTGGCGCAGCATTCCTATTTCAATCTCGACGATGGCGGCGCCGGTGACATTCTCGACCACCGGCTGATGCTGAATGCCGGCGCCTATACGCCGGTCGATGGCGAGATGATCCCGACCGGCGTGGTCAAACCGGTCGACGGCACGCCCTTCGACTTCCGCCAGGCGCGGCCGCTGCGCATGGAAACGGAAGGCGAGCAGCTTCCTTACGACGTCAATTTCTGCCTGGCGTCAGCCCGGGGCCCGCTTCACCAGGTGGCGTGGGCGCAAGGCGCCAATTCCGGCGTCGAGATGGAGGTCTGGACCACAGAGCCTGGCCTGCAGCTCTACACCGGCCAGTATGTCGCGCCAACCTCAGGCGGCCTGGACGGACGGCGCTACAAGGCGTTTTCCGGCTTTTGCCTGGAAGCGCAGACATGGCCCGACGCGCCGAACCGGCCCTATTTCCCACAGGCCACGCTGTGGCCGGGCCAGATCTATCATCAGGTGACGGAATATCGTTTCAGGCTTCCCTAAGGTCTTAGCCCTCGAAAGCGGTTCTTAGAACCTCGAACGGCGCCAGCGCGCCTCGCACCTGCACGACAGCGGCGGCGACGCGATGCGCGCGCTGCACGGCATCCGCCGGGGCATGGCCGGCAAGCCGGGCGGCGAGATAGCCGCCATTGAAGGAATCGCCGGCGCCGGTGGTGTCGACCGGGGTGGCGACATGCTGGGCCGGAACCGGCTGCAGGGCTCCGCCAGTGGCGATCAGCGCGGGTTCCTCGCCATTCTTGACGACGACTTCGCCGACCAGTTTTCCGAACCGCTCGGCGGTCGCTTCCGGTGCCGAATCGCCAAACAGCATCTGCTCGTCGGGAAAGGTCGGCAGCGCGATGTCGGCGACGGCAAGCGCGTCGAGGATCGCGGCTTGCGCCTCCTCGCGGCTCTGCCACAGGCGCGGCCGGTAGTTGGGGTCGAAGGCGACGAGCGAACCGGCAGCCCGCGCCTTGGCCACTTCTGCCAGCAACGTCTTGCGCGCGGCGGCATCCAGAATTGCCAAGGTGATTCCGGAAAAATACACAAGAGCCTGGTTTTCAAGGCTTTTTGCCAAGGCGGCCGGGTCCGAGGCAAGCCGCCTGGCCGCCGCGTCGCTGCGCCAATAGGTGAAGGCGCGTTCGGCGCCGGTCAAGGTGATGGCGTAGAGGCCGGGCCGCGCGCCTGGGATGACCGGGCTGGCGCCGATGTCGATGCCGTTTTCGGCGAAGAACGAAATCTGGCCCTGCGAGAAGGGATCGTCGCCGAAGGCCGAGACATAGGTCGCCGGCCGCTCGCCGCTCAGCGCATGCAGCGCCCACAACGTGTTGAACGTGTCGCCGGCAAAGCCCATGCGCCAGTTCGGCCCGGCCTGGCCGGACAGCTCGAGCATGCATTCACCGATCGAAGCGACGCCGTCTGCTGCCATGTATCTGTCTCCGGACCAGTTCGCTGCTGTAGCTTTTTGCGGCCGGCAGCGCCATGCTTGGCGGCGGCGGTTTTTTGCGCCAGAAGCGTTTTCCCACAGAAGCGGCGGGACGCGAATTGCTTCCCGAGACGTTATGTCCAGAAGAGGAACCGGTTTGGCATCGATATGGCGTTATCTTCTTGCGGGCGTTGGTCTGGCCGCCTTGCTGGCTGGCATATTGGCGATCGTCTATCTGACCGCGCCGCAGTCGGCGCCGAGCCCCGATGTTTCGCGCTCGAAGAAGACGGCGAACGGCTTGTTTGTCGCCAGCATTCAGCCGGAACGCGGCGTTATCCGGCAAGGCGAACTGCAATCCTGGTTGCTGACCCTGAAGACGGTCAAGGGCGATTCCGTGGAAGGTGCGGCGATCTCGGTGTCCGGCGGCATGCCGCAGCACAATCACGGCTTGCCGACCAGTCCGCAGGCGACCGATTATCTTGGCGAGGGGCGTTACCGCATCGAGGGGCTGAAATTCACCATGAGCGGCGTGTGGCAGTTGCGCTTCGCCATTTCGGCGGCGGCCGGTTCCGACACGGTCGTCTTCAACGTGGTGCTGTGAGCGGATGAACGGCCTGTTGCGCCTTCTGGCATTGGCGGCGGTCGTGCTCGTTGCCGGCTGCGGCAAACCGGATTTTTCCGATGCCGAGAAGAAGACCATCGCTTCGCTGGCGCTGAACACCTTGCCGGCGCTCAAACCCGACACCACCAACCGCTTCGCCGACGTGCCGGCCGCCGCCGCCCTGGGCTCCACTCTGTTCTTCGACCAGGGGATGAGCCGTGACGGGAACGTATCCTGCTCGACCTGCCACAAGATCGACCGGCAGTTCCAGGATGACCTGCCGCAATCCGTCGGCGTCGGCCGAACCAACAGGCGCTCGATGCCGCTGGCCGGCATTGCCCGCAATCCGTGGTTCTTCTGGGATGGGCGGCGCGACAGCCTGTGGGCGCAGGCGCTGACGCCGCTGGAAAATCCGCTCGAGCAGGCGGGAAACCGCGCCGCCTTCGCCCATTACATCCAGAAGCGCTTTGGTGCGCGCTACGAGCGCATCTTCGGGCCACTGCCGGATCTTTCCGCCGTGCCGGCCCACGCCAGCCCGCTTGGCAACGAGGCCGAGCAGGCGGCCTGGAAGGCGATGACCCCAACTCAGGCTGAGGGCGTCAACCGCGTCTTTTCCAATATCGGCAAGGCGATCGCCGCCTTCGAACGGTCGATCGAACCGGCACAGACGCGCTTTGACCGCTTTGCCATCGATCTTGCGTCAGGCGCCAAGCCGAAAGCCGACGATGCCTTTTCGCAGGAGGAGATGCTCGGGCTGAAACTGTTCATCGGCAAGGCCAATTGCGTCACCTGCCATAACGGCCCGCGCTTCACCGACAACGCTTTCCACAACACCGGCGTGCGGCCGGTCAGGGATTTGCCATTGGATCGCGGCCGTTTCGATGCGGTGGCCCAGGTTCAGGCCGACCCATTCAACTGCTTCGGCGCCTTCCGCGATGGCGACGCCGGCGCCTGCGGAGAACTGCGCTTCATCGTCAAGGCAGCACCCGAACTGATGCGTGCCTACAAGACGCCGTCGCTGCGGGGCGCGGCGACACGGCCGCCCTATATGCATGCCGGACAGTTCTCCACGCTGGAGGAGGTGGTGGCGCACTACGCGAAGGCGGAGGCGGCCGTTGAAGGCACCTCCGAAGTGCACCCGTTGCAACTGTCGGACCGCGAACGCGCGGCGCTGGTGGCATTTTTGAAGACGCTGTCGGAGTGAGCTAGCGATCCTTCACCGTCTCCATGGCCACGAAGGTCGAGGTCTGCGCAACATGCGGCAGTGCCGAGATGCGCTCGCCGAGCACGCGGCGATAGGCGGCGATGTCGGTGGTACGGACTTTCAGGAGATAATCGAAGCTCGACGCCATCATGTGGCACTGCTCGATCTCCGGCACGGTCTGCACCGCACGGTTGAAAGCATCGAGCGCGGCCGAGCGCGTGTCCGACAGTTTGACCTGGACGAAGGCGACATGGCCTTCGCCCATGCGCTCGCGATCGATGATCGCCTGATAGCCCCTGATATAGCCGTCCTTCTCCAGGCGCTTCACCCGCGCCTGCACCGGCGTCTTCGACAGGCCGACCTTGCCGGCCAGTTCCGACATGGACAGCCGCCCGTCGCGCGCCAGCGCCGACAGGATGTTTCTGTCGATGCGGTCCAATTGGTCTTCTGTCACGGATATCACAGCCCATCTGATAACAATTGAGCCGCAATGATAGATCATTCGGCCTGCCATGTCGATTTCTTTGGACCGGCCGAAAATGCGGCTCTGTGCTAGCTTGCGCCATTCGGTCCGGCGACCGCCGGCCCGCTCCCAGATGCTTGCTCCGCAGGACCGCCATGCCGCTCGACACCATCCGCCAGCAGATCCGCGCCAACTACCTGCCCGACGAAGACGCGGCTGTGAAGCGCCTGGCTGCCGCGACAGAACTTTCGGCCGATGACCGCAAAGCCGTCTCGGCCCGTGCCGCGGATCTGGTGCGCGCGGTGCGCGGCTCGTCCGACCCGCGGCTGATGGAGGTTTTTCTCTCCGCCTACGGCCTCTCCACCAAGGAAGGCGTGGCGCTCATGTGCCTGGCCGAGGCACTGCTGCGCGTGCCTGACACCGAGACTATGGACGACCTGATCGCCGACAAGATCGCACCGCATGACTGGTCGGCGCATTCGGGCGGTTCGAGCTCGATCTTCGTCAACGCCTCGACCTGGGCGCTGATGCTGACCGGCCGTGTGCTCGACGAAGGCGAGGGCGGCATTGAAGGCACGCTGCGCTCGATGGTTCGCCGGCTGGGCGAACCGGTGATCCGCAAGGCGGTCGCCGCCGCCATGCGCGAAATGGGCGAGCAGTTCGTGCTCGGCCGCACCATTGCGGAAGCCGTCAAGCGCGGCAAGTCGATGATCCAGAAAGGTTATCTCTATTCCTTCGACATGCTGGGCGAGGCGGCCCGCACCGAGGCCGACGCGCTGCGCTACCTCAAGGCCTATGCCGACGCGATCTCCTCGCTCGATTCAGGCTCCAACGGTCCCGATATCCGCCAGAACCACGGCATCTCGGTCAAACTGTCGGCGCTGCATCCGCGCTACGAAGAGGCACAGAAGGAAAAGATGCTGCCGGTGATGGCCGAGCGGCTGCTGTCGCTGGCGCTGGCCGCACGCCATTCGCGCATGGGCCTCAACATCGACGCCGAGGAGGCCGACCGGCTCGACCTGTCGCTCGACATCATCGAGCGTGTGTTGTCCGAGCCGGAGCTTGCCGGCTGGAATGGCTTTGGCGTCGTCGTCCAGGCCTACGGCCCGCGCGCGGCCTTCACCATCGACTGGCTCTATGCGCTGGCGGAAAAGTACGACCGCAACATCATGGTGCGGCTGGTCAAGGGCGCCTATTGGGACACCGAGATCAAGCGGGCACAGACGCTCGGGCTTTCCGGCTACCCCGTCTTCACCCGCAAGGCCAACACCGATGTTTCCTACATGGCCTGCGCCAGGAAGTTGCTGTCGATGACCGACCGCATCTATCCGCAATTCGCCACGCACAATGCCCATACCGTCGCCGCCATCCTGTCGATGGCTGACAACCGAGACGCTTTCGAATTCCAGCGCCTGCACGGCATGGGCGAAGCGCTGCATGAGACGGTGCGCCGGGCCGAAGGCACGCGCTGCCGCATCTATGCGCCGGTCGGCGCGCACTCCGACCTCTTGGCCTATCTGGTTCGCCGCCTGCTGGAGAATGGCGCCAACTCCTCCTTCGTCCATCAGCTCACCGACGAGGACGTCGAGCCGGAGGATATTGCGCGCGATCCGCTCGAGACGGTCGAGAGCCAGGGCCCCGCCGCCAATCCGGCAATCGCTCGTCCTGCGACGATCTTCGGCGCTGGTCGGCGCAACTCGAAGGGGTTCGACATCACCGATCCGGTGACGCTGGCGGCGATCGACAAGGCCAAGGCGGCCTTTGCCGGGCCCGAGCGCTGGCATGCCAAGCCGATGACGCGCGCCGCCGGCTACGGCAAGCAGCGCCCGGTGGTCAATCCGGCAAAGCCTGCCGAGATCGTCGGCACGGTCGCCGAAGCCGCTGCCAAGCAGGTCGCGACCGCGGTGCGCTTTGCAGTGGAAGCGCAGCCGGCCTGGGCAAAACGCCCCGTCGCCGAGCGCGCCGCCATCATCAACCGCGCGGCCGACCTCTATGAGGCCAATGCGGTCGAGTTTTTCGCGCTGGCTACAAGGGAAGCCGGCAAGTCGCTGGCCGACGGCGTGGCTGAACTGCGCGAAGCCGTCGACTTCCTGCGCTACTACGCTGCCGAAGCGGCCAACAACGAAGCGGGCAGCGAGGCGCGCGGCGCGATCGTGTGCATTTCGCCGTGGAATTTCCCGCTCGCCATCTTCACCGGCCAGATCGCGGCAGCGCTCGTCACCGGCAATTCGGTCATCGCCAAGCCAGCCGAACAGACGCCGCTGATCGCCTTCCGCGCCGTCGAGCTGCTGCGCGAGGCCGGCGTTCCGGAAGATGTCATCCAGCTTCTGCCGGGCGACGGTCCGGCGGTCGGCGGACCGCTAACTGCGGATCCGCGCATTGCCGGCGTCTGCTTCACCGGCTCGACCGAGGTTGCAAAGCTGATCGAGAAGCAACTGGCCGAGACGGCCGCGCCGGACGCCATGCTGATCGCCGAGACCGGCGGTCTCAATGCCATGATCGTCGATTCCACAGCACTGCCCGAACAGGCGGTGCGCGACATACTGGCATCGGCTTTCCAGAGTGCAGGCCAGCGCTGTTCGGCGCTTCGCGTGCTCTACGTGCAAAAGGATGTCGAGAAGAAGATGCTGGAGATGCTGAAGGGCGCCATGGAAGCGCTCACCATCGGCGATCCCTGGCAGATTTCGACCGATGTCGGGCCGGTCATCGATGACGAGGCGCAGGAATCGATCCGCGAGTATTGCACCAAGATGGGGCTGCAGGGCCGGTTGATTGCCAAGCTCGAAGCACCGAAGGACGGCCGCTTCGTTGCGCCGCATGTGTTCCGGGTCAAGGGCATCGAGGAGATGGAGCGCGAAGTGTTCGGTCCGGTGCTGCATGTCGCCAGCTTCGACGCCGACGGGATCGACGCCGTCATCGCCGCCATCAACCGCAAGGGCTATGGCCTGACCTTCGGCCTGCACACCCGCATCGAAGGCCGCGTCCAGCATTTCGTCGACGGCATCCATGCCGGCAACATCTATGTCAACCGCAACCAGATCGGCGCCGTCGTCGGCTCGCAGCCCTTTGGCGGCGAGGGGCTTTCGGGCACCGGGCCGAAGGCCGGCGGGCCGCATTATCTCCGGCGGTTCCGCAAAGGGCCGGAGGCGGGCACGGAGATTGCCGAGGGCCACAAGGTGACGGCGACCGAACTGGCCGACAATCTGCCCGATCCGACGCTTGGCGGCTGGTCGACGCGGCCGGACCGCATCGCCATCTTGAGAAAGCATCTGCGCGGCAAGGGCGCTGCAGCGATCGGCGCTGCAGCCGCCATCGATTTCGGCCAGGTCGACCTGCCCGGACCGACCGGCGAGGCCAACACGCTGTCGCTGTCGCCGCGCGGCCGGGTGCTGTGCCTCGGTCCGGACGCCGAAACGCTGCTTGGCCAGACGATCCAGGCGCTGGCCGCCGGCAATGCGGTGCTGGCCGTGGCGCCGGGCGCGCCGGCAGCACTGTCGGCGCTGACCGGCAAGGGGTTGCCGCTGGCGGCCATAGACGGTCGGCCAGACCCAGTCGAAGCGCGTTCGCTGCGCGTCGATGTCGTCGCCTTCTCGGGCAGGCCCGAGGCGGCGCGGATCGTGCGCAAGGTCATTGCCGACCGCAGCGGGCCGATCGTGCCGCTGGTCAGCGAGGTGCTCAACCCGGCGGCCTATGCGCATGAACGCGCTGTCTGCGTCGACACCACGGCTGCCGGCGGCAATGCCAGCCTGCTCGCGGCGGCCTAGGGGGCTTTTCGCGGCTCGCTTGCCTGCGTCGGGTTGCAAGGGTATGCGCAAGGGACAGAGAGCAACTCGAGCGGGGCAGCCGAACAGATGGAAGACACGTCCCGACCGTTTGAGCTGCCGCGCGTGGCGGTGGTCATCACCTGCTTCAACTATCGGCCGTACGTCGAACAGGCGATCCGCTCGGTGCTTGCGCAGACCTACCGGAATTGGGCATGCGTCATCGTCGACGATGCCTCGACGGACGGCTCGGCCGGCTTTGTCCGACAGCTTCTAAGGGATATAGAAGACCCGCGCCTGCGCCTGTTGGCGCGCAAGGAGAATGGCGGGCAGACCGCGGGATTCCGCGACGGCTTTGCCGCAACCGACGCGCCCTTCGTCGCGTTTCTCGACGCCGATGACGTGTGGCTGCCGGATTTTCTCCTCGCGCATCTGTCCGCCCACCTCAACACGACGCATTCGGCCGCACTGTCGAGTTCCGATGTGTTCCTTGTCGATGGCGACGGCACCTTGCTGGGCGGTACCTTCCTTGCCTTGCGCAAACCGCGGTCCGGAGCGGATCGCAGTGGCGTCGCCATCGCGCCCGGTGGCCGGCTTGCCGGCATGGCGCCCGGGATCGCCTACGCATCGGAGCATCCGGTAACCTATTTCGCACCTGCGGTGACGGGCTGGCTGTGGTCGCAATGCTCGGCGATCATGTACCGGCGTGGCGCGCTGGAACCGGTATTGTCCTTCCCGTTCAAGGCCAAGGTCGGGACGGATTATCTGACGGCGACACTCGCGCACCAAGCCGGCGGCAGCCTCATCCTGTCAGAAGGTCTCGGCCTCTATCGCCTGCATGGCTCCAACCTGTCCACCGGAACTGCCTTTGCCGGCGGCAATGTGCGGCAAACGCCTGCATACAGGAGCTACAGGAGCGTGTTGGCGGCGGATGCCGCAGACTATTTGCTGGCGAATTCTGCCTGGCTCAGCGATCTCAACGGGCGCAATTTCATACCTGCATTCCTGACGCAGCATGTGCGCCAGTTCCCGGAGCTGGCCGGTGATCCGCGGTTGGCGCGCTACCTGACACGCGGACAGCCCTGGCGGCGGCTGCGCCTGCACATTGCCCAGCGGCTTCGGCGACTGGGCGGCCGGAATTCAACCGGAACATGAGGGCATCTGCCCGTCGTCAGATCTCGTCGACGGGTGAAATCTCAATCAGGCCCCTTCGACGACCGAAAAGCCTTCGAACTGCGGATGGCCGAGATAATGCACCTTCGAGGTGCCGGTGTTGCGGTGGGCGGCGCGAAAATTCTCGGATTTGGTCCAGGCGACGAAATCCTCATGGCTTGCCCACACCGTGTGCGAGGCAAACAGCGTGTAACCCTCGGCCTCGTTGACCGGGCCGCGCAGCAAGTGGAACTCTCTGAAGCCTTCCATCTTCGAAAGGCTGGAATCGCGGTTCTTCCAGACATCCTCGAAGGCGGTCTCGGAGCCGTTCTGGACCTTGAAGCGGTTCATGGCGATGTACATTGGGCTTCCTCTTGAATTGATGGACGATTTGGCGAAGGTCTACGAGCTGGTTAAAACGGACCGATCCGCGCCCTGAACACCCAACTTGATAATCCGGTCTCGGGTGGAATGGGCGGGAACGGCGCTTGCTGGCGCACCAGTTTCAAAGCGAATTGGTCTAGCTCTGCAGACCCTGAACTTTCGACAAGCTGCAAGTCGCTGACGCTGCCGTCGGCCATGACGACGAAATAGACCCTGGCATTGTTGCGAGCCTTGGCTTGAACCGCCTTCGAAACGTGGCGGTTGGCGCGGACAAGCTTGTTCTGAACTTCAACGCTGTAGCCGGATTCCATCGAATTGCCCGCCGCGCTCTGTTTTCCGCCTTTGCTGGCAACCGCCGTTGCCTCGCGCTCCTCGCCATCTGCCGTGCCGCCAGTCTCTCCCGATATTGGTGCGCCTGATATTGATGTACTTGGCCTCGGGCTTGGGACTGGTCGCCTCGCGGTAGGCAATTCAACGGCAGGCTCATTGGCGGGAGACGCCTCCGAACTCTGCGTTTGAACCGGTGACGGTGCAGGCGTCTCAGCCTCTGGGGCGACACTTTGATCATCCGGGATGGCGGCCGTTGGTGCATCCGGAGCGACGACTGCCTGCTTGGCAGCTTCCGGCGCAGATTTGGGCGCCGCCGGCTCCTCTACGGCTTGAGGCGCCTCGGTTTGCGGCGTGGGTTGGACGGGGTTGGCCGGCTGCGGATCGGTTACCAGGGTAACATCCACCGCGTCGGGTACCGGGTTTTGCAAAGCGGTGCCGAGGACGTCGGCGCCTGATCGATCGGCGCCTTCGGCCTGTATTGCCTTCCCGGTATCGAATGTCCCGGCGGGTGCGACCATGAACGCCGCTGCGGCAGCGGCATGGAGCAGGCAGGACGCGACGATCGCCACAGTCCATTTGCGCGCCGGCTGTACGAGCTCGTCCATCGTAATCGCCGGTTCGTTGCCGGCGTCGGGGAGGGGGGTGATGTCCTGCATGGTTCGCGGCGAGACCTGCCGCGAGCGGGGTGGGATTGTCAAATCAAGATCGGTTGCCGGCCATGACGGAGGGCCGGAGACAGGCCGCGCCGGAATATCTTGCAGGAAGGCCGGATGCAGTCCCACCTCAGACGCCGAATGCGATACCGGTCTTGGTCTGCGTCTTCAGGCCGCGCATGCAGGCGCCCGGTTCGACGCCGGCGCATTCGGTGGCGCTGTTGATCAGCACGCGGCTGAGTTTGGTGCAGTCGGTGCCGGCGAGGTCGAAGCGGGTCACCTTGGTCTTGCCGGCCGGCAGGTCCTTGAAGTCGAGCACGCTCAGGCGGTCGACCACGCCGGCCTCGTTGAACAGCGCGATTTCGAAAGCCGCCTTGGACAGATCGGCGCCGAGCGCATTGTTGACGACGAAGGTCAGCCGGCAACCCTTGTCCGAGGGCTGCACGGCATTGAGCTCGAGGCTGAGTTGCGGAGCCGGCGCGGACTGAGCCCACGCCGGCGCCAAGCCAAGCGACATCGCCAGCGTCGAGGTCAGGAGGCGAAGCGATGTGACCAAGCTTGTCATGGGTGTCAGCCTCCAAAGCGCATGGTTGCGGCCAGCTTCAGCGTGATGCCGGGTTCATAGATGACGGCGGTGGTGCCGCCGTTCAGCGGGTTGGTGTATTTGACGTCGAACAAATTGTCGGCGCGGAAGTCCACCTTCAGATTGTCGGTGGCCTGGTAACTGGCGAAGGCGTTGACCAGAGTATAATCCTTGGCCACGGGGTTGCCCTTCGGCTTGCCGTTGTACTGCACCTCGCCGCCGACGGTCAGCTTGTCCTGAAGGAAGCGGAAGCCGAGCTGCCCGGTGACCTGCGAGGACGGGATGGTGGCAAGGTCGGCCCGCTCGCCTTCATCGGAGATGGTGTGGCCGTTGATGATCGAGGCTGAGAGGCCAGCATAGCCCCAGCCGGCATCGTAGACGCTTTCCAGTTCGAAGCCGTTGATCTTGGCCTGGGCGACGTTCTGGTACTGGAAGCAGATCGGGATGCCGGGGCCGAACGGGCAACCGCTGGTCGGGTCGAATGCCGACAACGTGACGCCTTCGATGTAGTCGTCGACATCGTTGTGGAAGTAGCCGGCCTTGAGCCGGAACGCGTCGCCGGCCTCGATAAGGTCGTTCAGCTTGTAGTTGACGCCGAATTCAGTGGTCTTGCCGGTTTCTGGCCGCAGGTTCGGATTGGGCAGGAACGGGAAGGTGACGCCCGCCGGATGGTTGCCGCTGATCAGCGTTTCGGTCAGCGACGGCGAGCGGTAGCCTTCCGCGTAGGTGCCATAGAACTGCAGGCCCGCCAGGCTGGCGCTTTCGAAGGGCGTGACACCAACGGTGATGCGCGGCGACAGACGATCACCTGACGTTTCGTGGGTGCTGTCTTCGAGGCTGTAATTGTCGTAACGCAGCCCGGCAATGACCTCGAGCCAGTCCCAGGTGAGCTTGTCCTGGATGTAGGCGCCCGAAACACTACGCTTGCCCGATGGGGTGTAGAAGCTGTCGCCGCCGGCGGTGCCGCCGGTCTCGACATCGTCACCCACCCAGTCGCCGCCATAGGTCAATTCGTGCGCAACACCGGCTGTTTCGAAGCGCGACGTGTTCCAGATGTCGACGCCGGCCGTGCCAACGTCGAAGGTCGAGGTCGAACCGACGGGCAGCAGCACGGGAAGGCCGGTCGACGGATCGAAGCGGTTCTGCGGGACCAGCGTGGTGAGGTCGAGATTGGTCTTGTTGTAGGAGGCGTTGATGTGGAGGTCGAGCCAGCTCTTGGCGTCGTCAGTGATGTTGTAGCGGGCGGTGAAGGTGTTCGACTTCAGGTCGACGTCGTTGGCCGGCACGCCGCCGCTGGTTTCCGTCCAGCCGTCGCTCGAGCCGACCCAGCCGAGCTTCAATTCGCTGTTCTCGCTGGGGCGGATTGTGGTCTTGAGCAGGCCGCTCAGCACGTCGAAACCGGTACCGGCGACGGTGTCGCCGCTGCCATTCTTGTAGTCGCCGTAGTCGCGGTAGACGATGTTGCCCAGCACATCCAAATCGTCGTTGAATTTGTAGGCGCCGCTGGCGCTGGCGGTCCAGCCCTTGCCGTTGCTTTCATAGCGCCCGGTGACGGAGCCGGCCCAGGTTTCGCCCGGTCTGAGGAAATCCACCGCATCCTTGGTGTCGAAGAAGACGACGCCGCCAATGGCGCCGGAGCCGTAGGTGTTGGCGGTCGGTCCGCGAATGACCTCAACGGATTTGATGAGCTCGGGATCGACATAGAAGGTCGACTGCGTGCCGTGGTCTGAGCGCTGGAAATTCTGCCTGGCACCGTCGACGATGACCGCGACGCGACCGAAATCCTGCAGGCCGCGGATGTTGATGCTGGAGCTGACGCGTCGCGCATCGGCCTGCACCGCGACACCAGGCACACCGAGCAGCATTTCGTTCGGCGTCGTCGCCATGCGGCGGTCGAGCTGTTCCTGGTCAACATGGCTGGCCGAGGCCAGCGATTCGATTGCCGTCTCGCCGGTGCGGCTGATGACGAGGATCTTGTCCAGCAGGGTCGCGCCGGCGGGCGCCGGCTTGGTGTCCTCGGTTTTCCTGGTCTGGTCGGCCTGGTCAGCGGCCGGCTGAGCGCTGGCCGGCGATGTCAGCAGCGCGATCGTCGCTGCCCCCGCAAGCAAGGCTGCCATTGCCTTTGCCATAGGCCGATGCACCGGATCGGCGTTCGCCAGACCCAGTCGTCCACAATTTCCCAAGCCCATGCCCCAACTCCAAAATTCCAGATTCGATGCTGGCTGGCTTGGTGCTCGCTGGCATTTTTCATTCTGTCCGGCGTCTTAAATGTTGACTCATTTGGTCCGGTATTGCACTGACTAATAAACATGATTATGCGAGTCAAGAAATGAATCGGCATTTTTGCAACGCCTAGCCAGTTGCCCGGCACAGGAAAGGCATCGAAAGAGATGAACACCCACAATCCCAACGACTTCCGTTACCGCGTCCGCCGTTCCGAGGAGACGCCGACCCGCTTCGACCGGGTGCCGCTGGCGGTGCGGACGCTGTCCTCCAACACGCTGTTCCAGGGCGAGCACGAGATCGGCATCGAGCACCATGGCGCGCTCTATCGGCTGAAGATCACCCGCCAGGGTAAGCTCATCCTCAACAAGTGACGAAACGACCAAACACGGCAGACAGGTAAGCAGGACATGGACCAGCGCGCAAAACCCGCCCCGCATGAAATCCGGCGGGCGCGGGCAGACAATCCGAAAGCGCGCGAGCGCGATCTTGCCGCCGAGCTCGGTATTTCCGAGGCCGAGCTGGCGGCCGCGCATTGCGGCGACGGCGTCGTGCGCGTCGAGCCCAGGGTCAACGATCTTCTGACCGGCCTCGACGCCGTCGGCGAAGTGATGGCGCTGACCCGCAACGAAAGCGCGGTGCACGAGAAGATCGGCGTCTACGACAAGGTTGTCACAGGCACGCACAACGCCATGGTGCTGGGCGAAAACATCGACCTGCGCATTTTTCCCGAAGTCTGGGCGCATGGCTTTGCCGTGGAAAAGCGCGACGGCGGCGACATCCGCCGCAGCCTGCAATTCTTCGACGCGGCCGGCGATGCGGTGCACAAGGTGCATCTGCGGCCGGCGTCCAATCTCTATGCCTACCAGAAGCTCGTGGCCGCACTCGAATCGCCGAACCAGGAGGCGACCGTGTCTATCGCAGGCCTGGCCGACGACGACGCGGAGACGTCGGGCATTGCCGCAGACATCGATGATCTGCGCGACCGCTGGAGCCGGCTGACCGACGTGCATCAGTTCTTTGGCATGTTGAAAACGCTGAAGCTCACCCGCCGCCAGGCCGTGCGCATGGTCGGCCAGGACTATGCCTGGCTGCTCGACAATGACGCCATCGGCGCCATGTTCCACCATGCCGCCGCCGACGGCATGCCGATCATGTGTTTTGTCGGAAACCGAGGCTGCATCCAGATCCATTCCGGTCCCGTCAAGTCGATCAGGCCGATGGGGCCGTGGATCAACGTGATGGACGAGACGTTCCACCTGCATCTGCGCACCGACCACATCCAGGACGTGTGGGCGGTGCGCAAACCGACCAAGGACGGTCATGTCACCTCGCTCGAAGCCTATGGCGCCGACGGCAAGATGATCATCCAGTTCTTCGGCAAGCGCCATGAAGGCGAGGGCGAGCGCGACGACTGGCGGTTCCTTGCCGAGAACCTGCCGCGCATTCCAAGCCCGACCGCAGCCTGAGGAAACGACGATGATTTCACTGTTCAGGACGCTTGCCGCGGCCATGGGCCTGTCGCTGTTTATTGCCGCCCCAGTGCCGGCCAGCGAGAACGTGGCCGTGTTGGCCGACACGTCGCGGATCGTGGCGATCGGCGGTTCGATCACCGAGATCGTCTACGCGCTTGGCGAGGAAGGTCATCTCGTCGCCCGCGATTCGACCAGCCGCTACCCCGCCGCCGCGGTCGCGCTGCCCGACGTCGGCTATATGCGCCAGCTGTCGCCGGAAGGCGTGTTGTCGGTCAATCCTTCGGGCATTCTGGCGCTGCATGGCAGTGGGCCGAAGGAAGCGGTCGATGTGCTGAAAAAATCGAGCGTTCCGTTCATCGACGTGCCCGAGCATTACAGCCATGACGGCATCCTGGAAAAGATCCGCATCGTCGGCAAGGCGCTTGGCGTCGACGCCAAGGCCGAGACGCTGGTGGCTGAGACCGACGCCAAGCTGAAGGCGGCCGAGAAGCAGACGGCGTCGATCAAGCAGCGCAAGCGCATCCTGTTCGTGCTGTCGATCCAGGGCGGCAAGATCCTGGCCGCCGGCACCGACACCGCCGGTGACGGCATCATCAAGCTCGCCGGTGCCGTCAATGCGGTCGAAGGTTTTTCCGGCTACAAGCAGATGTCCGACGAGGCGATCGTCACTGCCAGGCCGGACGTGATCCTGGCCATGAAGAATGCCGGCCCGCCGATTGCGGAGGCCGAGCTGTTCGCCATCCCGTCGATCACCTCGACGCCGGCGGGCGAAGGCCGCAAGCTGACCCTGATGGATGGCAGCTATCTGCTCGGCTTCGGGCCGCGCACGGCCGATGCCATCCACGATCTGGCCGCCTCGCTCTATGGCAGCCAGGTCACGGACTGAGCCGATGGTGGATCAGTCGATCGCCGGCGCGGCGGGCAAGGTGGCCGAGGGCGATCGTTCCGGGCGCGCTCGCCTGGTTATTGTGCTCCTGTGTGTGGCGCTTGCCCTTTCGATGTTCCTGTCGCTGAGGTCGGGCGCTTCCGATGCATCGGCCGTTGGTGTCATTCGTGACTGGCTGACCGGCGCCACGCCGGACGACGCCGCGCTTGGTGCCCGCGACCGGTTGATCGTCTACGATATCCGCATGCCGCGCGTACTGCTCGGTGTGCTCATCGGGGCGGCACTGGCCGTATCGGGTGCGGTCATGCAAGGCCTGTTTCGCAACCCGCTCGCCGATCCCGGCCTGATCGGCGTTTCCGCCGGGTCGAGCCTCGGCGCGGTCGCCGTCATCGTGCTCGGCACGACGTGGCTGGCGCCGCTCACTCTGGCGCTCGGCGGGCTGGCCTTGCCGCTCGCCGCTTTCTGCGGCGGCCTTGCGGTCACGCTGGTGCTCTACCGCGTCGCCACGCGGCAGGGGCGCACATCGGTCGCCACCATGCTGCTTGCCGGCATTGCGCTCGCAGCCCTTGCCATGGCGCTGACCGGTATCCTGATTTTCATGGCCGACGACCGGCAGTTGCGCGATCTGACCTTCTGGCAACTGGGCTCGCTGGGCGGCGCGACCTGGCCGAAGATCGCTTCCGTCGGTCCGATCATCATCCTGGCGCTTGCGGCAATGCCGTTCCTGGCCAAAGGCCTCAACGCCCTGGCGCTCGGCGAGGCGACGGCCGGACATCTCGGCATCCCGGTACAGCGGCTGAAATACACCGCGATCGTCGGCGTCTCGGCAGCGGTCGGCGCCTCTGTCGCAGTCAGCGGAGGCATCGGTTTTGTCGGCATCGTCGTGCCGCATCTGCTGCGGCTGCTGATCGGTCCGGACAATCGCTATCTTTTGCTCGCATCGGCGCTGCTCGGCGCCTCGATGCTGCTTCTTGCCGACGCAGTTGCCCGCGTCATCGTGGCGCCGGCCGAATTGCCAATCGGCATCGTCACGGCGATCGCCGGCGCGCCGTTCTTCCTCTGGATCCTGCTGCGCAAGCGCGGCGTAATCGACTTGTGAGGCGGCATGATCGAAGCACGCGATGTCTCGGTGGCGATCGGCGGCAAGCGCATTGTTGCCAATGTCGATTTCGTCGCGCGGCCGGGCGAAATTGCGGCAATCGTCGGACCCAACGGCTCGGGCAAGACGACGTTTTTGAAGGCGTTGTCGGGCGATCTGGCGTTTACGGGGACAGTGGCCGTCAACGGGCGCGACCTCTCCGAGATGAAGCCGGTGGAGGCCGCGACCGTGCGTGCCGTGCTGCCGCAGACCGCGACGCTGTCCTTTCCCTTCACCGTGCACGAAGTGGTCAGGCTCGGCCTTATCGGCGGCCGTTCCGGCGTTCTGCCGGGCGAAGATGATCGTCTGCCCGAGCGGGCGCTGGCGCGGGTCGACCTCGACGGCTTTGCCGGCCGCTTCTATCAGGAGCTTTCGGGCGGCGAACAACAGCGTGTGCAGCTGGCGCGCGTGCTGTGCCAGGTCTGGGCGCCGGTGCTCGACGGCAAGCCGCGCTATCTCTATCTCGACGAGCCGGTCTCCAGCCTCGATATCAAGCACCAGCTGATCATCATGAACATCGCCCGCGATTTCGCCCGGCGCGGCGGCGGTGTGATCGCCATCCTGCACGACCTCAATCTGACGGCCATGTATGCCGACCGGATTTTCGTGATGCATCGCGGCCGGCTCGCCGCCGACGGTTCACCGCAGGAGGTGCTGAGCGACGATCTGATCGAAAAGGTGTTCGATTGTCGGCTAAGGGTCGGTGTGTTGCCGGCGGCGAACATGCCGTTCGTCTTGCCGCAGTCAGCCGCCTAAAGCGCGTCGCGTTTGAACGGACTCAGGCGACGCGCTTTAGGTCTTTGTTTTTATGCATGTCATTGTCTCAAAACCGGGGCCACTTTTGAGCGACATGCACTAGAAAACTCAGGCGGCCGGTGCTCGCTGGACCAGCATGTCGATGCCGAGTAAATGACGCACATTCGGGCGCGCCGCCACCATATCGGCGATCGTGTAGCGGGAAAGCACGGCAAAGAAGGCGTTGAGCGCCTCGCGCAGCGCCGAATTCAGCTGGCAGCTGTCGACCAGCGGGCATTCGGCGGCGTCGTTTTCGAAGCACTCGGCCATGGCAAAGCTCTCTTCTGTCACCCGTACGACGTCGAACAGGCTGATCTGCTCGGCGGGGCGGCCGATCCTCACGCCGCCATTCCTGCCGCGCACTGTCTCGACCAGGCCATGCTCGACCAGCGGCTGCAGGATCTTGAACAGGAAAAGCTCCGACACCGAATAGGCGGCCGCAATCTCGGGGATGCGGCTCAGGCGATCGTTGTTGGCGGCGCAATACATCAGGATGCGCATGGCGTAGTTGGTCTGGCGCGTCAGCCGCATTTCATTCCTCACCGAGTGCTGGCGCGCTGGAACTGCACCAGATTTTAGATTGTGCTGGTGCAGCTTTCTCACCCGGAGTTTCGGATTCGCCCACACTGGCCTGATCGGAATATGGCCTATACCTTGGAACAATTCCAGACTGGGATTGCATGATAGATGAACATTCTTGTCAACTTTGCGTGCGAAACCGGCAATTCCCGGACGAAATCGGCCCATCCGATCATGCTACGGGCCCAAACACCCCCTAAATAGCCCATGCCAGATAGCCAAGAGATCGATGAGGAGCGGCGTATCATGTCCCAATCGGCTTCGTCCCTGGCGCCTGGCGGTTTTGATGCCGAGGCGGGCGCCAAGCTTTTCGCGTTGCGGCGGACAAAGTTCCTCGCCACGGCTGCGCTGGTGCTTTGCGTCGTGGTTTTTGCCGTGGCCAAATCGTTCGAGGCCAAGTATCCGTGGCTGGGCTTCGTGGCGGCCTTCGCCGAGGCGGCGACCATTGGCGGCCTGGCCGACTGGTACGCGGTGGTGGCGCTGTTCAAGCGGCCGCTGGGCCTGCCGATCCCGCACACCGCCATCATCCCAGCGAACCAGAACCGCATCGCCGATAATCTGGGCCGCTTCATCGAGGTCAATTTTCTGGCGCCCGGGCCGGTGCGGGAAAAGCTGGCCGAGGTCGATTTTGCAGCACTCGTCGCCGACTGGCTGACTGACGCCGAACGCTCTGCCGGCCTGTCGCGCTTCGTCGTACGGCTGGTCCCGCAGACGCTTGCGGCGATCGAGCAATCCGGCCTGCGGAGCTTCGTCACCAGCCGCATGCTGGAGCAGATCGACAAGGTGCCGCTGGCGCCGCTCGCGGCCGAATTGCTGTCGGCACTGACCGACGACCGCCGCCACCAGAAACTCTTCGACGAATTCACCAGGGTGATCGGCCGGTTCCTGAACGATGAAGAGGCGCTGGCGACCATGCGCGAGAAAATCCGCGAGGAATTGCCGTCGCTGTTCAACCTGTTCAGAGCCGACGCCTATCTGCTGAAAAAGATCGTCGCTTCCGCCGGTTCGCTGCTTGACGAGGTGCGGGCCGATCCCGACCATCCGATGCGCGCCGAATTCGACCGTTTCGCGCACAGCTTCATCGAGCGGCTCAGAACCTCGAAGCAATACGCCAAACGGGCCGAGAAGCTGAAGCGCGATTTCCTGGCGCGGCCGGAAGTGAAGTCGCTCGCCGGCGACATGTGGCAGAGCCTCAGCGTGTTCATCGAACAGGACGCCAAGGCGGAGAATTCGATTGTTCGCGCGCATCTCGCCAACATGTTCGTCGAGGTCGGCCGCCATCTCTCAGGCGATCCGCAGATCAGGGCCGACATGAACCAGGGCTTTGTCGTGGCGCTGTCGTCGTTCGTGGAGAGCCAGAAGAGCGGTGTGTCGACGTTCATCGCCGATCAGGTCAAGCGCTGGGACCTTGCCCAGCTGACGAGGCTGATCGAGATGAACATCGGCAGGGACCTGCAATATATCCGCTTCAATGGCATGATTATTGGCGGCCTGGCCGGTCTCGTGCTCTACACGGCGGAGAGGCTGTTTCTCGCTGGCTGATGCTGCATTTGCCGCTGAATTGCTTGGGCGTCCGAATGGACACACGGCGCGCGAGTGCTATTGTCCAGAACAGAACAGTTCACCGTTTCAAGGAAACGGCGACCTGCTCTAACTCTTTGTTTTGACGCAATTCCTGACGGAAAACCGTTTCACACTTTTCCTGGAATTGCTCGAGGTTCAGCATTTGCGACAACTGGGGAGCACGAGCAATGGCCAAACAACCCGACTCCGATTCGTTCCTTGACATGTTCAGCCGGTTCGGCCGTGACCTGAAGGTGCCGAATGTCGAGGCGATCCTCGCGCATCATCGCAAGAACCTCGAGGCCCTGGAAAGATCGGCGCGGGCGGGAGCTGCCGGCGCGACCTCATTGTTGTCCAGACAGCGCGAGATGCTGCAGGACACGCTGCGTGAAGTCAGCGACATGGCGCAGAGCTACAAGGCGCCGGGCAATCCCCAGGAACTGATGACAAAACAGGCGGAGTTCGCCAGGAAATCCTTCGAAGCCGCCCTGAAAAATGCCGGCGAAGTGGCCGAGCTGGTCAAGAAATCCGGCACCGAATCGATCGAAATCCTGCGCAGCCGCATCAAGGAAGCGATGGAGGAAATCCGCTCGGGCTATGACAAGAAGTGACTCTCAACGCAACCATGAGAGGAGTGGGCCGGTTGCGGCGCATGAGCATGGACGAGGGACGCTGTTTGGCGGAAAATGGCGGAACGGAATCGCAACGGGCGAATTGACAGGAGCCGTCCGTTCGTGGTCCGAGGCACTGGGAGCCACCGGGAAAGCAGGAATGACGGAACTACGGCCGAAAACGCCGCCGACCTTCGAGCAGTTAAGGGCGATGGCCGGGCAGGAGCTCGGCGTGTCGGAATGGACGACCGTCGACCAGAACCGCATCAACCAGTTTGCCGAATGCACAGGCGACCATCAGTGGATCCACGTCGATCCGGAGCGGGCGAAGCGGCAGAGCCCATTTCGCACCACGATCGCGCATGGCTATCTGACGCTGTCGATCATCGGCGCGCTGGCGCTGGGCATGGGCATCGTACCCGAAAACACGCAAGCCGCCTTCAATTACGGCTTCGACAAGGTGCGGTTCCTGGCGCCCGTCAGGGTCGGCGCACGCATCCGGCTGCGCACGACGCTGTTGTCGGTGGAGGACAAGGGGCCGGGCCAGTATCTGATGAAGGCCGCCAATACGGTCGAGATCGAGGGCGAACAGAGGCCGGCGCTGACCGCCGAAACGCTGGTCATGCTTTATGAGCGGCGCAAGCGGGCGGGAGCGTAAGCTCCCTATCTTCGGTCATGATGGCTGTTGCCGCACCGACAGCCTGCCGCCGGCGCGGGTCGAGAGCAGTGCCAGCAACAGCGCAGCCACCGCCAGGACCGTTGCCGTCTGAAAGGTAACCTGCATGCCGTGCGCGGCTGCCGCTGAGGTCAGCATGTCCTGGCTTTGCCGTTCTCCCGTCGAGGCAGCCGCAAAAATGGCGCCCATAAGCGATGCGCCGGTGATCAGGCCGAGATTGCGCGACAGATTGAGCAGGCCGGACACCACGCCGCGCTCGCCGGCAGCGACACCGCTCATGACGGCGGCATTGTTGGATGTCTGGAACAGGGCGTACCCGAAGCAGGTGACGGCGATCGGCACGATATAGCTGGCAATGCCGAGTTTTGTTGCGGCGAGCGACAACAATGAGGTTCCGACGGCAAGACTGAACAGTCCGACGACCATCATTCTGTGCGCGCCGAAGCGATCGGTGAGGCGGCCGGCGACGAGCGCCGAGAGCGCGGAGACCAGCGGACCTGTCGACAGGACCACGCCGACCATCGCAGCATTGAGCCCCAGCCCTCGCGACAAATAGAACGGAGCGACCACCAGGGTCGCCATGATCACGGTGGCGACAACGAGGTTCGTGGCGAGGCTGGCGCTGAGCCGGATGTCGTACAACCGGGCAAGCCGGATCAAGGGACTTTTCGCCTTCGTCTGCGCAACGCCGAACAGAACGACGCCGATGCCGGCGGCCACCAGGAGGCCGATGTTGAGGGCGCCGAAATGGCCGCGGTCGAGCGTCATGGCCAATGCATAGGCGGCGAGCGTCAGGGCCAGCAAGACCGTTCCGATCGCGTCGAACCCGCCTTGAACGCCTTGTGCAGCCTTGCCACGGGCGGGCAGGGCCAGCCAGGCGAGGGCAAAGGTCAGGAGGCCGAGCGGGACATTGACGAGGAAGATCGCCCGCCAGCCAAAGCCGGCAATCAGAAAGCCGCCGAGCGAGGGGCCGAGCGTGGTGCCGATTGCCGACATGGCGCCGAGCAGCCCCATGGCGCTGCCGGTCCGTTCCTTGGCTACAGTCTCCGCGACAAAGGCCAGCGCCAGCGCCATCATCAGCGCGGCACCCAGCCCTTGCACGGCGCGCGCCGCGATCAGCAGCCAGAGCGTCGGTGCCAGGCCGCAGAGCACCGAGGCCAGTGTGAACAGCGCGATGCCGCCGAGCAGCAACGGCCGGCGGCCGACCATATCGGCCAGTCGGCCAGCGCTGACGATCAGGGCGGTAATGGCCAGCAGATAGGCGAGAACCACCCATTGCACCGACTGGAACGACGCGCCGAAGGCCTGCATCAGCGACGGCAGGCCGACGCTGGCAATGCTGGTTCCAAGCGACGACAGCAGCGTGGCGAGCGACAGGCTGGCCGATGCCAGGCCTGCGGACCGGGTTTTCTGCGGCGCCGATGCGCACTCGTTCTGCTCGGCAGTTGCCATGGCGATTTCCTCCTTGTCAGTCCCGCAACCGAGATCTAGTCGTCGGGGCGGAATGGCGGAAGGCGCAGCATTTGCATCTTATTCGTGCGCCAAACGCCATGGCATGTGCTACAATCCGCCGATGGCATCGCCCGATCTCAATCTGCTGTTCGCGCTCGACGTTTTGCTCGCCGAAGGCAGCGTGGCGCGCGCCGCCAGCCGGCTACGGCTCAGCCCGTCGGCGATGAGCCGCACGCTGGCGCGGCTGCGGGAAGCGACCGGTGATCCGCTGCTGGTTCGCGCCGGCCGCGGCTTGGTCCCGACGCCGCGCGCGGAGGCATTGCGGCAGCAGGCCGGCCGTGTCGTCCACGATGCGGAAACGCTATTGCGTCCCGCCAGGCTGCTCGATCTCGCAAAGCTGGGCCAGATCTTCACGCTGCGCAGCAATGAGGGGTTCGTCGAGGAGTTCGGGCCGGGTCTTGTCGCCCGCATACAGGCCGAGGCGCCGGGCGTGCGGCTGCGCTTTGCGCCGAAAGCCGACAAGGACGTCGCCTCATTGCGCGACGCCGACATTGACCTCGAAATCGGCGTTGCCGGCGAGGCCGGACCTGAAGTGCTGATACAGGCGCTGTTTCGCGACCGCTTCGTCGGTGCTGTGCGAGCCGGCCACCCTTTGAGTGAAGGCGCGGTAACGCCTGAACGCTACGCGGCCGGCCGCCACATCAGCGTTTCACGGCGGGGTCGGGAAAGAGGGCCGATCGATCAGACTTTGGCGCAGCTCGGCCTGCAGCGAACCGTGGCGTGCATGGTCTCCGGCTTTTCGGCTGCACTCGCCATGGCGCGCGCTTCGGACCTTATTGCCAGCGTGCCCGAACGGCACACGCAAGGCGCACGCGCCGGCATGGTCAGCTTTCCGCTGCCGGTCGCCACTGTGGAGGTCACCATCTCGATGCTCTGGCATCCACGGCTCGATGCCGATCCGGCGCAACGCTGGCTGCGAGATTGCGTTCGGGAGGTCTGCGCGGCCTCCCGCTGAGCGCTCAGCGCGCCATTGCCGCCTTGAGCACCCTGAAAATCCGCTCGTCCTGGCACTGGGCAACGTTGAAGCGCAGGAAGCGGCTGGCGGTTCCCGACAGACTGAATGCGTTGCCGGGCGCCAGCACGATGTTGTCGGCCAGCGCGCGGCGGGCGATTTCGGCCGCATCCACGCCATCGGGCAGGCTGCACCACAGGAACAAGCCGGCCGGTTGGTCGATCCAGGGCGTGATGCCGATCGCCTTCAGGCGCACGCCCGTCTCGCCCATGGCGCGGGAAAGCCGCGCGCGCAGCAATTCCATGTGCTTGCGGTAGCTGCCGTCCCTAAGCAGCGTCAGCACCAGTTCGGCCGCCAGCCGGCCGCCGCCGAAGGTGGTGGCAATCTTGAGGTCGGTGAGTTGCTCGATCCAGTCGCGCGGTGCCGCGATGAAGCCGCAGCGAACCGATGCCGATAGCGTCTTGGAGAAGCTGCCGATATGGACGACGCGGTTGAGGCCGTCGAACGCCGCCAGCCGGGGCGCGGGACTGTGCTCGAAATCGGCGAAGATGTCGTCCTCGACGATGGTCAGGTCCGACTGGTCGGCGAGCTTCAGCAGCCGGTGCGCGGTGACCGGCGACAGGATCGCGCCGGTCGGGTTGTGGATGGCGGAATTGGTGATGTAGAGGCGCGGCTTGTGCTCGGCCAGTGCCTGGGCGAACAGCTCGATATCAGGCCCGGATGGCGTGTAGGGCACGCTGACGACCTTGGCGCGGTGGGCGCGCAGCAGCGCGTGGAAATTGAAATAGCAGGGGTCGTCGACCAGCACGGTATCGCCGGGTTCGATCAGGAAGCGGCACAGAAGATCGATGGCCTGCGTGCCCGATTCGGTCAGCATGATCTGTTCGGGCGAGACCTCGATGCCGTGGCCGGCCATGCGCCGCGCGAGCAATTGCCTGAGCGGCGGCAGGCCGAGCGGCGTGCCGTAATCGGCTAGGTCGACATCGTCTGCGCGCGCCACGGTGCGCAGCGCCCGGCGCAAGGCCGCCTGCGGCATCCATGAGGCCGGCATCCAGCCGCAGCCGGGTTTCAGCATGTCGTCGCCGGCTTCCAGCGACTGGCGCGAAACCCAAAGCGGATCGACAGCGCGGTCGAGCCGCGGGCCGATCTCGGCCAGCGACAGTGGCGCCAGCGATCCGGCGGCATAGAAACCCGAGCCCGGCCGTGAGCGTATCGCGCCTTCGGCAGCGAGCCGCTCATAGGCTTCGACCACGGTCGACTTGGACACCTGCATGGCTTTGGCGAAGGCGCGGATCGAAGGCAGCCGCGCGCCCGGCGTCAGGCTGCGCGCGGCAATCCGCTGGCGGATGGTCGCCATGACAGTTTCGACCAGAGTGGTCGGGGCAACAGTGCGTGCGGTGTCGACTTCCAAAACGAGACCAGTCATCTGTATTGCTCAATCAGCCATTACAGTTTTGCGGAATTGTACTGCATTGTCTCTGGCTGCACCATAGGCACTTGCCCGATAGAGGGCGAAAGCAATGGAGCCTGGAATGGACAAGACCGCGAGCGGCTGGCTGAACGGATTCGTCGGCGTGCTGATCTTCTCAGGCTCGCTGCCGGCAACGCGGGTGGCCGTGGCCGATTTCGATCCGATATTCCTGACCTCGGCCCGCGCCGCGATTGCCGGACTGCTCGGTCTCGCCATGCTGATGCTTTTTCGGCAGAAGCGCCCGGAGCGCAGCGATTTTCTGTCGCTGGTCATCGTGGCGCTTGGCGTGGTTGTCGGCTTTCCCTTGCTGACAGCGCTGGCGCTTAAGCACGTCACCTCCGCCCACTCCATCATCTTCGTCGGCCTGCTGCCGCTGGCCACCGCGATCTTCGGCGTGCTGCGCGGTGGCGAGCGTCCGCGCCCGGCCTTCTGGCTGTTCTCCTGCATCGGCAGCGCGCTTGTCGGCGGTTTTGCCTTCTCCCAAGGCGTAACAGCATCACCGATCGGCGACGGCTTGATGCTGGCTGCCATCATCGTCTGCGGGCTGGGCTATGCCGAGGGGGCGGCATTGTCGCGCAGGCTGGGCGGCTGGCAGGTGATCTGCTGGGCGCTGGCGATCTCGCTGCCGATCATGCTGGTGCTGACCTTTGCGACGCTGCCGTCGTCCTTCGCCGGCGTCGGCTCCGGCGCCTGGGCGGGTCTCGCCTATGTCTCGCTGTTCAGCATGCTGATCGGCTTCGTGTTCTGGTACCGCGGCCTCGCCCAAGGCGGCATCGCTGCCGTCGGGCAGTTGCAGCTACTGCAGCCCTTTTTCGGCCTGGCGCTGGCAGCGACGCTTCTGCACGAGCAGGTCAGCCCGCTGATGGTGGTTGTCACGCTGGGTGTGGTCGCCTGCGTGGTCGGGGCAAAGAGGTTTGCGCGGTAGGATTGGCTGATTCGGCCGCGGTCTCATTAATGTGAAATGACAGAACTTGGTGGAAGCAGTCACTCCGCGATCAGGTTGGGCCACGAGTCGGAAAGCGGAGCGGGGTTGCCGGATCAAGGCCAACCTCGAAAACCCGAAGCGGTACAGCTGTATCGTGTGGATGAACGCGGCCGGGCCAATTTCCCCATACCACCTCAGCCATAAACCTGCGGCCGCGACATTCGACCTCAATCAAGTCACCAACCACCGGAGCCGTTCCAGCAAATCGGTTTTCGTCTGCGCGAAGCTCACGTTCCGTGACTACTTCGCCATCCTTTAGTGCAATACGCTTTACCCAATAGGCCATAGCGACAGTATAGTCCTGTGTGTGGCTGGTCCAGCCAGGTTCAATCCGATGATCGCTTGGGGTCGATTCTGACGGACTAGCGCAACCTTGTCGAGCGATTCTACTGGCGTCTTGGTTGCATGGACTGTTCTGCAATTTCTATCGAATCGCTGTCAGAATTTCGTCACAACCCCGATGCCAATCCCCTCGAACCCGCCCATCGCCATCAGGGCGGCTGGCGCCTCGTCGAGGCTGATCTTTCTGCCGACCAGCAGATCGGGCTTCAGCTTGCCGGTGCGGATCATTTCCATCATTGCGGGGTAGCGATGGGCCTGCATGCCGTGGCTGCCGAGGATTTCGAGCTCGAAGGCAATCACCTTGTCCATCGGCACCTGTGGCCGGGCATGCTCGCCCAGCATCAGGCCAACCTGCACATGGCGGCCACGCCGGCGCAGATTGGAAATCGAGTTGAACGACGTCGTGGGGTGGCCGAGCGCGTCCATCGACATGTGTGCGCCGCCATTGGTGATCTGCTTGACCGCCTTGACGACATTCGGCGTGTTCGAGGCATTGATGGTCGCCACGGCGCCGATCTTTTTGGCGAACTCCAGCTTCTCGTCGGTAAGGTCGATGGCAATGACATTGGCGCCCATGGAACTGGCGATCATGATCGCCGACAGGCCGACGCCGCCGCAGCCATGCACCGCCACCCATTCGCCCGGCGTCACCCGGCCCTGGTCGACAATGGCGCGAAACGAGGTGACGAAGCGGCAGCCGAGGCTGGCGGCGGTGGCGAATTCCATCTCCTCGGGCAGCCGCACGAGGTTGGTGTCGGCATGTTCGATGGCGACATATTCGGCAAACGAGCCCCAGGCGGTGAAGCCTGGCTGCGTTTGATGCTCGCAGACCTGGTGGTTGCCGGAGGTGCATTCGAAACAGCGGCCGCAGCCGACGCAGAACGGCACGGTGACGCGTTCGCCGGCCTTCCAGCGGGTTACCCGCTTGCCGACGGCTACGACAATGCCGGCCAGTTCGTGACCGGGAACATGCGGCAGGGTGATGCCGTCATCATGGCCCATCCAGCCATGCCAGTCGCTGCGGCACAGCCCCGTCGCCTCGACCTTGATGACGACGCCATCGGCGGCCGGCTTCGGATCCGGCACGGTCTGGATCGTCGGCGCTTGGCCGAATTTCTCGAAGACGATGGCTTTCATCGGGTGGTCCTCATGCTCTGCGCCAGTGCGCTTCTATTCCGCATCTATCTGATTCTCCGGTGCTGCCTTCTGAAAGGCCGGCAGCGCCATGCAGGCGGCGTGGATGCGCGAGATCTCGGGGTAGGGTGTCAGGTCGACGCCGAAGCGGGCGTTGCTGGCGATCTGGGCGACCAGGCAGATGTCGGCGAGACCCGGTGCGTCGCCATGGCAAAATGTGCCGGTCTCATCCGATGAAGCCAGAATCTTTTCAAGCGGCTGGAACCCTTCGTTCACCCAGTGGCGAAACCAGTGGATGACATCCTGGTCGCCGGCGCCGAACAAAGTGCGCAGCGAGGTCAGCACCCGCAGATTGTTCACCGGGTGGATGTCGCAGGCGATCATCTGCGCCAGCATTCGCACACGCGCCCGGCCGAGCGCGTCCTTCGGCAACAGCGGCGGTTCGGGATGGGTCTCGTCGAGATATTCGATGATCGCCAGCGACTGCGTCAACAGCGTGCCGTCGCCCAGGATCAGCGCCGGTACCAGCGCTTGCGGATTGACCGCGCGGTAAGCCGGCTCCAGATGGTCGCCATGACGCAGATGATGCGGCACGTAATCGTAGCTTAGCCCCTTCATCTCGAGCGCGATGCGCACGCGGTAGGAGGTGGAGGAGCGGTAGTAGTTGTGGAGGACGAGGTCGCTCATCGGGTCACGGCTTGCCCATCGAATCTTGGCCGATGGTGATCTCGATGGTGCCGATGCCGTCGACACCGCCGGTCATCGTCTGACCCGGCGCTACCGCGCCGACGCCGGCCGGCGTGCCGGTGAAGATCAGGTCGCCCGGTTGTAGTGCAACCGCACTGCTGCAGATCGAAACGATATCGGCAATCGGCCAGATCAGTTCGGCGAGGTCCCCATCCTGCTTCACCGCGCCGTCGACGGCGAGCCAGATGCGGCCCTTTTGCAGGTGGCCGGATTTGGCGGCTGATACCAACGGGCCGCAGGGCGCCGAGCGGTCGAAGGCCTTCGACCAGTCCCACGGCCGGGCTGCTTTCTTGGCCTCGTCCTGCAGGTCGCGGCGGGTGAGGTCGATACCGACGCCGTAGCCCCAGACATGGTCGAGCGCCTGCGCGCGAGGAATGCGGAAGCCGGCCTTGCCGATCGCAGCGACCAGCTCGATCTCATGGTGCAGGTTTTTGGTCAAAGGCGGGTAGGGGACCGTGGTGCCGGAATCGACCACCGCATCGGCCGGCTTGGTGAAGAAGAAGGGCGGGTCGCGCTCGTCATTGCCGAGTTCGCGGGCATGCGCGGCGTAGTTGCGGCCGACGCAGAAGATGCGGCGCACCGGAAAACGCTCGGCAGAGCCGGCGACAGCCACCGACGGGGTTGCGGGCAGGGGAAGGACGAAGTCTGTCATGCGCGGGTCTCTGCTTCAACTGAGGGCACATTTGACCGATTTGGACCGCCGGGCAAGGCATCAGCGCTGGCAAAAGCGTCGGCTGCGCTCCGTGGACCAAGATGGCGATAGACTATTTGCCAATAAGCTGGCCATACCAGCGGGAGTATCGTGCCCACGGAGAACTGAAACGAACACCATGACCGCAATCAACGATCGCGCCCGGTTTCTGATCATCGACGACCATCCGCTGTTTCGCGAGGCGCTGCACAGCGCCGTGCAGATGGCCTATCCGGAAGTCGACACCGTGGAGGCGCGCTCGATCGCCGAGGCGCTCGATCTCCTGGGTGGGATAAAACCGTTCGATCTGGCGCTGCTCGATCTCAACATGCCTGATGTCCATGGCTTCGATGGACTGCTGCAACTCAGGACCCGCCATCCGCGGCTGCCGGTGGTCGTCGTCTCGGGCTATGAGGAGCCGAAGATCATCTCCGAGGCGTTGTCCTATGGCGCTGCCGGCTTCATCCCGAAATCGGCGCGCAAGAGCGATCTTGCGGCCGCAATCCGCTCGGTGATGGAGGGCGCGATCTATGTGCCGGAGACATATGAGGGACAGCCGCCCGACGCCGACAGCGCCGACCGCGCCGATATGGTGCAGCGGCTGGCCAAACTGACGCCGCAGCAGCTGCGCGTGCTGCAGATGCTGCGCCAGGGCCTGCTGAACAAGCAGATCGCCTACGAGCTGCAGGTCGGCGAGACCACGGTCAAGGCGCATGTCTCGGAGATCCTGCGCAAGCTCAACGTCTACAGCCGCACGCAAGCGGTGATTGAGGTGTCGAAGCTGGACAATGCGGAGCTGTTTCGCGATCAGGCCGGGTTTTGATCTTTACCCTCCCCCTTGTGGGGAGGGTCGATCCGCGAAGCGGAGCGGGGTGGGGGAGCTTGGCGCTGCACCCCGCCCCGGCGCTGCGCGCCGACCCTCCCCATCGAGGGGAGGGTATGGGGCTCAAGCCAGCAGATGCGCCAGCAGCGCCCTTAGCTGCGCCGGCTTTAGCGGCTTCCGCATCAGCTCTATGCCTGCGGCGCGGGCTGCCTTGGCGACGGCCCCCGATCCGTCGGCGGTGACGATCAGCGCCGGCACGGCGCGGCCGAGATAATCGCGGACTTCGGCGATGGTGGCGGTGCCGAGGTCGCCGTCGTCGAGATGCTGGTCGGCAATGACGATGTCGGGCACCCAGTCGGTGTCGCCAAGCAGGCTGATCGCAGCCTCGGTCGAAGTCGCGGCGCGCACCAGGCACTGCCAGCGCTCGAGCAGGAAGGTCATCGCCTGCAACACGTCGGCGTCATTTTCGACCAGCAGGACCTTGGTGCCGAACAGGCCGTAGCCGCGCGGCCGCTCCATCTCGGCAAGGCTGGCGATGGCGTCGGCGCTGGCGCCGATGCCGACCGGCACGTCGATGTGGAAGATGGTGCCGCGCCCAACCCTCGAGGAGAACGTCACGGGATGACCGAGCGCGGCGGCCATGCGCCGCACGATGGCAAGGCCCAGGCCCAGCCCGCCGCCGGAGATCCCGGTATCGGCTGGAATGGCGGAGCCGCGATGGAACTCCTCGAAAACCGCCTCGCGCTGATCCTCGGGAATGCCGCAGCCGGTGTCGGCGACATCGATGCGGATGGTGTCGCCGCGATGCCTGGTGCCGACCAGCACGCCGCCGAAGCGGGTGTAGCGCAGAGCGTTGGACAGGATATTCTGCAGGATGCGGCGCAAGAGCGTGCGGTCCGAACGCACCACGGCGCTGACCGGGCGGAACTTCAGCGCCAGCCCCTTCATCTCGGCCACGGGCAGGAAATCCGACCGCAGCGAGGAAAACAGCGTCTCCAGATTGACATCGCCGATGTCGGGCTGGACCACGCCGGCATCGAGCTTGGAAATGTCGAGCAGCGTGCGCAACAGGTCTTCCATGGTCTCCAGCGAGCGCTCGACCTGGCGGACCAGCTTCTTGCCCTCGTCGCTGGTCTGCACTTCGGCCAGCGCCGAGACGGAGAGGTGGGCGGCGTTCAGCGGCTGCAGCACGTCATGGCTGGCGGCGGCCAGGAACCTGGTCTTGGACAGGTTTGCCAGCTCGGCGTTTTCCTTGGCGGCGCTGAGGTCGATGTTCGACTGTTCCAGCCGGCGCAAGGTCGAGTGCAGTTCCTCGGTGCGCATACGCACGCGGTTTTCAAGTGAAATCGCGGTCTGGAACAGCGAGAAGGCATTGCCTTGCTGGTCCATCGAGCGCTCGACGCGGCTGACCAGAGCGGCGTTGATCTTCTTCAGCCTGTCGACGTCGTCGATGTCCCTGAGCGGCATGGGCTATTCCGCCGCCTGGCGTTCGCCGAAGGCGATGCCGGTGAAGGTTTGGTTCAGATGCATCGAGCGGTACTGTTCGCCATAGGTGCCGAAGCCGATGACATTGTTGACCCGGTAGAGCTCCGAAATGTCGCGGAACACCTGGCGGTTGCGCGCATCGAGCCGGCGCAGCACGCAATCGAAGCCGAGGATCATGTCGATGCCGCCGAGCCGTTGCTCGACGTCGCGCAGTGCGGCGCGCGTGGATTCCACCATGTCCTTGGGCTGGGCGATGGACAGCACGACGCCGTCGTCTATGGCGCAGAAGAATGACAGCGAGCCGTCGGGATGCATCTTCTGGATCGAGCGGCAGTAAAATTCGCCACCCACTTTCACCACCACCGGGTGCGAAGCGAAGCTCATCGGCGTCAGGTTCTGCGCAACGATGCCGACGGAGGCTGCATACTCCTCAGCCGCATTGGTGGCGTTGAATTCGCGCACGGTGCGGTGGTCCGGATCGGATGCCGTCACCACCAGCTTCTCGTCGGTGGGGATGAAATTGTCGGTCTTGAAGACATGGAACGGAATCTCGGTGGCGATCAGCACAATGATGGCGCTGTCGGACGCTACCTTGCCGTTCGAAATCAGCCTGGTGGTTTCGAATTTCAAATCGTCGCCCGCCGAACCGCCGATCAGCGGGATGTCGTCCAGCCCCCAATGGATGGCCGAGGTCACCGCTTCCTCTGCAAAGGACAGGCCGTCGATGAAGCAGAGCGCGAAGGTGCTTTTGGCATGGCAACTGCCGGTGCGTCCGCGCAGCAACCGCCGCAAGGCCTCGACTTCATCAGTGATCCTGTCCATGCCCGACGAGGAGAGATTGTCGACCATGGTGCTGACCGCCGAAAACGACGCGGAGGGAAAGAGCATGGCGAGCACATGACCTTCCTCCAGGCCTTGCGGGGTGATCTCGCCGGCGGTCGAGCAGGCGGCGTAGGCCAGCGTCGGCGCTTGGGTCTTCAGCGCTTGCGAAAGGACGCTCGCATCAAGCAGGCTCTGGGAAAAGAACAGCAGGGCAAAGCCGGCATCGATGGCTGCGGCCTCGGCGGCGACCGCTCGGGCGAATGCATCGGCGTCGGGCTCGTCGGTGGTGAGCGCCGACAGACCGGATGCATAGCTCGTCCGTGAACTGGCCAGAGGCTTCCTCCCGATATCCTCCGACGCTTCCTGCGCGCGCCCGTTTTATGTCTCTCGGCGCGCTGGCGTCGAGGGCATTGTTGCCCCCTATTCGCTCTTTGGCAATGGGGCGGACAGGCCCATGATTTTCGTTTTGTCCATGACCGAAAGTACAATGAGCGCCGTGTGTTTTTTGCGCTTTGTGCAGTGTACCAATAGGGCATGGCCGAGCGCCAAAGCCGCATCGGCAGCATGACTACCAAGGTCATACCCAGGGAGGATGCATGTCGGACGTTTCGTTTGTCGTGAACGGAAAACGGATCAGCGGCGCTGCCGAGGACCGAACGCTTCTGGTTCATTTCCTGCGCGAAAATCTTGGTCTCACCGGAACGCATGTCGGTTGTGACACCTCTCAATGCGGCGCCTGCGTCGTGCATGTCGACGGCAGGGCAGTGAAGTCCTGTTCGATGCTGGCTGTGCAGGCCTCCGGGTCGACCGTGGTGACGATCGAAGGGCTTGCCAATGGCGGCGACCTGCATCCGATGCAGGCCGCGTTCAAGGAACATCATGGGCTACAATGCGGCTTCTGCACGCCGGGCATGATCATGACCGCGACCGACATGATCGCGCGCCATCCCGAAGGCCTTGACGAGGCGACGGTGCGCGCCGAGCTCGAAGGCAACATCTGCCGCTGCACCGGCTACCACAATATCGTCAAGGCGATCCTTGCCGCATCGCAAACGATGGCGAAGGCGCCGAAGGGCAGGGTGAAACAAGCGGCGTAGAAAGAAGCGAGTAGTGAATAGTGAATAGCGAGTAGTCGGTTTAGCCGAACCGCTCCGAGCACAATTCCCTACTCACTGTTCACTATTCGCTACTCACTATTCGCTATTCCGGAGGAATTCCTATGGGCATTGAAGGCATCGGCGCTCGGGTCGTGCGCAAGGAAGACAAACGGTTCATCACCGGCGCCGGCCGCTATGTCGACGACATGGTGGTTCCCGGCATGAAGCATGCCGCTTTCGTGCGCAGCCCGCACGCGCATGCTCAGATCAAGAAGATCGACGTCAGACGAGCGCAGGCGATGCCCGGCGTCATCGGCGTCTTGACCGGCAAGGAGCTCAAGGCCGACGGCATCGGCAACCTGATCTGCGGCTGGATGATCCATTCCAAGGACGGCTCGCCGATGAAGATGGGCGCGTGGTCGCCGCTGGCCGTCGACAAGGTGCGCTATGTCGGCGACGCGGTCGTCATCGTGGTGGCGGAAACCAAGGGCCAGGCCCGCGACGCGGCCGAAGCGGTCGAGATCACCTACAAGGAATTGAAGGCGGTGGTCGATGCCACCAAGGCGCTGCAAAAAGGTGCGCCGCAGGTCCATGCCGAAGCCGAGGACAATCTTATCTTCGACTGGGAGATCGGCGATGCCAAGGCGACCGATGCGGCGATCCAGGCGGCGGCCCATGTCACCCGCATGAAGATCGTCAACAACCGGCTGGTTCCCAACGCCATGGAGCCGCGCGCGGCCCTTGGCCATTACGACAAGGCCGAGGACCATTTTACCTGCTGGACGACGTCGCAGAACCCGCATGTCGCGCGGCTGGTGATGAGCGCCTTCTACAATGTCGCACCGGAAAACAAACTGCGCGTCATTGCGCCCGATGTCGGCGGCGGCTTCGGCTCGAAGATCTACATCTATCCCGAAGAGATCGTCTGCCTTTGGGCGTCGAAGAAGACCGGCGTCCCGGTCAAATGGGTCGCCGACCGTACCGAAAGCTTTCTCACCGACGCGCATGGCCGTGACCATGTCTCGACGGTCGAAATGGCGTTCGACAAGAACAACAAGATCACCGGCTTCAAGGTAGACACCATCGCCAATCTCGGCGCCTACATGTCGCTGTTCTCGTCTTGCGTGCCGACCTATCTCTACGCGACGCTGCTGTCGGGCCAGTACAACATCCCGACGATCCACGCCAATGTGCGCACCGTCTACACCAACACGGCACCCGTCGACGCCTATCGCGGGGCAGGGCGGCCGGAAGCCACGTATCTGCTCGAACGGACAATGGAGACGGCCGCGCGTGAACTTGGGGTCTCGCCGGCGGAGTTGCGGCGCGCCAATTTCATCACCGAGTTTCCGCATCAGACGCCGGTCATCATGAACTATGACGCCGGCGACTATGGAGCTTCACTCGATGCGGCGACACAGGCGTCCGACTATGCCGGCTTTGCCAAGCGCAAAGCGGCGGCCGGCAGCCAGGGCAGACTGCGCGGCATCGGCATGAGCTGCTATATCGAGGCCTGCGGCATCGCGCCGTCGGCGGCGGTCGGTTCGCTCGGCGCCGGCGTCGGTCTGTGGGAATCCGCCGAAGTGCGGGTCAATGCCGTCGGCACGATCGAGGTGCTGACCGGCTCGCACAGCCACGGCCAGGGCCATGAGACGACCTTCGCGCAACTCGTCAACCAGCGTTTTGGCGTGCCACTGGACTCGGTCTCGATCGTCCATGGAGATACCGACAAGGTGCAGATGGGTATGGGCACCTACGGCTCGCGCTCGGGCGCGGTCGGGATGTCGGCAATTGCCAAGGCGCTCGACAAGGTCGAGGCCAAGGCCAAGAAAATCGCCGCCCATCTGCTCGAGGCCGACGAGGGCGACATCGTCATCGAGAATGGCGAGGTCAAGGTTGCCGGCACCGACAAGAGCCTGCCCTGGTTCCAGGTGGCGCTTGCCGCCTACACCGCTCACAATCTGCCGGCAGGCATGGAGCCGGGACTGAAGGAAACAGCCTTCTACGATCCGGCGAACTTCACTTTCCCGGCGGGCTGCTACATCTGCGAGGTCGAGATCGATCCGGAAACCGGCACGACCGAGATCGTCCAGTTCGTCGCGGCGGACGATTTCGGCAACATCATCAACCCGATGATCGTCGAGGGTCAGGTGCATGGCGGCATCGCCCAGGGCATCGGCCAGGCGCTGCTGGAAGGCGCGCACTATGACGATAGCGGGCAGCTGCTGACGGCGAGCTACATGGACTACACCATGCCGCGCGCGGACGACCTGCCGTCATTCAAGGTGTCGACCTCGAACACGCCGTGTCCGAGCAATCCGCTCGGCATCAAGGGCTGTGGCGAGGCCGGCGCCATCGGCTCGCCGCCAGCGGTCATCAACGCCATCACCGACGCTTTGGGGATTGTGGACATCGCCATGCCGGCCTCGCCGTCGACGGTGTGGGCGGCGATACGGGCGAAGAAATGAGTGAGTAGGGAGTAGTGAGTAGGGAATGGGCATCGCCGGAGATGACAGCGTCCCTATTCCCTACTCACTACTGCCTAACCACTTCAGGGGAGGATCACATGTACGCAGTCAACTACCACCGCGCCGCCTCGGTCGCCGACGCCGCCAAGCTGGTGAAGAGCGGCGACGCCAGGCTTTTGTCAGGCGGCATGACGCTGATCCCGGCGATGAAGACGCGGCTCGCCGCACCGTCCGACCTGATCGACCTGTCGCGGATCAAGGAGCTGCAAGGCGTCAAGGTGTCGGGCAAGACCGTCACCATCGGCGCCGCCACAACCCATTACGACGTCGCCAATGACGAGAAGCTGCGGAAGGCCTGTCCGGCGCTTGCCCACCTTGCGTCGCTGATTGGCGATCCGGCGGTGCGCCACAAGGGCACGATCGGCGGCTCGGTCGCCAACAACGACCCAGCCGCCGATTATCCGGCGGCGCTCTTGGCGCTGGGCGCCACCATCGTCACCAACAAGCGCGAGATTTCAGCCGCGAAATTCTTCACCGGGCTGTTCGAAACGGCGCTGAAAGAAGGCGAGATCATCACCTCGGTGAGTTTTACCGCGCCGGCCAAGGCTGCTTACGAAAAATTCCGCAACCCGGCCTCGCGCTATGCGATCGTCGGCGTGTTCGTGGCAAAGGGCAAGGACGGGGTCAGCGTTGCCGTTACCGGCGCCGGCGATGACGGTGTGTTCCGCTCGAAGGAGATCGAAGCAGCACTGGCGAAGAATTTTGCCGCATCGGCGCTCGACGGCGTGAAAGTGCCGGCGAAGAATTTGATGACCGACCTCCACGCTTCGGCCGAATACCGCGCCAATTTGATCGCCGTGATGGCCAAGCGCGCGGTGAACGCCGCCAACGCTTGAACAGTGCCAATTCGAGACGGGAAGGGGCCATTGCGGCCCCTTTCTTTTTTGCGATCACAAACGTTGGCGCCAACACGCGCCAATCTCAAAGCTTCGCACTTGCACAAAGTTATCCCGCACTGCAATATAAACTGGGCGGGAATACGAGGCGAATCCGTGGCGCAGCGATGCGCGCTGCATCGGTTCTTGAGTGCGAAGGACGGGCATGGCCGACATCTCCGCAGCGTCTGTTGCCCTGCCGCGGGCCACAGCCGACAAAGCAGCCAGAGCAAGACTGGCCTATCTCGATGGCTGGCGCGGGCTTTCGATCGCACTGGTGCTGATCGGCCATTTCTTCCCCGTTCCCGGGATCAATCTCGGCGTGCTCGGCGTCGAGTTCTTCTTCGTGCTCTCAGGCCGGCTGATGGGCGAGATACTGTTCATCGAACGCTTTCCGCTGAAAAAATTCTTCAAGCGCCGCTTTTCGCGCATCTATCCCGCGCTGCTGGTGTTCGTGACATCAGCCATGATCGGGCTCTCCGGCACCTTTATCGGCTTCAAATGGAAGGCGGCGCTGACGGCGCTGACATTCACCTACAACTATGCCGGAATTCTCATCACCCGCGCCGGCGCGCTCGACCACATCTGGTCGCTATGCGTGGAAGAGCATGCCTACATCATCCTGGCGCTGATCAGCGTGGTGGTGACCGGGCGGGGTAATGTCGTTCGGCTGCTGGTGACGCTGTCGCTGCTGGCGATGGCCAATGGCGCCATTTCGTACTGGGCACTCGGCATGGATTACGAGCACAGCTATTGGCGCACCGATGTGCATATCGCCTCGATCCTGCTGTCGGCATCGATCTGCCTGCTCAAGCACGATGACCGGCTGCCGGCATTCCTGAAGAGCCCCTATGTCAGCCTCGTGTCGGCGGCGGCGGCTATATTGCTGTTCCTCGATCCGGTGCCGACGCCGATCCATTACCTACTGGCGGTGCCGTTGCTGGCGCTTGCCGTCAATACGCTGGACACCAGCAACTGGCATCTTACCGGCCTGCTTTCATCCAGGCCGATGGTGATGATCGGGCTATGGTCGTACTCGCTCTATCTCTGGCAACAGCCCTTCTACAAATTCGTCGCCGAGCAGGGCAGTGCGCCGATCCCGATGCTGGCGGCTGTCTTCGCCTGTGCATTATGCAGCTACTATCTGGTCGAGAAGCCCGCGCGGGCCTGGCTGAACCGGAATTGGTGAGGGCTACGGACTCCTAATCTTATGCTGCCGTGGCGATCTGCTTGCCGATCATCAGCCAGCGACCCATCAGCCGGCGATCTCCTTGAGGTAGTAGCGCACCGCCTTCTTGCCGCCATGGATCACCGCGTCACCGACCTCGGCAAAGCCAAGCGCCGCATGGAAGGCGTCCGAAGCCGGATTGGGCGGTTCGACATTGACCTCGCAGGTGACGATGCTGTGGCCCGCGCGTGCGACTTCCCCGAACAGATCCTCGTAGAGCCGGCGGGCATGGCCGCGGCCGCGCGCTTGCGCCGCGACGACGACGCGGTCGACATAGACGAAGCGTGGATAGCGCTCGCGGAACCAGAGGAAATTCGGGCTGTCGTAGGCCGCATTCTGGTCGAAGGTCATGATGAAGGCTTCGAGCGTGCCGATGCGCCTGACGTAAAACGCTTCGCCAAGCAGGAAAGACAGCCGTTCGGGGTCGAGCCATGACAGTTCGGCGGCGTGCTCATTGTTGAGTGCGAGGATGGCCGCTTCGTCCTGAGGCGAGACACGGCTGATCGGCGACGGCCCAGTCACGGCTTCGCTCATCATGCTCTGGCCGCCGCAATCGTCGCTGCAACCAGCGCCCCATCGGTGACTGTGGTGCGGTATTCGCGGTCCAGATCGCCGCCGCCCATGCCGACTTGCGGGTTGCGGTAGGCCATGGCGCTCGGTACGTCCTTGAGCGCGGCGAAATGCAGTTCCGTCAGCCCGGTTGATGCCAGCACCCCGGCGATGTTTTCGGGGTCCAGCGCGCCGCAGCCGAGGATGATGATGCGGCCGTCGGCCTGGCGGACGAGATCCGCCAACAGGCCGGCGCCTTCCACCGCGGTGTCCCTCTGGCCGCTGGTCAGCACGCGGCCGACCTTGCAGCGGATCAGCGCTTCCAGCGCCTCGGCCGGGTCGCGCGTCATGTCGAAGGCGCGGTGGCAGGTGACGGCGAGCGGACCGGCGGCATCGACCAGCGCGCCCATGCGGGTTTCATCGATGGTGCCGTCGGCATTGAGGCAACCGACGACGACACCGGCGACGCCGAGGTCACGAAGCGCTGCGACATCGGCGAGCATCGAGCTGTATTCGGCCTCGCTGTAGAGGAAATCGCCGCCGCGCGGCCGCACGATGACATGGAAGGGAATGGTCGCGCTCTCGAGTGCGGCGCGCACCGTGCCGAGGCTGGGCGTGATGCCGCCTTCGACCAGGCTGGCGCAGAGCTCGACCCGGTCGGCGCCGGCGGCCTGCGCGGCCAGCAGTCCATCGATGCCTTCGACGCAGATTTCGATCAGGGGGCGAGCATTTCCTGCCAAGGGGCGATCCTTCATGATTGCATGACGGCCAGCCCTAGCATCGGCTCGGTTGGTGGGGAAGCCGGAACAGCCAGTCGCTGCTTGGGCCAGCCCGGCAACCCTGCCTAGGTCCGTAGCGAGAGATCTATTGTTTCTGCAGCACCGTGTTCTTGGCGCCTTGTTCGACCTGGTCGATGACCAGCAGCTTGACCGGGGCGTCGCCGATGTTGGTGGCCTGGTGCCATTGGCCGATCATCTCGATGATGAAATCGCCCGTCTTGTAGGTGTTGCTGTTGCCGGTCTCGACATTCGTCACTTTGAGTGTCCCGGCCTCGACATAGGCGTAGCGGGCAAACGGGTGCTTGTGCACCGGCAGAGTGGCGCCGACCGCAATGTCATAGGTTGAAACCAGGACCTGGACATTTTTCTGCGGCAGCACGATCGGCTGACCGGACGCCGTCTGGCTGCGATCGGCAAGCGGTGTGACGACAACCGGCGGGATGGTACTGTCCAGCGCCCGAGCGGGGTTTGCAGATAGCGCTGCCGCGAACAGCAGCATCGATGCCAGGATCTTTCGCATGGTTCCTCCAGGTTTTACCGCCACCGCGCGGCGCGACGCCAAAGTTCTAACTCTCGTCAGCTACTGGAGACACAACGTCATCCGCCGGTGCCGTCGTCCATCATCGTATTCGTGAGCGCTTCATAGATGTTGCTGCATACCTGAGACCGCGGACAGTGTTTTACGATGAATGCCGGCACGACAGTCAGTGCGGCGGCGATCAGGATTTGCAGGAAGAGAGGAGCAGGCTCGAAGCGTTTGCCAAGCAAGGCTCGGCAAGCGAAGTAGAGACTTTGAGCCAGGCATGCCCAGACAAGGACATGCAACAGCGTGCTCGTTGCTCGGGCATAGGGCGTTATGTATCCGTCGGGAAAGCCGACCATGCCGAGGTCGACGAGCCACTGCAGAGCCAGAACGCAGGACAGGCATGCCCACAGAAAGAGCGCCACGCGGATGGCCGGGATTTTGCTGCGATCAACGCTCATATGCAATCGAAGCACAACTGCGTGCTGCCTTCCAGAGCGGCTGCTGCGTGGCTTGGAGTATCGTCTATTTCAGAGTGCGCAGCGTGATCGAATAGCGGTGCCCGGCGACCGGCGGAATGCTGTGCTCCCACTCGTGGCGCGCCGGACCGTCCATGAGATAGAGGGACCTCGGTTCGACCTCGATCGTCTCGCGATCCCATTTCGAGCCTTTTTTGCGGCGCAGCCGAAAGCTGCAGGGCGCCAGCAGCGAGACGCCGGCGACGAGATCGAAATGCGGCTTGTCGCGATGCCAACCTATGCCCGCGCCCGGCCGATACTCGTTGATGAGCACTTGCGCGAATTCCGTGGCCTGCCTGCCGGCAAAATCCGCGACCTTGTCGCGAAGCGGCAGCAGGAATTTCGGGATGGGCGGCGCTTCGACGACCTGTCGCCGGTCGTAGTCGTAGCGCCAGCCGAAGCCGGCGACCAGCCGGTTGGCAATATGGCCATGGAAATCGAACGGCTTGAAGGACAGTTCATTGAGGTGACGGACCAGTTCCGCCTCTTCGTCCGTTGTGATCAGGCTAGGCCGGTAAGAAAATCCTTCCGGCAGCGTGTCGGCCGCGCCGAAGAGATCGCCCTGGCTGGCATACGCTGTTGTACTGGATTTCGTCTGTGACATCTGACGGAGAGATAGGAAGCCTCGCGGCCCGGGCAAGATTTTCGGCGTTGTGGTGCGCCTCCCTGACGGAACCTCCGCATCGTTGCGGCATTACGCATGTTCGAAGCAGGATTTGGGGCGAAAGATTTGGGGACGAAGCAGGATTTTCGACATGCCGTCCACTGCCATTCGCAACACCCACTACGACCCGTCGACGAAAATCCTCTCGGTCTGGTTCGTCCCGAGCGGAGCCCGCTACGACTATGAAGAGGTCGAGCCCGAGACCTATGCGGCGTTCCGCGCCGCCTTCTCGAAAGGGCAATTTTTCAACGAGTTCATACGCGATCGCTACCGGTTTCACCTGGTTGAAGAAGGACGCCGGCGCGTGACTGGATCCTGAAGGCGCTACGAGAACTCGCGGCGCAGGGATAGTTTTCGGGCTGGGAAGACCAGGGACCCAGGCAGCTATAGGCCCGCCACGTGCGAGCGGAATGCCAAACAGACGACCGCATGGCCTCATCAAAGCCCTGTTCAACTCCTCAATTCGTGGTAAGGTGATTATACCAGTTAATAACATGACGATCGGCGCGGCCGTCGTTTAATGCGGGAGTAGGGATAGATGACGACGATTGCGCTGTTCGGTGCCGGCGGCAAAATGGGTTACCGCCTGTCGACCAATTTTCGCGGATCGCCCTACACGGTATGCCATGTCGAGGTCAGCGAGGCCGGCCGCGAGCGGCTGAAGACCGGACTGGGCTTCGACGCGGTCAGTGCCGATGCGGCGCTCGACGGGGCGGATATTGTCATCCTGGCCGTTCCCGACACGCATATCGGCAAGGTGGCGGCTGATATCGAGAGCAAACTGGCGCCAGGCACAATGGTGATAGTGCTCGATGCGGCCGCACCCTTCGCCGGCCATCTGCCCAACCGGCCGGACCTGACCTATTTCGTCACCCATCCCTGTCATCCGCCGATCTTCAACGACGAGACCGACATGGCGGCCAAGAAGGACTATTTTGGCGGCGTCAAGGCCAAGCAGCATATGGTCAGCGCGCTGATGCAGGGACCGGAAGCGGATTACGCCAAGGGCGAGGCGGTCGCGAAAATCATCTGGGCGCCGGTCATGCGCTCGCACCGTGTCACTGTCGAACAGATGGCGCTGCTGGAGCCCGGTCTATCGGAGACGGTGTGCGCGTCACTGCTTGTCGTCATGAAGGAAGCCGTCGACGAGGTCGTCGCGCGTGGCGTCGACCAACAGGCGGCGCTCGACTTCCTGCTCGGCCACATCAACGTGCTCGGCGCCGTCATTTTCGGCGAGACCAAGGGTGTGTTTTCCGACGCTTGCAACAAGGCGATCGAGTTCGGCAAGCCGGTGCTGATGCGCGACGACTGGAAGCGGGTGTTCGAGCCGGAAGAGATCGCCGCGAGCATTCGGCGCATTACCTGAGATTGGCCGAGTCGGGCGCTGGCCGGAGTGCCTCGATCGCTCGACACACCCGCTATGACAGCCAGATGTTTTTTGCTCAGCGGCACATGTCACCTCAATTAGTGATTGACTCATCATACCAGTTGGCTTAGCTGTTCTTGACTCGGATCCACAAGGTTTCGCAGGGAGTTCGAGCCTGGACGGGTGGAGGGGCGGGGGAGCAACGACCGTTTGGGAAGCCGGCAACGGCATTCAGCCTGAACCGATCGGCGGCCCGCGTTGCGCGATGAATTCGAATGCAGAGGCCTTGATTTATCAAGGCAATTTTTCAAACGGGAGGACATCATGAAACTCACACGCAGAATGACACTTGCGGCGTTCGCCGGCATGCTGGCACTTGGCACGGCGGTACCCGCCTATGCGGCCGACCTGATTGCCATCATCACGCCCTCGCACGACAATCCGTTCTTCAAGGCGGAAGCCGTCGGCGCCGAAGCCAAGGCCAAGGAACTCGGCTACGAAGCGCTTGTGCTCGTCCATGACGACGACGCCAACAAGCAATCCGAATTGATCGATACGGCGATCGGTCGCGGCGCCAAGGCGATCATCCTCGACAATGCCGGCGCCGACGCCACTGTCGCTGCCGTGCAGAAGGCCAAGGACGCGGGCGTGCCGTCGTTCCTGATTGATCGCGAGATCAACGCCACCGGCGTCGCCGTGGCTCAGATCGTCTCCAACAACTACCAGGGCGCCCAGCTCGGCGCGCAGGAGTTCGTCAAGCTGATGGGCGAGAAGGGCAATTTCGTCGAGCTGGTCGGCAAGGAATCCGACACAAATGCCGGCATCCGCTCGAAGGGCTATCATGACGTCATCGACGACTATCCGGACCTGAAGATGGTCGCCCAGCAATCGGCCAACTGGAGCCAGACCGAGGCTTACGCCAAGATGGAATCGATCCTGCAGGCCAACCCTGACATCAAGGGCGTCATCTCCGGCAATGACACGATGGCGATGGGCGCCTATGCGGCGCTGGTCGCGGCAAACCGCAAGGACGTCATCGTCGTCGGCTTCGACGGATCGAACGACGTGCGCGACTCCATCACCGCGGGCGGCATCAAGGCAACCGTCCTGCAGCCGGCCTATGCGCAGGCGCAGATGGCGGTCGAGCAGGCCAACGACTTCATCAAGAACAAGAAGTCGCCGGCCAAGGAAAAGCAGCTGATGGACTGCGTTCTGGTCAATGGTGACAATGCTGCCAAGCTGGAAACGTTTGCGCTGACCAACTGAGCCGGCGTGACATGAACAGCGAGGGGCGACCCAAGGGTCGTCCCTCGCCGCCATTTTCCGTGGGTGCCGACCACCATGCTGAACAACAAACCATCATGCTGAACAACAAGCCGAACTGGCCGATCCTTGTCGTTGCAGTCGGCATCAGCCTGACCGCCTGCAAGATCCTCCCGACCCCTTCGGGGGACAGCGGCAATGCCGCCGTCTTCAACCCGGACAAGATGGTCGAGGAGATATGGGCGGCGAAGGTCGTGCCTTACCTCCAGCAGAAAGCCGGGCCGTTTGCCGAAGTCCACGCTCTGGCAAAAACCGATCCTGCTTCCGCCGGCGCCAAATATGGCAATCCGAAGAAGCAGGCGAATTCGCCCTGGACCTTCGCGGTTCGCGTCGAGGGCAAGATCATCGCCGCCAACACGCAGTCGCGGGCAGCGACCATGGATGTCGATGTCGACGGCGACGGCAAGGCCGATGCGCGGGTGCAAATCGGACCGGCGATGCGGGGAACCGCGCTGCGCGACAGCCTCGATTTCATCCAGTTCAACGATTTTACCAATCAGATCGACTTTGCCCAGTTCGGCAAGGCGTTCAACGCCTATGCCGTCAAGGCCCTGTTTGCCAAACTGCCGCGTGACGCGCTGGAAGGCCGGACCGCCAAGGTTCTCGGCGCCTATACGCTCGAGAGCGGCCAGGACCTGCCGCTGGTGACGCCGGCGGAGGCAGAAATCGGGCGGAAGCCATGAGCGCTGCGGTTGCTCACGATGTCGTCTTGAAGCTGGAGGACGTCTCCAAGGTCTATTCCGGCACCGTCGCGGTCAAGCGCGCGAATTTCGAGGTGCGCAAGGGCGCCGTCAATGTGCTGGTCGGCGAAAACGGCGCCGGCAAATCGACGCTGATGAAGATCATCGCCGGCGTCGAACAGCCGACGCTCGGCCGGATCCTCCTGGAAGGGGAGGAGGTCTCCTTCTCGTCATCGGGCGACGCGGTGAACCGCGGCATCGGCATGGTGTTCCAGGAGCTGAACCTGTTTGGCAATATGACCGTCGCCGAGAACATCTTCGCCACGCGCGAGATCACCAACCGGTTCCGCAAGATCGACCGCAAGGAGCAGGAGCGTCGCGCGGCGCAATTTCTCGAACGCCTGCAGGCCGGGATAAGGCCCGACATGCTGGTCGAGGATCTGCGCATCGGCCAGCAGCAGCTGGTCGAGATCGCCAAGGCGGTTTCGCTCGATGCGCGCATCCTGATCATGGACGAGCCGACCTCGGCGCTCAGTGCGGCCGAAGTCGAGATCCTGTTCAAGGTGATCGCCGACCTCAAGGCGCGCGGCGTGGCGATCGTCTACATCTCGCACCGGCTGGAAGAGCTGATCCGCATTGGCGACTACATCACGGTGCTGCGCGATGGACACATCACCGGCCAGGAAGAGATGAAAAACGTCGACACGCGGTGGATCGTGCGGCAGATGATCGGCTCCGACGCCAAGGATTTCGCCAAGGCCGACGGCCATGTTCCCGGCGAAGAAATATTCCGCGCCGAGGACATCTGCCTGCCGCGCGCCACCGGCGGGCTGGCGGTCGATCACGTCTCGCTGTCGCTGCGCGCCGGCGAGATCCTCGGCATATACGGCCTGATGGGCGCCGGGCGGAGCGAGCTGTTCGACTGCATCATGGGCCGCCATGGCCAGGCTACCGGCGCGATCTTCATCGCCGGCAAAAAGGTCAAGGAGCGCGACACGACGCGGCGTATCCGGCGCGGGCTGGCGCTGATCCCCGAAGACCGCCAACGCGAAGGGCTGGTGTCGATCCTCTCCGTCGCCAGCAATCTGACGCTGGCCAGCCTGTCGCGCTTTGTCCGCCTGTTCCACATCCGCGGCGGCCACGAGAAGCAGGCGGTGATGCAGATGGTGCGGGAACTGGCGATCAAGGTCGCCCACCCGGCGCAGGAGGTGTCGTCGCTGTCGGGCGGCAACCAGCAAAAGGTGGTGATCGGCAAGGCGCTGCTCACCGGGCCGAAGGTGCTGCTGATGGATGAGCCCAGCCGCGGCATCGATGTCGGCGCCAAGGCCGACGTCTTCCGCACCATGCGCAAACTGTCGCGCGACGGGTTGGGCATTCTGTTCGCCACCTCGGATCTCGATGAGGTGATGGCGCTGTCCGACCGCATCGCGGTGATGAGCAATGGAAAACTGACGGGCATGTTCGATCGCTCCGAGGCGACGGAGGCAGCCCTTGTCGCCGCCTCGGCACTTGGCCACGGACCGACCCCGCACACGGAGAAAAGCGCCCATGACTGACATCCCGGCCAAGGCGGCTGTCTCCTCCGTCTCGAGCGGCTCGCTGCTGCTGACGCTGATGAAGGCGAGGACGTTCATCGCGCTGATCGCCGTCTTGATCTTCTTTTCGATCGCGGCGCCGAATTTCCTGTCGACCGCCAACCTGATCCTGATGTCGAAACATGTGGCGCTGAACGCCTTCCTCGCCATGGGCATGACCTTCGTCATCATCACCGGCGGCATCGACCTGTCGGTCGGCTCGATCGTCGGCCTGTGTGGCATGGTCGCCGGCTACCTCGTGCTGAACGGCATCGACCTGCAATTCGGCTACACCGTCTATTTCAACGTCGTCGAGATCGCGCTGATCACGCTGGCGGTCGGCATATTGATCGGCGCCGTCAACGGACTGCTGATCACCAGGCTGAACGTCGCGCCGTTCATCGCCACGCTCGGCGTGCTCTATGTCGCGCGCGGCCTGGCGTTGCTGTCGTCGGACGGCCGCACCTTCCCCAACCTCGTCGGCAAGCCGGAGCTTGGCACCACCGGGTTTGGTTTCCTCGGCGCCGGGCGGCTGCTCGGCCTGCCGGTGGCGATCTGGATACTGATCGTCGTTGCGCTGGCGGCGGCCTACCTCGCCAAATACACCCCGCTCGGCCGCCACATCTTCGCCGTCGGCGGCAATGAACGGGCGTCGCGAATTTCGGGCGTTCGTGTCAACATGGTGAAAATGTTCGTCTACATGTTCTCCGGCTTCTGCGCGGCGATCGTCGGCCTGATCATCTCGTCCGAACTGATGGCCTCGCACCCGGCAACAGGCGAAAGTTTCGAGCTCAACGCCATTGCGGCGGCGGTGCTCGGCGGCACCTCGATGTCGGGTGGGCGCGGCACGATCGGCGGCACCATTGTCGGCGCCTTCGTCATCGGCATTCTTTCGGACGGGTTGGTGATGATGGGCGTGAGTTCCTTCTGGCAGATGGTGATCAAGGGCCTTGTCATCATCGTCGCCGTCGTCGTCGACCAAGCGCAGCGCCGGCTGCAGAGCCGGGTGACGCTGATGCAGATGGCAAAGGCAGGCTGAGCATGGCGGAGTTGCGGGGAGGGCTCATCGGCTGCGGCTTCTTTGCCATCAACCAGATGCATGCCTGGCGCGACATTGAAGGCGCCGCGATGGTCGCCATTTGCGACCGCGACCCGGAGCGGCTGCGCATCATCGGCGACCAGTTCGGCATTGCGAAGCGCTACACCGACGCGGCAGAGATGTTTGCAAGCGAAAGCCTCGACTTCGTCGATATCGCCACCACCGTTCCCAGCCATCGTCCGCTGGTCGAGATGGCGGCGCTGCACCGTGTGCCGGTGATTTGCCAAAAGCCGTTCGCGCCGACGCTTGCCGACGCCAAGGCGATGGTGAGGGCCTGCGTGGAAGCCGGCGTACCGCTGATGGTGCATGAGAATTTTCGCTGGCAGTCGGCGATCCAGGCGGTGCGTGCCGTGCTCGACAGCGGCGAGATCGGCACGCCGTTCTTCGGGCGCATCTCCTTCCGCTCTGCCTATGACGTGTTTTCCGGCCAGCCCTATCTCGCCAAGGGAAAGCGCTTCATCATCGAGGACCTCGGTATCCACAGTCTCGACATCGCCCGTTTTCTACTGGGCGACGTGTCGACGATCACGACGCGAACCGCGCGCATCAACCCCGGCATCGCGGGCGAAGATGTCGCGACGATGCTGATGGACCACAAGAGCGGGGCGACGTCAGTGGTCGACTGTAGCTACGCGACGAAGCTCGCCACCGAACCGTTTCCCGAAACGCTGATCGAGATCGACGGCAGCGACGGCACGATCCGCTTGGCGCAGGGATATCGGCTCACCGTCACCGGCAGGAGCGGCACGAAGATCACCGACGTTTCGCCGCCCGTACTCGCCTGGGCATCGCGCCCATGGCACAACATCCAGGAGAGCGTCGTCGCCATCCAGCAGCACTGGGTCGACTGCCTGGCAAAGGGAACCGAGCCGGCGACCTCGGGCGCCGACAACCTCAAGACATTCGCGCTGGTCGAGGCGGCCTATCTGGGCGCCGCGAGCCACGAACCTGTCCACCTGGATGGCTTGCTGACATGACAGCCGACGCCTTCCTCCTCTACGGTACGCATGCCGTCGAGGCGGAGCCGGTCAGGCTGAATGCCGGTCTGCTCAGCGCCGACTTTGTCAACGGCAACCTGCGCACCATCCGTTACGGTGGCATCGAAGTGTTGCGCGCCATCGCCTACATCGTGCGCGACCGCGACTGGGGCACCTATGAACCGGCGCTGACGGACCTTGCCGTCGATCAGGACGCCGACAGCTTCTCCGTCAGCTACTCCGCAACTTGCTTAGCGCCGGGCGGAAGCCGGCTAGACTTTCGCGCTACGATCAAGGGCTCCGCCAACGGTAACCTGGTGTTCGACGTCTGCGCGGTCCCTGAAAGCGATTTCGAGACCAACCGTTGCGGTTTCTGCATCCTGCATCCGATCGCCGGCCTCGCCGGCAGTGCGGTGACGGTCGAGCATACCGACGGCAGCGTGGTGGCGACGAAACTGCCGCTGTTGATCGATCCCTGGCAGCCTTTCAAGGATTTGCGCGCGATCACCCATGAGGTCCGGCCGGGCATCACTGCCGAATGCCGGATGGAGGGCGACACTTTCGAGATGGAGGACCAGCGTAACTGGTCGGACGCGTCCTACAAGACCTATGTGCGGCCACTGGCGCTGCCTTGGCCCTATGTGCTGCCGGCCGGCCAAACTGTAAGCCAGACGGTCAGGCTTCGCATCACCGGCGAGGGGGGAATGCCGGCCGCAGCATCTGCCGCCGAACCGGTCAGCGTCGAACTCGGCGAGACCGGGCAGAGGCTGCCGGATCTCGGCGTGATCATCTACCCGGATGAGGTCGAAGCAGCGCTCGCAAATCTTTCGACATTGACCGAGCTCGGCCCGCAGCAACTTGTCTTCCACTACGATCCGACGCGCGGCCACGGTCTCGAAGCATTGCAGTCTTATGCAAGGCTCACCGCCGCCTATCCGGTGCAGACGACGCTGGAATGCGTCGTTGCCTGCGCGGGCGACCTCGATGCCGAGCTGTCAGGCGTTGCCGACATGGTGCGTCAAGCCGGGTTGAAGCTTTCGGCCATTGCCGTCTCGCCTTCGGTTGACCGGCAGTCGACACCGCCGGGCAGTGCGTGGCCGGACTGTCCGCCGCTCGAAGACGTCTATGACGCGGCGCGGCGCGCCTTTCCCGATATCCGGCTTGGTGGCGGCATGTTCAGCTATTTCACCGAGCTCAACCGCAAGCGCGTGCCGGGGGGCCTGCTCGATTTCGTCACCCACTGCACGTGCCCGATCGTGCACGCTGCCGACGATCTCAGCGTCATGCAGTCGCTGGAGGCGCTGCCCTTCATCACCGCGTCGACGCGGGCGATCTTCGGGGCAAAGCCCTACCGCATCGGTCCGTCGACGCTCGCCATGCGCCAGAACCCCTATGGCGGCGCGACCAAGGGCAATCCCGGGGGACAGCGCATCGCCATGGCCGATCGCGACCCTCGTCATGCCGGCCTGTTCGCTGCCGCATGGACGATCGGCTATGCCGCGCGTGTCGCGCCGGCCGGGCTGGAACTGCTCACGCTGTCCGGCTTCGCCGGGCCCTTCGGCGTGCTCGCAGCATCCGGCGAACCCGTCGCGGAAGGATCGCCTCGGCCGATCTTCGATGCCATCAAGGGGCTTTGCGAACTGGCCGGCCTTACGTATGTGGCGACGAAAACGAGCGACGAGACCAAGGTGCTGGCGCTGGCCGGCCGCTCCGCTTCGGGCAAGACCGTGGCGTGGCTGGCGAACCTGACGGCGGACGACGTGACGGTCGACATCTCAGCGCTTGGCCGAGGCCAACTGGTGATGACCCCTTACGCGATCACGCGGATCAGCTGAAATCAGTTGCCGGAGTTCATCACATAAAGCGCGCGCGAGCGCTCGAGGTGCTTGATCATCGCCTTCTCGGCGCCGTCGGCATCCTTCTTCTCGATGCGGCCGATGATCTCTTCATGCTCGGTCAGCGTGAACTGTTCCTTGCCGGTCCAGATCAGCATTTCGGTGTGATATTCCTTCAGCCAACCGAGCATCGCCTCGCTGACGGCGACATAGATCGGGTTGCCTGAAATGGCCGCGATCTGGGTGTGAAACTTCATGTCGGCTGAAATGAAAGCCTCGGAATCGCCGCGAAAGCCACGCTGTTCGGCAATTGTGGCCCGCAGCTGCTCAACGTCCTCGGCAGTGGCGTTTTCGGCGGCTTCCCTGACCATACCGCGCTCGAAGAAGATGCGCGCCGTTTTCAGGTGTTCCAACGTGTCCTTCGACGACGACAGGATGATCTTGGCTGCGCCATCGACCTGCTTGATGATCGACTTGGCGGTCAGCTGCAGCACCTTGGCGCGTTCCCCATGCGAGATCGCGACGAGGCCCATATTGCTCAGCGCCTGCATCGCCTCGCGGATCGCGGGACGGCCGACCTCGAAGCGCTCCATCAACTCGCGCTCCGACGGCATGTCGTCGCCCGGCGTCAATTCTCCGCTGGTGATCAGGCGCTTCAGCCGCAAAAACACTTCGTCGGAAAGTTTGCGCCGGACGATCGGCTCCGAACGGTTCATCGTCGCGAATCACTCCCTTGACCTGTGTCTATCTAGCACTGCCACCGCGATTTTCGGAACGCCTGTCTGACCGCTCGACCGTACCCCGCCAGACAGGATATCACTTGCAAAGCTTATGTACTCATTATACCAGGTTTCGACGATCAAGGAACTCTTTTCGAACCCCCTGCGGCCTCAGACAACGAACCATGATCACGTTCACCTACCGCATCGAGACATCAGGCAGCATCGAGAGGCTGGCAGCCAAGATCGCCAGCGACCAGTCGACTGGAACCTTCGTCGCGCTGCCCGGCGAGACCGAGGAACTGAAAGCCCGGGTGGCCGCGCGTGTCCTGGCCATTCGGCACCTGCCGGACGCACTTCGCCCCTCCATTCCCGAGGCCGGTAACGGGCCGTTCAAGCGCGCGGATGTCGACATCGCCTTTCCATTCGATGCCATCGGCCACGACCTGTCGGCTCTGATGACCATTGCCATCGGCGGCGCCTATTCGATCAAGGGCCTGTCCGGCATTCGCGTTGTCGACATGAAGCTGCCGGAGCAATTCCGCGGCGCGCATCCAGGTCCGCAATTCGGCGTCGCCGGCAGCCGCAGGCTGACAGGTGTCACGGATCGGCCGATCATCGGCACCATCGTCAAGCCGGCGCTGGGGCTGCGGCCCCCCGAGACCGCCGCGATGGTGGGCGAGCTGATCGCCGCCGGTGTCGATTTCATCAAGGACGATGAGAAGCTGATGAGCCCAGCCTATTCGCCGCTGGCGGAGCGGGTAAAGGCAATCATGCCGCTGATCCTCGACCACGAGCAGAGGACCGGCAAGAAGGTGATGTATGCCTTCGGCATCTCGCATGCCGACCCGGACGAGATGATGCGCAAACACGATCTGGTGGCCAAGGCCGGCGGCAATTGCGCGGTGGTCAACATCAACTCCGTCGGTTTCGGTGGCCTGGCCTTCTTGAGAAAACGCTCCAGCCTGGTGCTTCACGCTCATCGCAACGGCTGGGACATCCTCACCCGCCATCCCGGCCTCGGTATGAACTTCAAGGTCTGGCAACAGTTCTGGCGGCTGCTCGGCGTCGACCAGTTCCAGATCAACGGCATCCAATCGAAATACTGGGAGCCGGACGCGTCTTTCGTCGAGTCCTTCAAGGCGGTGACGACGCCGATTTTTGCGCCTGAGGATTGCGCCTTGCCTGTGGCGGGCTCCGGCCAATGGGGCGGGCAAGCACCCGAGACCTATGAACGGACCGGCCGGACGGTCGATCTGCTCTATCTGTGCGGCGGCGGCATCGTCAGCCATCCGGATGGACCGGGCGCCGGGGTGCGTGCCGTGCAGCAAGCCTGGCAGGCGGCGGTCGACGGCATTCCGCTGGCGGATTTCGCCTTGAGCCATCCGGAGCTGGCGCGGTCGATCGAAAAATTCGGCGACGGCAAAGCGGCCTGAAGCAATGCAAGACCTGCTTCTCAGCTATTATGGCGACGACCTCACCGGCTCGACCGACGCCATGGAAGCGCTCGAACTCGGCGGCGTGCCGACCGTGCTGTTCATGCGCCAGCCGGACGCGGCCATGCTTGCGCAGTTCAGCCACTGCCGCGCCATTGGATTGGCCGGCACCAGCCGCAGCGAGACGCCACAATGGATGGACACGCATCTGAGCGATGCCTTCGCTTGGCTGAAGACGCTGAATGCCGCGATCTGTCACTACAAGGTCTGCTCGACCTTCGATTCCAGTCCGACGATCGGCAGCATCGGTCGCGCCATCGAGATCGGCCGCTCGGTCTTCGCGCAGGACAGCGTGCCGCTGCTGGTCGGGGCGCCGCAGCTCAAGCGTTACACGGCCTTCGGTCATTTGTTCGCGGCCTATCGTGAAAAGTATTTCCGCATCGACCGCCATCCGGTGATGAGCCGCCACCCGACGACGCCGATGGATGAATCCGACCTGCTCATCCATCTGTCGCGGCAGACGGAGCTCACATCGGGGCTGGTCGACCTCGCGACGTTGCAGTCGGTGGCGCGCTCGGAGGCCTTCGACCGCTTGCTCGCAGAGGGCACCGACATCGTACTTGTCGATGTCGACAGCCGCGAGACGCAGGCGCTTGCCGGCAAGGAGATATGGCGCGTCCGCAAGCCGGGCGGTTCGTTCGTCGTCGGCTCGTCGGGGATCGAATATGCGCTGCTGGCCGAATGGGTGTCTAACGGGACGGTCAGAGCTGAACCAGAATTTTCGCCGCCGGGTGCCGCCGACCGGATCGCGGTCGTCTCGGGCAGTTGTTCGCCGACGACCGAACGACAGATCCGTCACGCTTTGACTGACGGCTTCGACGGCATCGAGGTCGATCCCGTCGAACTGATCTCCGAAGCTTCCGGAGATGCGATCGCACGCGCGACGGCAGCCGGTCGCGCCAGTCTGGAAGCCGGGCGCAGCGTCGTTCTCTACACGGCCCTTGGACCCGCGGCCGATAGGGGGGGCGAAATCGACCGCCAGGAAGGCGCCCGCCACAAGCTCGGGCGGGGCCTCGGCGAACTGCTTCGCGCGCTGACCATCGAGCAGAAGTTGCAGCGCGTGGTCGTTGCCGGCGGCGATACGTCGAGCCACGCGCTCGGCCAGATGGGTGTCGATGCGCTGACCGTGCGGATGCCGTTGCCGGCGTCGCCGGGCTCGCCGCTTTGCGTCGCTCACTCGCGCGTCAAGGCGATCGATGGGCTGGAGGTGGCACTCAAGGGCGGGCAGGTTGGAACCGACCGCTATTTCAGCGCCATCCGTGACGGCCTTAGCAGCTGATTACGCGTCGCCTGGCAACGGCGAGATCCATTCATGCCCTCTAACGGCGCCGTGGCGGTTTTGTCGCGCATGTTGACGTTAAATTCACATAAAGATATGAGTTCTTTGTTGCGGCGAGGTGCTTTTGCCGTTTGTCCCCCTTGCTCTATCGGGGTTGTCGCCATGTGTTTCGCCCTTGCATCAGACTGCAGGATCGCCCTGTAGCAATCGCCAATGCTGAAAGAGGCGGTGATCATGCCCAGCCTGCTCGGAATCGATAACGGCCTCACGGTCACCAAGGCGGTCATCTTCGATGCCGACGGCACGCAATTGTCCGTGGCGCGTCGCCGGGTGCCGCAATCGATGCCCCACGCGCGCTGGGTGGAGCGCGACATGTCAGGCCTGTGGCAAGCAACAGCCGACGCCATCAAGGAGGCGATCGCGCTCTCCGGCAGGCCGGCGGAAGACATCAAGGCGGTGGCGGCGACCGCGCATGGCGATGGTCTCTATCTGCTCGATCATGATCGTCAGCCTTTGGGACCAGGCATCCTGTCGCTCGACAGCCGCGCCGGCGACATTGTCGAAAGGTGGTCCGCCGCTACCGTTTTCACCGATGCGCTGGCGACGACAGGCCAGACGCCGCATGTTTCGGCGCCGTCGGCGCTGCTGGCGTGGCTTAAGCAGAACGATCCTGATCGCTATGGCCGCATCGGCCATGTGCTGGCCTGCAAGGACTGGCTGCGCTTTTGCCTGACCGGCACGATCGGGACCGACCGCACGGAGGCAAGCACCTCATTCACGGATTTTCGCACGCAAGCCTATGCGCCTGAAGCGCTGCGCATCTTCGGGTTGGAGGATCTGTTCAACGCGCTGCCGCCGGTGGCGCATTCCGCTGACATCGCCGGTCAAGTCACAGCCGATGCCGCCGAAAAGACCGGCCTTCGCAAGGGAACACCGGTCGCCTGCGGCCTGCACGACGTGGCCGCCTCGGCGCTTGGCATGGGCGGCCATGAAGACGGCGTGCTCGCCATCGTCGCCGGCACCTATTCCATCAATGAAGTCGTCTCTTCGCAACCGCGCGTCGACCGGCGTTGGTTCTGCCGCAACGCCATCGACGCGGGCCGTTGGAACAACATGTCGATCTCGCCGGCCTCGACCGCGAACTACGACTGGTTTCTCGACACGTTTTGCCGCGCGGAGCAGGACAGGACGGATGGCGGCTCCCTCCACGAATTGCTGGCGGGAGAGATCGACGCGGCGTTGAAGAAGCCTTCGACCATCCTGTTTCATCCCTATCTGTTCGGCTCTCCCTATGGCGATTTGGCCAGCGGCAGCTTTGTCGGCCTGCATGGCTGGCACAATCGCGGCGACATGCTGAAGGCGGTTCTGGAAGGCATCGCCTTCAATCACCGCACCCATGTCGAGGCTTTGCGCGACGGCTTTGCCGTCAGCGAGATCCGCCTGACCGGCGGCGGTTCGCGCAATCCTGCCTTCGTCCAGATGTTTGCCGACGTGCTGAACGCCCCGGTCACCGTCACCTCGACGGATGAGACCGCGGCCCTCGGTGCCGCGCTTTGCGCAGGTGCCGCGGTCGGGATCTTCGCGACGCCGCAACAGGGCGCCAGGCAGGTCGGGATGACGGAGCGGACGTATCAACCCGTGCCCGCCTCCAGTGCTGTGTTCAATGAGCGGTTTTCGCTCTACTGCCGCATAGCCGAGCAGCTGAAGTCGCATTGGCCTGATATCGAAAGGCTGGCGGGGGTAAACGCATGATCAAGGCCGACGAACGACGCGAAGAGATCGCCGATTATGTGATCAAGCTCGGCCAGGTGCGCATCGATGATCTGGTCGAGCATTTCGGCGTGTCGCGCATGACCATCCACCGGCATATCGACCGGCTGGCGCAGCAGGGCGTGCTGCGCAAGCTGCACGGTGCGGTGACGGTCCAGCCTTCCGGCCTCTACGAGAGCGCTTTCCGCTACCGGGTGACCGTCAATCGAGCCGAGAAGGATGCACTGGCGCGGGCGGCACTGGATTATATCGAGGCCGGCCAGGTGGTGATGCTGGACGATTCATCGACGGCAAACGCGGTCGCGACGCTGCTGCTCGACGTCAAGCCGCTGACCGTCATTTCCAACAGCGTCTCGACGGCGGGCCAATTGATCAATGTGGACGATATCGATTTCATCTGCCTCGGCGGCCAGTATCATCCCACTTACAATGCCTATATCGGCATTGTCTGCGAGAACGCCGTGGCGCAGTTGCGCGCCAATGTGCTGATCTGTTCGGCTTCGGCCGTCACCGGAACCACTGCTTTCATCCAGGATCCGAATGTCGTGCGGGTCAAGCAGGCGATGATGACCGCCTCCGTGAAGCGCATCCTTTTGGTCGACCACGCAAAATTCGACCGGATCGCGCTGCATGTCTTCGACGATCTGACCAGTTTCGACGCCGTGCTGGTGACCGAGGGCCTCGGCGATGCGCAGGCGCAGAGCCTCGAACGGGCGGGGGTGAAGTTGCGCATCGTCAAGACGAAGGCGCCATGAACCCAGCAGATGGAGCCGGGGCGGACAATCCCGCCGGGCGTCTCGCCGCGATGGCCGGGACCGGCGAAGTCGACGTCGTCATTCTTGGCGCCGGCATCAACGGGGCTGGGCTGTTTCGCGATCTGTGCGCGCAAGGTGTCAGCTGCCTGATCGTCGAAAAGGCCGATTTCGGCTCGGGCACCAGTGCCGCGCCGTCGCGGCTCATCCACGGCGGCTTGAAATATCTCGAGACCGGCGAGTTCGGGCTGGTGGCGCAGTCGACGCTCGAACGCAATCTGCTTCTTCAAAACGCGCCGCACTATGTCAGCCCGCTGCCGACCGTCATCCCGATCTTCTCGTGGAGCAAGGGCATGCTCGCGGCGTTGCGAACGCTGTTCGGCTCGACCAGCGCGCCGCGCAGCCGCGGCGCCATACTGATCAAGATCGGCTTGATGATCTACGATTTCTACGGTTCACGAAACCAGGTCATGCCGCGCCACCGCATGGTCGGGCGGCGGCAGGCGCTTGTTGAGATGCCGGCGCTCAATCCGGCGATCGTCGCCACCGGCACCTACTACGACGCCAAGATAAGTCACCCGGAAAGGCTGGTGCTGGAACTGATCCTCGACGGCTTGCAGGCTCACGCGGCGTCTGCCGGTGCCAACTACACGACACTGGCGGCTTCAGCCAATGGCGTGCTCACCTTCCAGCCGGAAAACGGCGCGGCCTTTTCGGTGCGGCCGAAGCTGGTGGTGAACGCCGCCGGTCCGTGGATCGACGACGTCAACGCGCTGCTTGGTGCTCCATCGAAGATGATCGGCGGCACCAAGGGCTCGCATATCCTGTTAAGGCATGACGAACTGGTCAAAAGCCTCGCCGGGCGCATGCTCTATTTCGAGGCCGATGACGGCCGCATCTGCCTGGTCTACGACTATCTCGGCCTGGCGCTGGTCGGCTCGACCGACATCAAGGCCGACAATCCGGACGCGGTCCGCTGCGAACCCGAAGAAGTCGACTATCTGCTCGACAGCGTGCGAACGCTGCTGCCGGGCATGGCGTTCGAGCGCGACCAGATCGTCTACGCCTATAGCGGCATCCGGCCGCTGCCGACGTCTGAAGCAGCGACGCCCGGACTGATCAGCCGCGATCATTCGGCGCCCGTTGCCGAGCCGGACGGCAACAGGCCCTTTGCAGTCATTTCGCTGGTCGGCGGCAAATGGACGACGTTCCGCGGCTTTGCCGAGGAAGTCACTGATACCGTACTCAAGCGCTTGCAGCGCAGCCGCAAGATGTCGACTCAGTCGATGCCGATCGGCGGTGGGCGGGATTTTCCGGCCAATGCCGCCGCGCGCGCGGACTGGCTGGCTGAGGCACAGCAGGCAACGGGCGCCGGGGAAGGGCGCCTTGATCAATTGCTGTCGCGCTACGGGACCAGAGCCGTTGAGATCGCCAGGCACGGGTCGGATGATGAGGGTTGCCTGCCGGACTCCGGCGGCTACGGCAAGGCGGAAATCGACTACATCGCGCGCAACGAGTTCGTCGAACATCTGGCCGATGTCGTTATGCGCCGCAGCACGTTGGCGATAGGCGGCTCGCTGACGAGCCGCGACCTGCAGGAGATTGCCGCGATCGCGGGGCGGGCGTTGGGGTGGAGCACCGAGCGCCTCACGCGGGAGGTCGAAGCCGCTGTTGTCGAGCTCGAAGGCAGGAACCTGATGCGGCTGGACTGATCGCTTGATCGCCGACGCCTAGCTTTTCCTGAGGCAATCCGATCGATTTGCCCTTGTTGCGCCCTGTGCATCAACCTTCCCATTTTGCACCCGGATTGGGATTTGCCGGCGCCTACGGGCTCATGCCGTCACTGGATACGGTAACACAAATTGACGTTAAATTAACACTACCGTATGGTCATATTGTATGCTTACCTTCTAATAGGCTCGCGTTGGCTGCCGAACGTCGGCTGAGGCAACCATCTGCGGAGGGATTGACAGCGGTGCAAAGGTATGAAAATTTTTGCACACAAAGATAATATTATCACCCTGGGGAGGGATGGCTTGAATTCCGGCGGAAGCGCAAACCGCGACCATGAATCCAGCCTCGCCACGCGCGCGGCCTGGCTGCACTATGCCGGTGGTCTGACCCAGGCCCAGGTGGCCAAGCGGCTTGGCCTGACCAGCCTCAAGGCGCATAGGCTGATCACCAAGGCCAACCAGGAAGGTCTGGTCAGGGTCTTCATCGACGGCGACGTCGCCGAATGCGTCGACCTGGAACAGCGCCTGATCGCCGCCTATGGGCTCCACTATTGCGAGGTGGTTCCCGATCTCGATCAGGACGAACTGCCGCTCAAGGGGCTGGGCATTGCCGGCGCCCAGTTCCTGAAGCGCGAAATCGATCGCGGCGAAGACATGCTGATCGGCGTCGGCCATGGCCGCACGCTTGCCGCCAGCGTCGAATATCTGACGCGCGCAACTGCTGCTCACATCCGTTTCGTCTCGCTGCTTGGCGGCGTGACGCGCAAATTCGCCGCCAACCCGCACGACGTCATGCATCGCCTGGCAGAGCGGACCGGCGCGCAGGCTTTCGTCATGCCGGTGCCTTTTGTCGCCAATACCGCCGAGGACCGCGAAGTGCTGCTTGGCCAGCGCGGCATCAGCGATGTGTTCGCTCTCGCCAGCCGGTCCGACCTGATGTTCGTCGGAATAGGCACGGCCGAGCGGGAGGCGTCGCTGGTCGCCACCGGCATGATCGAGCCTTCCGAAATCGACGAGGTCAAGCGTGACGGCGGCGTTGGTGAATTGCTGGCGCATTTCTTCGACGACAAGGGGCGTCCGGTCGAAACGGCGCTGTCGGAAAGAATACTGGCGCTTCCGCGCGATCAGTTGAAGGGCCGCAGGATCGTTGCCGTCGCCGGCGGCAAGGTGAAGGTGCGCGCCATCAAGGCAGTACTCGAAAGCCGTTATCTCAGCGGCCTGATCACCGACGAATGCACGGCCCGCGCGCTGGTCGAGCTCGACGATGCAGCCGGGACCGCGAAGCGCTGCGTGAACGGAGGAACTTCGAATGCGTGACAACGGACAATCCGCACCGCTGGTGGTTGCATCATGAGCGCGAAGGCCACCGCCCGGCAAGCTTCGCCCGGCCTGCGCCGGGTGCTTGCCGGCGCTGCGGTTGTGGTTCTGCTCGGCGCCATGGCGCTCGATACCAAGGTGATCAAGATCGGCTCTGCCGGCGATGTTCGCAACGCCGTGTTTTCGGCGGCCGACTACGGCAAATCTGAATTCCCCAAGGTGCAAGCCGATGTCGAAGCGCGTGCCGCGGACGCCGTGACGGTGGCGACGGCGATCGCCAAGGACAGGGCGACGGCCGAAAAGGAATATGGCGTGCCGGCGGGTGTCGGACCGGTCATCTCGGTCAAGTTCACCGGCGTCGTCGGCGAGGGAAAATCGGGCATCTACAAGGTCGCCGTCGACGGTTTGCCGGACACGTTGACGGTCCGCGTGCAGACTGGGCCGGCGATCAACGGAACCGAGCTTCGCGACGCCACCGGCAAGATCACCTTTGGTCAGTTCACCAACCAGATCGAGTATCAGGACGCCGGCTCGGCGCTGAACAACGAGATGAAGAAGGAGGTGCTGGCGAAAGTCGATACCAGTGCCTTGACCGGCAAGACAATAGCGGTGGTTGGCGCTTTCAAGCTGGTCAATCCGAAGAGCTGGCTGGTCACGCCGGTGAGGCTGGAGGTCAAATGAATTCGGCTTTCGGCACAGAACCCGCAGCTGGCGACGCCGTGCTTTCGGCGCGCAATGTCGTCATGTCGTATGGCGGCGTTCACGCGCTCAAGGGCGTCAACTTCGACATCCATCGCGGCAAGGTCACCACCCTGTTCGGAGAGAATGGCGCCGGCAAATCGACGCTGATGAAGATCCTGTCCGGCGTGGTGACGCCGACATCCGGCGACATCGTGCTCGACGGCAATCTCGTCAGCTTTGCCTCGTCTTCGGACGCGCGCGATCGCGGCATTTCGATCATCCACCAGGAGCTCAGCCTGGCGCCGAACCTCAGCGTTCGCGACAACATCTTCATGGGCCGCGAACTGCGCACCAGAACCGGCCTCGACTTCGCCGAGGAGTCGCGCCAGGCGCGGGCGCTGATGGCCGACCTCGAAGAAGACATCGATCCGATGACCCTGGTCGAGGACCTGCGCCTGGGGCAGCAGCAGATCGTCGAGATCGCACGCGCGCTGTCGGTCGATTCCCGCATCCTGATCATGGACGAGCCGACCTCCGCGCTGAGCGCCACGGAGGTCGAAGTGCTGTTCAAGGTGATCCGCGACCTGACCAGCCGCGGCGTCTCCATCGTCTACATCTCGCATCACCTCGAAGAGGCGCTGCAGATCACCGACTACGCCGTCGTGCTGCGTGACGGGGCGATCACGGCGACGGCCGAGGCCAAGGACATCGACCTCGAATGGATCGTCCGCAACATGGTGGGCGAGAATTTCGATCTCGGCTCGCCGCCGACCGGCCACGAGTTCGGCGCGGTGGCGCTGTCGATCGAGGATGTCAGCGTCACCGACGCTTCGGGTTCAGGCTACGTCGTCGATCATCTGTCGCTGGATGTCAAAGCGGGCGAGATCGTCTGCATCTATGGGCTGATGGGCGCGGGCCGCACGGAATTGCTGGAGGCCGTCGCCGGCCGTGTGCCCATGGCGGACGGGCGGGCGCTGCTGGAGGGTGAGGACGTTTCGGGACTGACCATTGCCCAGCGCATCGCCCGAGGTCTGGTTCTGGTCCCCGAGGATCGCCAGCGCGACGGCCTGGTTCAGACCATGACCGTCGGCCGCAACCTGTCGCTTGCCAGCATCGAGGCATTCGCCAAGGGGCTCTTCCTCTCCCGGCAGAGGGAGCGCGCACTGATCGACGATTCGATCCGCAAGGTGACCATCAAGACCGCGGGCGGCAACGCCATGATCGGATCGCTGTCGGGCGGCAACCAGCAGAAGGTCGTCATCGGCAAGATGCTGACGACAGATCCCAAGGTCATCCTTCTCGACGAGCCGAGCCGCGGCATCGATGTCGGCGCCAAGGCCGAAGTCTTTCGCTTGCTCAGCGAGCGTGCCGCGCAAGGCCTGGCGGTCGTCTTCTCGACCTCGGAGGTCAATGAGTGCCTCAGCATCGCTCACCGCATCGTCGTCATGCGGCGCGGCAAGATTTCCGCCGAATTCGGCGCCAACGCCACCAAAGAGCAGATCATGGCCGCCTCCGGCGAAGCCGTGGTCGCCTGATCATAGATTCCGGAGCCCCGATCATGAGCGATGTCAGCCAGGCCAGCAAACAGTCCAGCCCCAATGCGGGCGGCGAGGGCTTCGACGTGGCCAAGCTGCTGCTCGAAGGCCGGGCCTTCTTTGCCCTGATCGTCATCATCGTCGTCTTCTCGATCCTGTCGCCCTACTACCTTTCGGTGGCGAATTTCCTGACCATGGCCTCGCATGTCGCCATCTTCGGGATTCTCGCCGTCGGCATGCTGCTCGTCATCCTCAATGGCGGCATCGATCTGTCGGTCGGCTCCACGCTCGGGCTTGCGGGCGTCGTCGCCGGTTTTCTGATGCAGGGCGTGACGCTGACCTGGCTGGGCGTCGTTCTCTACCCGCCGGTCTGGGTGGTGGCGGTGCTGGCCTGCATGCTGGGCGCCGCTGTCGGTCTGGTCAACGGCGTGTTGATCGCGCGGTTCAAGGTTCCGGCTTTCGTCGCCACGCTCGGCGTGATGTACATGGCGCGCGGCCTGGCGTTGCTGATGACCAGCGGCCTGACCTACAACAATCTCGGCGGCAAGCCGGAGCTGGGCAACACCGGTTTCGACGCGCTCGGCTTCAACCGCCTGTTCGGCGTGCCGACCGGCGTAGTGGTGCTGGCGGTGATCGCGCTGATAGGCAGCATCGTGTTGAACCGCACCGCTTTCGGGCGCTGGCTCTACGCCTCCGGCGGCAATGAGCGCGCCGCCGAACTCTCCGGCGTTCCGGTCAAGACCGTGCAGATTTCGGTCTATGTGCTTTCCGGTATCTGCGCCGCCATTGCCGGCCTGATCCTGTCATCGCAGCTTACTTCGGCCGGACCGACCGCCGGCACCACTTACGAATTGACGGCCATCGCCGCCGTCGTCATCGGCGGCGCGGCATTGACCGGCGGACGCGGCAACATCCGCGGCACATTGCTCGGGGCCTTCGTCATCGGCTTCCTGTCGGATGGTCTGGTGATCATCGGCATCTCATCCTACTGGCAAACAGTGTTCACCGGCGCCGTCATCGTGCTCGCCGTGCTCCTCAATGCCGTTCAGTATCGCCGCCGTAGCAAGCTTCCAGCTTCGACGGGCGGCCAACCGACTTCTCAGAAACGGGGGAAGGCCGAACCGGCCAATCCTGCCCAAGGGAAGACTGCCAGCTGACTGGCAGCAACACCGCGTAATCATTGGAGGAATGTACATGAAAATCGTGCTTAGAAGTTTGCTTGCCGCCGCGATGGTGGTCGGGTTTAGCGCAGCCGCATCGGCCGCGGGCCTGATCTCGATCATCGTCAACGATCCGGCCAACCCCTACTGGCTGACCGAAGGCAACGTTGCCAAGGCCGAAGCCGAAAAGCTTGGCTATACAGCCAACGTCGCCGCCCACAAGGGCGACACCAATACCGAAAGCAATCTGATCGACACCGCCATCACCAACAAGTCGGTGGCGATCATCCTCGACCCGGCCAATGCCGATGGTTCGGTCGGCGCGGTGAAGAAGGCGATTGCCGCCAACATCCCGGTTTTCCTCGTCAATGCCGAGATCAACCAGGAAGGTCTTGCCAAGGGACAGCTCGTCTCCAACAACGCCCAGGGTGCGGCTCTCGGTGCCCAGCAGTGGGTGCAGGCGGTCGGTGAAAAGGGCAAGTATGTCGAACTGCTCGGCGCCCCGTCGGACAACAACGCCGCCACGCGCTCGAACGGCTACGCGACTGTGCTCAGCCAGTATCCGGATCTCGAAAAGGCCGCTTCGCAGGTCGCCAACTGGGATCGTACCCAGGGCCATGACAAGATGCAGAGCATGCTGCAGGCCAATCCCGACATCATCGCGGTGATCAGCGGCAACGATGAAATGGCGCTTGGCGCGGTTGCGGCGCTGAAGGAAGCTGGCAAGCTCGCCGGCATCAAGGTCGGCGGCTTTGACGGTTCCCCGGATGCGGTTGCGGCCATCAAGTCCGGCGAACTGCAGTACACCGTGCTTCAGCCGGTGGCCATCTTCTCGGCCAAGGCTGTGCAGCAGGCCGACTCGTTCATCAAGTCGGGCGCTACCGGCGCCACCAGCGAGAAGCAGCTGTTCGATTGCCTGCTCATCACCAAGGACAATGTGGACAAGTACACCGCACCCTTCGTGCTGTCGGAATAAAACGTGCTCAGGGGGTGTCCTTTGCGGACACTCCCTGGCTCTTCCACGGCTCCAGACAATAAAGACTGCTCCTTGTGAATTGCCTTCATAACCATCCGGAACGTGCGGCATGAAAGACCTGCTGATCGGGATCGACGCGGGAACGTCCGTGATCAAATCGGTCGCTTTCGATCTGTCGGGGCGGCAGCTTGCCATGGCGTCGGTGACCAACAGCTTCGTCACGCTGGAAGGCGGCGGCGCCGAGCAGGACCTTAATCAGACCTGGCGCGACATGGTGCTGACCGTCCTCGATCTGGCGACGAAAATTCCAGACCTCGCGCGGCGAACCGCGGCCGTCGCGGTCACCGGGCAGGGCGACGGCACCTGGCTGATCGATGGCGACGGCATGCCGGTCGGGCGCGCCTGGCTCTGGCTCGATGCGCGCGCCGGACATCTGGTGGACGAGATGCGCGGCGATCCCCGGGATCGCACGCGGTTCGCGATCACCGGCACCGGGCTCAACGCCTGCCAGCAGGGCGCTCAGCTCAGCTGGCTGAAGAAAAACAGCCCGGAAATCCTGGAGCGCGCCGCCAATGCCTTTCACTGCAAGGATTGGCTCTATTTCAAGATGACCGGCAAGCGCGCCACCGATCCTTCGGAGGGAACATTCACCTTCGGCGATTTCCGCTCGCGCAGCTATTCCGACGAGGTGCTCGACATTCTCGATCTGACGTCGCACCGCCGCCTGCTGCCCCCCATGCTCGAAGGCACGACCGACCATCATCCGCTTTCTGCGTCGGCAGCAGGCGAGACCGGCCTGCTTGCGGGCACGCCGGTGGTGCTGGGCTACGTCGACATGGTCAGCACCGCGCTCGGCGCCGGCCTCTATGATCCAAGCGGCAATGTTGGCTGCACGGTCATCGGCTCGACCGGCATCCACACGCGCCTGGCGCGCACAGCCGACGATGTCATCCTCAACGACAACGCGTCCGGCTACACGATCGCCATGCCGGTTCCCGGCGCCTATGCGCAACTGCAATCCAATATGGCGGCGACGCTCAACATCGACTGGCTGCTCGGCCTGGCGCGCGACTTGCTGACCGCCAGCGGCGCAAAACCTTCGGGCGACGAATTGCTGAAAGCGCTCGATGTCTGGGTCGAAGGATCGGAACCGGGGTCGCTGGTCTATCAGCCTTATATCTCGCTTGCCGGCGAACGCGGCCCGTTCGTCGATCCAGACGCGCGCGCCGGCTTCATCGGGCTTTCCGTCAAGCACGGTTTTGGCGATCTGGCACGCGCGGTTCTTGAAGGATTGGCCTTCGCGGCCCGCGATTGCTACCAGGCAATGGGCAGCGTGCCCGGCGAAATCCGCCTGTCTGGCGGCGCCGCGCGCAGCCCGTCGCTGCGCGGTATCATCGCTGCGGCGACCCGCGCGCAAGTCAGGACCAGCAGCCGCCAGGAAGCCGGCGCCGCGGGTGCGGCGATGATGGCCGCAGTCGGGCTTGGCGTCTATCGCTCGATGGATGATTGCTGCGCCGAGTGGGTGACGCCGCTGCTGGGCGAATGCGACGCCTATGACGAGGCGCTTTCGCAAACCTACGATGCGCTGTTTCCGTCTTTTGTCGCGGCGCGTCAGGCGCTGCATCCGGTGTGGAAATCGATGGCGCACCGCACAGGAGCTAAGTCTTGAGCGATACAACGGATATTGTCGATCTCTTCGTGATCGGCGGCGGCGTCAACGGCGCCGGTATAGCGCGCGATGCCGCCGGCCGTGGGCTGTCGGTCATCCTGTGCGAGAAGGACGATCTGGCGCAAGGCACCAGCTCGCGTTCCGGCAAGCTGGTGCATGGCGGTCTGCGCTACCTCGAATATTACGAGTTCCGGCTGGTGCGCGAAGCGCTGATCGAACGCGAGGTGCTGCTTGAGGCGGCGCCGCACATCATCTGGCCGATGCGCTTCGTGCTGCCGCACAGCCCCGAGGACAGGCCGGCATGGCTGGTCCGGCTCGGGCTGTTTCTCTACGACCATCTTGGCGGCCGCGAGCGGCTGCCGGGAACGAGGACGCTGAACTTGAGAACAGCGCCGGAAGGGGCGCCGATCAAGGACGAATTCAAGCGCGGCTTCGAATATTCCGACTGCTGGGTCGATGACGCCAGGCTGGTGTTGCTCAATGCGCTCGATGCCAGTCAGCGCGGCGCAAAAGTCTTCACCCGCACCGCCTGTATTGCTGCCCGGCGCGAAGGCGGCATGTGGTCGATCCACATGCAGGATGGCCGCACCGGTGCGGTGACGAAGGTCCGCGCATGCGGGCTGGTCAATGCGGCTGGGCCGTGGGTGAATGACATCGTCAGCCGCGTCGCCGGGCAGAATTCCACCCGCAACGTTCGCCTGGTGAAGGGCAGCCATATCGTCGTGCCGAAATTCTGGGAGGGGCGGCAGGCCTATCTTATCCAGAACAACGACAAGCGGGTGATCTTCGTCAACCCGTATGAGAACGATCTGGCGCTGATCGGCACGACGGACATTCCCTACGAGGGCCGGCCCGAAGAAGTGGCGGCCGAGGCCAGCGAAATCGATTATCTGATCAAGGTGGTCAATCGCTACTTCAAGCGACAGCTCACCGCGCAAGACGTGGTCTACAGCTTCTCGGGCGTGCGTCCGCTCTATGACGACAATGCCGACAATCCAAGCGCGGTGACGCGCGACTACATCTTCGAACTCGACGCCCCGAACGGTGGCGCGCCGCTGCTTTCTGTGTTCGGCGGCAAGATCACCACCTTCCGCAAACTGTCCGAACATGCGCTGGAAAAGATCCAGCCCTTCTTTCCGACCATGAAGAAGGCCTGGACGGCCAAAATTCCCCTGCCGGGAGGCGACCTGCCCAACGCGGATTTCGAGCAGTTCCTGGGCGATCTGCATGCCGAGTTCTCGTGGCTTAGCCCGTCGCTGGTGAAGCACTATGCTCGAAGCTACGGCACGCGCACGCGCGCTCTGCTGAAAGGGGTAAAAGGCGAAGCCGATCTCGGCCGGCGTTTCGGCCCGGATTTCTATGAGCGGGAAGTTGTCTTCCTGTTCGAGACCGAATGGGCGATGACCGCCGCCGACGTTCTCGAACGCCGGACCAAACACGGGCTGCATATCAATGCGGCCGAGCGGAAGACATTCGAAGACTGGTGCACAAAGACCATGGCGGCGGTGAACTGATGGCCTTCACGCTTTCGCTGAACACCAACCCGCTGGTCAATCGCTTCGCCGATCCCGACGATCTGATCGACGCCATTGCCTATGGCATCGGCATCCGCGACGTGCAGCTGACGCATGAATTCGTCAATCCGGGTTGGCCGGCGGCAACGATCGTCAAGTTCGTTCGCCTGTTCAACAGCGCGCTGGCGCGGACTGGCGTGCGGATCACCTCCGGCATGACCGGTCCCTATGGCCGGCTCAACCATTTCGGCCATCCGGACGCGGATGTGCGCCGCTATTATGTCGACTGGTTCAAGACCTTTGCCGACATTTCCGCCGAGCTTGGCGCGTCGGGCATGGGCACGCAGTTCGCCATATTCACCTACAAGGATTTTGACGATCCGCAGCGGCGCGCGGCGCTTCTCGACATCGCGCTCGAATGCTGGCGCGAAGTGGCCGAGCACGCCAAGGCGGCGGGCCTGACCTATTTGTTCTGGGAACCGATGTCGGTGGGGCGGGAGTTCGGCCACACGATCGAAAGCTGCGTCGAATTGCAGGGCGCCATCGATACGGCCAAGCTGCCGATCCCGATGCAGATGATGGTCGACATCGACCATGGCGACGTGACCTCGCCCAATCCTGACGACACCGATCCCTATGCCTGGGCGAAAGCGTTCCCGTTGCGATCGCCGATCATCCACATCAAGCAGTCGTCGATGAACAAGGGCGGGCACTGGCCGTTCACGGCCGCATACAACAAGGATGGCCGCATCATCCCGCAGAAGCTGCTCGATGCAGTGCGGGCGGGTGGCGGAACCGACAATGAGATTTGCCTCGAACTTTCCTTCCGGGAGAGGGAGCCGGTCGATCATCAGGTTATTGCAATGATCCGCGAGTCGGTGGATTTCTGGGCGCCTTACATCGACAGCGGCCGCGAAAGTCTCACGCCTCGCGCTTGAGGGAAAGCGTCGGCCCGAAGGCCGGCGCGTAGACCCGGAAACACGCATCATCCGAATTTCGGATCGAAGGAGAGAAGAATGGCCCCGTATTGGGTCGGCACGAGCTGGAAGATGAACAAGACGCTGGCGGAGGCGCTGCAGTTCGCCGAGGCATTGGCGGCGTTCGTGCCGGGCTTCGATCCGGCGATACAGCCTTTCGTCATTCCGCCCTTCACCGCGGTGCGGCAGGTCAAGGCGGCGCTCGCCAACACCCGCGTCAAGGTTGGCGCCCAGAACATGCATTGGGCCGATGCCGGTGCCTGGACGGGCGAGATTTCGCCGGTGATGCTGAGGGATTGCGGGCTCGACCTGATCGAACTCGGCCATAGCGAGCGTCGTGAGCATTTTGGCGAAACGGACAAGACCGTGGGACTGAAAACCGCAGCGGCAGTCAAGCACGGCTTCGTACCCTTGATTTGTGTCGGCGAGACGCTGGCCGAGCGCGAGGGCGGCCGCGCCGACACAATTCTGACCGCGCAGGTCTTGGGCGCGCTGCAGGGTCTCGCAAACAATGAGTTGTCGGCAGAGATACTCTTTGCCTATGAACCGGTGTGGGCGATCGGCGAGAAAGGCATTCCGGCCAGCGCCGACTATGCCGACAAGCAGCAGGCGCTGATCAAGCAGGTCGCAGCAACCCGGTTGCCGACCGCCCCGCTTGTGCTCTACGGCGGCAGCGTCAATCCCGGCAACGCGGCTGAACTGATTGGCCAGCCGCGTATCGATGGGCTGTTCATCGGCCGCTCGGCATGGCAAGCGGAAGGCTATATCGACATTCTCAAAAAGGCGTCGGCCGCCATCGCGCGCTGACCACGAAAACGAAGGAGTTCATTGCCATGAAGATCGCACTCGGAGCCGACAGCGCCGGCAAGCCGCTGCTCGATGTCATCGCCAAGCATCTCGCCACCAAGCCAGAACTGCAGGTCGTCGATCTCAGCCAGGCCGGATTCTACGCCGATATTGCCGCTGCGGTCGGCCACGAAATTGTCGACGGCAATTACGACCGCGCCATCCTGTTTTGCGGCACCGGCATCGGCGTCAGCATCTCGGCCAACAAGGTGCCCGGAATCCGTGCCGCGCTAACCCACGACACCTATTCGGCGGAACGCGCTGCGAAATCCAACAATGCCCAGATCATCACCATGGGTGCGCGCGTCATCGGCCCCGAACTGGCCAAATCGATCGCCGACGCCTGGCTGGCCTCGGAGTTCGATCCGAACGGTCCCTCTGCCGCCAACGTGCAGGCTGTCGACAAGCTCGACGCGAAGCGCTGAGGATCCGCTCCCGACCTAGCCGGTCAAGGCGATCCGCATCGCCTCGATGACGGTTACGGCGGACGCCGCGCCTGGATCCATATGGCCAAGCGAGCGTTCGCCGAGGCGGGAGGCCCGGCCCTTGGTGGCGATCATCGCCTTGGTCGCCTCCGCGCCGGCCTTTGCCGCCTCGGCTGCAGCCGCGAGGCTGCCGGCCAGCCCCTTGCCGGCGGCCAGTGCCTCGCCCGCAGCCGTCGCGGCCGGCGCCCACGCATCGATCATCGTCTTTTCCCCAGGCTCGGCCTTGCCGCGATCCTGAATGCCTCTGGCCATCGCTTGGAACATAGCGACCGCGTCGGCGTCGTCGAGCGTCGCCTTGCCCTTGACGGCGGCCGCGCCGCGCATGAATGCCGTGGCATAGAGCGGGCCCGAGGAGGCGCCGACGGCGTTGAGGAACGACTTCGCCGCCGTGTTCAGCAAGATGGTCGGATCGGTGGTCCCGTCGTCCAATGCGGCCACCGCGTCGCGTGCCGCGGCAAATCCCAACTCCATGGCAATGCCGTGGTCGGCATCGCCGATCACCCCGTCAAGCGCGCACAACCGGTCCCGGTCGGCTGACATGGCGTCGGCGATGGCAACGAACATCGCGGCAAGGCGGGTGGTGTCGATTGTTGTCATCTGTTGTTCCTTGCCGTCCCCAGTTTACCCGGCGCGAAACATGGCGCAGTCGCAAGGGTGGTCGAGCATCGTTTGCAACTCGTCGTCGAGGTGGTGCAGCGTGATCGAAGCGCCGGCCATTTCGAGCGAGGTGCAGTAATTGCCGACCCAGCTTGCGTGAATGGATACACCGATATCGTCAAGCCGCTGCTTCACGCGCCGGTTCATGATGTAGAGTTCCATCAGCGGTGTCGAACCCAGCGAATTGACCAGCACGGCGACCTTCTCGCCGCGTGCCGGCGCCATCTCGGCGAGAATCCTGTCCAACATTTCGTCGGTGATCTCGTCGGCCGTTTTGAGTTTTCCGCGTGCGATGCCGGGTTCGCCATGGATGCCCATGCCGATCTCCATCTCGTCGGGTCCGATTTCGAAATTCGGCCGGCGGGTTTGCGGCAACGAACAGGGCGCCAATGCGACGCCCATGGTAAAGGTGTGGTCGTTGGCTTTCCCGGCAATGCGTTCGCATTCATCGAAAGACAACATGCGGTCGCAGGCGGCGCCTGCCGCCTTGAAGATGAAGAAGTTCCCTGCGACACCGCGCCGCTTGTGCCTGTCACCAACGGGCGCGGAAGCGACGTCGTCGGTGCTCAGCACCGTGCGCACCTCGATGTCGTCCATCGCGGCCATCTCGGCCGCCATGTCGAAATTCATGACGTCGCCGGCATAGTTGCCGTACATGAACAGCACACCGGCGCCGCCGCTCGCCGCCTTGGCGCATTCGAGGATCGGGTCGGGCGGCGGAGAGGCGAAGACATTGCCGATCGCCGCCGCGTCGGCCAGCCCCTTGCCGACGAAGCCGAGAAAACTCGGCTCGTGGCCCGAGCCGCCACCAATGACGAGGCCTACCTTGCCTTGGCGCGGTCCATCGCGGGCGATGATCGAGCGCGGGCTTCCGTCAACGGCTTTGAGATGGCGGGGATGCGCAGCCAGGATGCCTTCCAGCATCTCGTCGACGGCCCGATTGCCGTCATTGATGATCTTCTTGGTTTGCACCAACGTCCTCCCGATTTGGTATTTTCATAGGTGATACCGGGCGTTATCAGGCTGCCTTCGGGCGAGGGCAGGGGCGCGATGCCCACCAAACTGCCTCGATCGGCTTCGTAGCTGTTACCAGCCGTTCTGGCAGAAGCTAAGCGGACCGAAGTGCGCGGACAATGGCGCTGTAGTGTACAAGATCGCACCACGGCTTAGAAAAGGCGGTGGCTCCCCGGGCCGGATTCGAACCAGCGACCAACCGGTTAACAGCCGGTTGCTCTACCACTGAGCTACCGGGGAATAGAGGCTCTCATGTGAGTGGCGCAGCCTATAGCAAACCCTTTTCGGCTTTGCAAAGAAGCATTTCGCATTTTTTAGCGCATTTTCACCCAATGGTTTCTGGGGGCAATCGCCGGATGACACCACATATGAGCCGTCTTGGGCGCCGTCGGACCTTGGTCGGCGGAACCTGAACGGCGATTGCAGCCTTTAGCGCATATGGCTTTATCGAAGGCAACCGGATCGACTTTCGACATGACTGCAGCAGACGAAAACCAGGCACCGGCGCGGAAAATCTCGGTGTTCGGGCGCGAGTTCACCATGCCGCGCTCGCGCGGGCTGAGGATCGCCATCGGTATCGTTCTGGTGTTTTTCGGCCTTCTCGGCTTCCTGCCGATTCTCGGCTTTTGGATGATTCCGCTCGGCCTTTTGGTGCTTTCCTACGAATTTGCCGCGGTGCGCCGCCTGCGGCGCCGGTTCGTCGTCTGGTGGGAACGGCGTCGCCGGCCAAGTTGAAAGCGATGGCGCGCGATCCCGGAGCGGCCGCTTCGCTTTTCCAGCCCGTCGCAGATTTCCCCCTCAAGATCTCCTTGAGAACGGCAACTGCTGGTGCCAGCCGCGCGCGATATGCGGTGAAAGCCGGTTTGCACCCGCTGCGTAAAGCTGCGGGTTCGAGTTTCGCCGGTCGCGCAGCCATGCTTGACGAGCGGCCAATATGCCGGTGCGCCAAGCGCTGAAATCGCTCGGGAACCACGTTGCGGCGGCTGATGAGGAAAGCGCGCCGGAATGCCGCGCGGACGCTTGACGACCTTTCGCTGCCACCATATTGAGTTCGCTCGCCGGGAGCGATGAGGCCTCGTGGCGGAGTGGTTACGCAGAGGACTGCAAATCCTTGCACCCCGGTTCGATTCCGGGCGAGGCCTCCAGTCGCTTCAGCTCCCGCATGTCGGGGGCTTGAGTTCCGGGCGAATGCGCCGCAGTGTCGGCGCGACAAGCGCATTTCAGCGCATTGGCTTTTTGACGGATTGGTTGGGACATGAGCGCTGATTTTTCCGAACTTCGCGTCAAGATGGTCGACGGCCAGGTCCGCACCACGGATGTGACCGACGCAGCATTGCTCGATGCCATGCTTGCCGTGCCGCGCGAGGCCTTTGTCGGGGCCGGCCAACAGGCTCTCGCCTATATTGACGAGGATATCCGCATCTCCGACGGCACCAATGGCAGCGGTGCGCGCTACCTCATGGAGCCGTCGCCATTGGCCAAGCTTTTGCAGTTGGCCGAGATCGACGCTGGCGATTCGGTGCTCGATGTCGGCTGCGGCACCGGGTATTCCGCGGCGCTGCTGTCCAGGTTGGCCAAATCCGTCGTGGCGCTGGAAAGCGATACAGCACTGGCGGAAGCAGCCAAAGCGGCGCTTTCGGCGCAGGGCTGCGATAACGTCACGGTGGTCACCGGCCCACTGCCGCAAGGTCATGCCGCCAAGGCGCCCTACAATGTGATTCTCATCGGCGGCAGCGTCGAGAAAGTGCCTGCGGCGCTGCTTGACCAGCTTGCCGAAGGCGGCCGGCTGGTGGCTGTGGAAGGGCAGGGCAATGCGGGCGTAGCCCGGCTCTTTTTCAACGCAGGGGGGGTTGTAACCGGAAGACGGGCATTTAATGCGGCAATTAAGCCACTACCCGGATTTGAACGCATTCATGCCTTCGAGTTCTAAGTGATTTTGCCTTGCAGCAAAGACTCTGTCATGTTGGCTTACGATTGAACAATCGTTGCTGATTGGTTAACCGGGGTTTCGGGAGCTGTCAGCGGGGGAACGATAGATCGACGCGGCGCTGGCCGATCCCTAGGGATGGGCTGGCGTGGCGTGGTTCCCGTGCAAAACGAATGAGGGATATAAAGTGCCGTCCTTAGCCAAGAGTCTGTTTGTTACCGTCCTCATTTCCGCGACAGCGCTTTCGCCGATAGCCGCCTCGGCGGAAACCATTCTCGGCGCGCTTTCCAAGGCCTACCAGAACAATTCCTCGCTGAATTCGGCCCGTGCCGGCGTGCGCGTCACCGATGAGGGCGTGGCGATCGCCAAGTCGGGCTATCGCCCGGTGATCACTGGTTCGGCTGACATCGATTACACCTCCAGGCACCTAAACGGCAGGAACGCGAGCCTGGCATTGACCACCGGCAGCTTCGGCGTTCGGATTGACCAGACGCTGTTCGACGGCTTCCAGACCAAGAACAGGGTCGCGTCGGCCGCTGCACAGGTGAGGGCCTCGGTCGAGGGCCTGCGCAACACCGAAGAGAACACGCTGTTCAACGCGGCGAGCGCCTATATGGACGTGATTCGCGACCGCCAGGTGGCGGTGCTGACCGAACAGAATCTGCAGTTCCTGACCGAGCAGGCGCGCGCGGCACGCTCGCGCTTCGAGGTCGGCGAGGGCACGCGCACCGATGTGGCGCAGGCCGACGCGTCTCGTTCGGCCGCGGTGGCGCAATTGAGTGCTGCCCGTGCGCAGGCTCTGGCCAGTGCGGCAACCTATCATCAGATCGTCGGTGACGAGCCGGGCAAGCTCAAGGCCGCGTCGCCGTTGGCGAAGCTGTTGCCGAGGAGTCTCGAGGCGGCGATCGGCATTGCATCGAACGAGCATCCGGCCATCCTGGCCGCCCTACATTCCGTCGATGCAGCGGGATTTGATGTAAAGACGCAGGAAGGTGCGTTGCTGCCGCAGTTGACTGCCAGTGCCGGCCTTTCCCATGCCTATCAAAATACTGTACCTGGCGCGGGGAATTCGGACGGCGACTCCAATGCCGCCACGGTCGGCGCGACGCTGACCGTTCCGATCTATTCGGGCGGCCGTACCTCCGCACTCGTTCGTCAGTCGAAGGAATCGCTCAGCCAGGCTCGCATCGAGGTGGATGTCAGCCGTGACTCGGTGCGCCAGGCCGTGACCTCGGCATGGACGCAATACATCGCAGCGCGGGAAAGCGTCGACGCTAATCGGCAGGTGATCGCGGCCGCACAGTTGGCGCTCAACGGCGTCATCGAGGAGCGCAATGTCGGACAGCGCACCACGCTCGACGTGTTGAATGCCCAGAACGCCGTCATCTCGGCAAAGATCGACCTCGCCAGCTCCGAGCGCGATGTGGTTGTAGCCAGCTACGCCATCCTGTCGGCCATGGGCCGCCTGTCGGCCGATCGCCTGGCGTTGAATGTGGTGAAGTACAAGCCTGAAGAGCACTACAGAGCCGTCAAGGACAAATGGATCGGGCTGCGTACGCCGGACGGTCGTTGAGCCCACCTGGGCGGCTCAAATCCCGCCAGGGTTGAAGCATTTCACGCCGCGCTTCCCATGGATGCGCGGCGTTTGTCTTTTGTAGCCTAAATTGTTGAAATCCGGCGTCTTCCGAGATTGGGGATTCTCGGATGGCGATCCGTCGGCTACGCTGTCGCCATGATTCGTATCCGGCTTTGCCGGACAGGAATCCAGGAACGGGTCACTACAGCGCCACGCGTCCGATGGATGCGCAAAGGACGCTGTAGAACTTTGATTTGCGCCTGATCCTCTTCGAAAATCGAAAATCGATTTTCGGGATCATGCGCGGGGGCGGCGGATGTGACGATGGCGACGGCAAGCAGCGCACAGCGCGAACCTTCCATGGAAGAAATACTGGCTTCCATCAGGAGGATCATCGAAGACAGCGACACCGGCCGCAAGCTGCCGGGCGACGCCGATGAGTTGCGCCAGGACCTTGTGCCGGCCGCCGGGCCTGTTTCGGATGTCGAGGCATTCCGCAGCGAATTGCACAGCTCGACCGAAAGCAAGAAGCCGGTGACGCTGGCCGAGGTGCAGGCCCAACTGGCCGAGCCGGTGGTTGCGCGGCCGGAGCCGCGCTCCGAGCCGTCGCCAGTGAAGCCTGCCATTGCGGCAAATGCCACGACCGCCGCGCCACCCGCGCATGCTCCGATGACCCTGGCGGAAGTGAGCGCCAGGATAGCCAGCGAGCCTGCTCCCGCCGTCAGGGCAGAAGCTGCAGTGCGGGCAAAGGCGGAAACCACCGACTCGATCGTCACTGATTGGCGCCGCGAAATCGCGGCGGTTGGCAATCAGACAAAACCGGCTGAGACAGTACGGCAGCCGGAGATCAGGCAGCCAGAGACTGAAAATCGGCAGGCAGCAATCGCGGAGGTCGAGGCTTTCGAAGACGATCTCGCTGCCGAGCCGGCTTTCGAGGCTCATCCTTCGCGCAGCGAGCACGCGCGCCCGGCCGATACAACTCCGGTTCGGTCGGCGATCGTTTCGGAACATACGGGACGGCAGGTCGCAGCCGCCTTCGGCGAGCTCTCCGACGCCTTCGCCAGCCGCAGCAAGAAGACCGTCGACGAGATGGCCGAGGAGATGCTGCGGCCGATGTTGCAGGACTGGCTGGACAACAATCTGCCGACGCTGGTCGAGCGCCTGGTACGCGAAGAAATCGAGCGCGTCGCGCGCGGCGCGCAGTAGACATCACCATAGCCCGTTCCGGATTAAGGCGCCGCCTTCGGGCGACGCTTTCGCTGCAGGTCAGCTTCCGGCCGATGTCGCGAACACGATCAGGTTACCGTCGGGATCGCTGACGATGAAGGTGCAGGCATGGCCTTCCCGTTGAAATGACCAGGGCCCCGCCTATTTGCGTTGAAGGACTGAGGCCGCCCTCGCGGTTGACTTGGCCAAAACCTTCCGATTTACACCGGGTCAGCAAAACTCCCGACCGCGCGGACCATTTTCCCATGCTTGAAAAGACCTACGACGCCAAGACCGTCGAGCCCAGGATCGCCAAAATCTGGGAAGAGGCGGACGCATTTCGCGCCGGCGCCGGCGCCGAGGAGGGGGCGGAGGCCTTCACCATCGTCATCCCGCCGCCCAACGTCACCGGCTCGCTGCATATGGGCCATGCACTCAACAACACGCTGCAGGACATACTCGTGCGCTTCGAGCGCATGCGCGGCAAAAACGTGCTGTGGCAGCCCGGCATGGATCATGCCGGCATCGCCACGCAGATGGTGGTCGAACGCCAGCTGATGGAAAAGCAGATACATCGCCGCGATCTCACCCGCGAACAGTTCATCGACAAGGTCTGGGAGTGGAAGGCCGAGTCCGGCGGCGCCATTTTCAACCAGCTGAAGCGGCTCGGCGCCTCGGCGGACTGGTCGCGCGAACGCTTCACCATGGATGAAGGCCTGTCCAAGGCCGTGCTCGAAGTTTTTGTCAGCCTCTACAAGGAAGGGCTGATCTACAAGGACAAGCGCCTTGTGAACTGGGACCCGAAGCTGTTGACGGCGATCTCCGACCTGGAGGTCGAGCCGCAGGAGGTCAATGGCAATCTCTGGCACTTCCGCTATCCGATCGAGGGCGAGATTTTCGATCCGGAAAATCCTGGGACATTCATCACCGTGGCGACGACACGGCCCGAGACGATGCTGGGCGATACGGCAGTCGCCGTGCACCCGGACGACGAGCGCTACCGGCATCTGGTCGGCAAGAATGTCGTGTTGCCGATCGTCGGCCGGAAAATTCCGGTTGTGGCTGACGAGTATTCCGACCCGGAAAAGGGTTCCGGCGCCGTCAAGATCACGCCGGCGCACGACTTCAACGATTTCGAGGTTGGCAAGCGCCACAAGCTGCCGGCGATCAACATCCTGACCATCGAGGCGGCAATAACGCTCAGGGATAACGAGGATTTTCTCGCCGGGCTCGACGTGACGCCGGAGCGCCAGGCCGTCTGGGACGAGCTCGACGGTCTCGACCGTTTCGTCGCGCGCAAGAAAATCGTCGAGCTGATGGAGGCCGGCGGCTTCCTCGACAAGATCGAGCCGCATCGCCACGCCGTGCCGCATGGCGACCGCGGCGGCGTGCCGATCGAGCCGTTTCTGACCGAGCAGTGGTATGCAAACGCCGCCGAGCTGGCCAAGCCGGCGATCGCATCGGTGCGCGAAGGCCGTAGCAACTTCGTGCCCAAGAACTGGGAAAAGACCTATTTCGACTGGATGGAGAACATCCAGCCCTGGTGTATTTCACGCCAGCTATGGTGGGGTCACCAGATCCCGGCCTGGTACGGGCCGGACGGCCGGGTCTTCGTCGAGAAGACCGAGGAAGAGGCGCTGGGCGCCGCGATCGAATATTATCTGGCGCTGGAAGGTCCATGGAAGGCCTGGGTCGAGGACAAGCTCGAGACCTTCAAGCCGGGCGAGATCCTGAGCCGCGACGAGGACGTGCTCGACACCTGGTTCTCGTCGGCGCTTTGGCCGTTCTCGACACTGGGCTGGCCGGATCACACGCCGGAGCTGAAAACCTATTACCAGACCGACGTGCTGGTGACCGGTTTCGACATCATCTTCTTCTGGGTCGCCCGGATGATGATGATGGGCCTGCATTTCATGCACGAGGAGCCGTTCCACACCGTCTATGTGCATGCGCTGGTGCGCGACAAGAACGGGCAGAAGATGTCGAAGTCGAAAGGCAACGTCATCGATCCGCTCGACCTCATCGACGAGTTTGGTGCTGACGCACTGCGCTTCACGCTGACGGTGATGGCGGCGCAGGGGCGCAACGTAAAACTCGATCCGGCGCGCATCGCCGGCTACCGCAATTTCGGCACCAAGCTGTGGAACGCGACACGCTTTGCCGAGATGAACGAGGTCGCGCGCAATGACGATTTTTGGCTGAACGACGCCAAGTTGCCGGTCAACCGCTGGATCCTGACCGAATTGACCCGGGCGTCGCACGCGATCACCGAGGGCATCACCTCATACCGCTTCAACGAGGCGGCAGGGGCTGCCTACCGCTTCGTCTGGAACCTGTTTTGCGACTGGTATCTCGAACTGCTCAAGCCGGTGTTCATGGGCACTGACGAGGCGGCCAAAGCCGAAAGCCGCGCCTGCGTCGCCTTCGTGCTCGACGAGATCTACAAGCTGCTTCACCCGATGATGCCGTTCATGACCGAGGAGTTGTGGGCGCAGACGGCGGGCGAGGGCCGGACGCGCGCAACGCTGCTTTGCCACGCCGCCTGGCCGTCGCCGGACTTCGAGGACGCGGACGCGGCCGCCGACATCAACTGGCTGGTCGATCTGGTGTCCGGCATCCGCTCCGTGCGCTCCGAAATGAACGTGCCGCCGGCGGCGATCGCACCGTTGGTGGTGGTTGGCGCCAGCGTCGAGACCCGGCAGAGGCTCGACCGCCATGCGTCCGCCATCAAGCGGCTGGCGCGGGTCGGCGATATCTCGCTGGAGGACGCGGCACCCAAGGGCTCGGCCCAGATCGTGGTCAACGAGGCGACGGTCTGCCTGCCGCTCGGCAGCCTGATCGATCTCTCCGCCGAGGCGGCGCGGCTGCAGAAAGAACTGGCCAAGGTGACCGAGGAAATCGCGCGGTTGCACAAGAAGCTGTCGAATGAACGGTTCGTCGCCAGCGCGCCGGAAGAGATCGTCGCGGCCGAGCGCGAAAAACTCGACGAATACCGCGATCAGCAGGAGAAGCTTTCGGTGGCGTTGACCAGGGTGCGCGACGCTGGTTGAGCGCTGGATTCGCAAGGCGCCGGCAAGTGCTTGGCGGCGGTTCTTTTGCTCGAACAACAGGCATTCCGTAAGGTTAATATTGACGTAAACGGAAAGTTTCAGCCCCATTGTTGCCATAATGTAACAATCGGGCCAAATAGCTCCGAAAGGGCTTGTTTTTGAGGTTTTTGTGACGGGTTTCACAGAATTCTTTCGCTGATCTGCCCCCGGAAAGTCGTTTTTCGGCCTTGCTTCGGAACCAGCCGCTGTGCCGGAAAGGCAGCCGCCTCAGGTGTACATGTACGCTATGTGAATTCATTGTTGCGCCGTTAACCCGAATTGGTTCTAGCTTGACCCACTAGTATTTCGGGGAGGATATCCATGAACAATCTGCGTTTTAAAACACTGCTGGGGGCGGGGTGTTTTTCGCTGGGCTTGATCGGTTCCGTACATGCCGGCGGCATCGAGCGCGGTGGCTACGACATCGACCTTCTGTTCGATCCGGCGCGCTTCGCCACCGAAGCCGAGGCGACCTACGTGATGCCTGAGCGCAAGCTCAAGAATGCCGTCGACGGCAACGCGACGCTCAACTTCAAAAGCACAGCTGATGACAGCGAAGGCTACTGGGTGCCGCGCATAGGCTTCAAGGCCGAGGTGGTTAAAGACGTCGACTGCATGGCTGACTATTCGCAGCCTTGGGGCGCGCATACGAATCCTGGCATCTGGAACGGCTCTTTCTCCAACATCGAAACCGATATCAAGAGCAATAATTACGCAGCCACCTGCTCCTACAAAATGGATGCCGGCAAGGGCCAGCTACGTTTTATCGGCGGTGTCTTTTACCAAGAAGTCTATGGTTTCAAGGAAAGCTTCATCACGCCGCTGGCGCCTGGCGCCGTTGGCCGCGTTGACCTAAAGGGTACCGGCTGGGGCTGGCGCGCCGGCCTTGCTTATGAGATCCCCGAAATCGCGCTGCGTGCCAGCCTCGTTTATAACTCGCAGGTCAAGTTGGACAATCTTGAGGGTACGCTCGACCTATCGCAAGTCGGCCAGGGTAAACCTGACATCTACGGTTCCGCGTCTATGCCGGATTCGGTGGAATTGAAGCTTCAGTCAGGCATCGCGCCTGGCTGGCTCGCTTTCGGCTCGATCAAATGGGTCAACTGGAGTGTGCTGCAGAGCATTCCGATCTGCTCGCAAGCAACCAAGGGCCTTGCACCTTGCACGACGATTTCCCCATTTCCAGTTAGGCTAACCTCGCTCGACCTGATGTACCGCGATGGCTGGACGGTGACCTCCGGCATCGGCCACAAGTTCAATGAGCAGTGGAGTGGTGCCGCCCAGCTATCTTGGGATCGCGGCACGTCGCACGGTGTTGGCTCGCAGACCGATACCTGGACGCTCGGTGGCGGCGTCGCTTACACGCCAACCGCCAACATCGAAGTGCGGTTGGCCGGCGCGGTTGGTGTACTGACCAGTGGTCACTCAGGCACGTTGACTGACGAGAATGGCTATGAGGCCGGTACCGACGTCAGCTACGACTTCGGCAACGATCTGGTCACGGCAATTTCGGGCGGCGTCAAGATCAAGTTCTAAGGCTCTGAAAATTATAACGAAAGGCCGGGTATAGCCCGGCCTTTTTGTTTTGTGGGTGGACCATCGAGCGATGACGGAAAACTTGGTATTGCAAATCCGTCGCATCACTTTCACCTCTCGCAATTGTGACGTTTTGGCAACAGTTCCCGACCAACCCCCGCGCTACAGCCTCGCCCGAAGAAATTGCCCATTTCCCGCCATAAACCCGGCGCACCTCGAATTCGTCTCGGGACACGCGCCACAAGGCTCGGCGATGAGGCAGGCCGCACCGCCCGCGGCAAGGAAGAGAATGGACGCCAAAGTCATTTCCAAGGCCAAGCTGCCTAGCCGCCATGTGACCGTCGGTCCGGCGCGTGCGCCGCACCGTTCGTATCTCTATGCCATGGGCCTGTCTGCCGCCGAGATCGCGCAGCCGCTGGTCGGCGTTGCCTCCTGCTGGAACGAGGCGGCGCCTTGCAACATCTCGCTGATGCGCCAGGCGCAAGTGGTCAAGAAAGGCGTCGCGGCCGCCAACGGCACGCCGCGCGAATTCTGCACCATCACCGTCACCGACGGCATCGCCATGGGCCACCAGGGCATGAAGTCGTCGCTGGTGTCGCGCGATGTCATCGCCGATTCGGTCGAACTCACCATGCGCGGACATTGCTACGATGCGCTGGTCGGCCTTGCCGGCTGCGACAAGTCGCTGCCCGGCATGATGATGGCCATGGTGCGGCTCAACGTGCCGTCGATCTTCATCTATGGCGGCTCGATCCTGCCGGGCTCCTATCGCGGCCGCCAGATCACCGTGCAGGACGTGTTCGAGGCGGTCGGCCAGCATTCGGTCGGCACGGTCAGCGATGCCGAACTGCTCGAGATCGAGCAGGCGGCGTGTCCGTCCGCCGGCTCCTGCGGGGCCCAGTTCACAGCCAACACTATGGCCACCGTCGCCGAGGCGATCGGCCTGGCGCTGCCGTACTCCTGCGGCGCGCCGGCGCCCTACGAGATGCGCGACCGCTTCAATTTCGCCTCCGGCGAAAAGATCATGGAGCTGATCGCCAAGAACATCCGGCCGCGCGACGTCGTCACGCTGAAGGCGCTGGAGAATGCGGCGACCGTGGTCTCGGCCACCGGCGGCTCGACCAATGCGGCTTTGCACCTGCCGGCGATCGCGCATGAGGCAGGCATCAAGTTCGACCTGTTCGACGTTGCCGCGATTTTCGAGAAGACGCCCTACATCGCCGACCTCAAGCCGGGCGGCAAATATGTCGCCAAGGACATGTTCGAGGCCGGCGGCATTCCGCTGTTGATGAAGACGCTGCTCGACCACGGCTATCTCCATGGCGACTGCATGACCGTGACTGGCCGTACTTTGGCCGAAAACATGGAGCATGTTGCCTGGAATGATAGCCAGGATGTGGTCCGTCCCGCCAACCGACCAATCACCCAAACCGGCGGTGTCGTGGGCTTGAAGGGCAACCTTGCCCCCGAAGGCGCGATCGTGAAGGTCGCGGGCATGACGGAGCTGAAATTCTCAGGTCCGGCACGGTGTTTCGATTCGGAAGAGGAATGTTTCGAGGCGGTCACGCACCGCAACTACCGGGAAGGCGAGGTTCTCGTCATCCGTTACGAAGGTCCGCGCGGCGGCCCGGGCATGCGCGAGATGCTGTCGACGACGGCGGCGCTCTACGGCCAGGGCATGGGCGGCAAGGTCGCTCTCATCACCGACGGTCGTTTCTCGGGCGCGACGCGCGGTTTCTGCATCGGTCATGTCGGGCCCGAAGCTGCCGTTGGCGGCCCGATCGGGCTCTTGAAAGACGGCGATGTGATTTCGATCGATGCAACCAAAGGCACGATCGAGGTCGACCTGTCCGAGGCCGAACTGGCAACGCGGGCGAAGGCCTGGAAGGCGCGCACGACCGACTATCAGTCGGGCGCGATCTGGAAATACGCACAAACGGTAGGGCCTGCCCGCGACGGCGCGGTCACCCATCCGGGCGGTGCCAAAGAAACACATTGCTATGCGGATATCTGAGTTGTTGAGGTCGTCTGTCCTTCCGGCACTGGTCGCTGTTGCGATCTTTGGCGCCGTGGGCCAGGCCATGGCCTTCGACGACAAGGTGTTCGACGACAAGACCGGCGTGAAGCCGCAATCGAGCCCATGGGCCGTGTTCCAGTTCGGCTTCTCCGCTTACAAGAGCGGCCACAAGGAACAGGCGGTCGAGGCCTATAAATACGCCGCCGAGAACGGCCAGATCGGCGCCACCTGGAAGCTCGCGCGCATGTACGCCGAAGGCGACGGCGTGACGCGCGACGACTATGCGGCCTTCAAATTCTTCTCCGAGATCGTCGATCAGGATGTCGAGCCGGGATCGCCGGAGGAAAGCTATGTCTCCGACGCGCTGGTGGCGCTGGGCGACTATCTCCGGACAGGTATCCCCGGCAGCCCGGTCGAGGAAAACGAGGTCGCGGCGCAGGAATATTACATGCGCGCGGCCGCCAACTACCGCAACCCGAACGCCCAGTTCGAGATGGGCCAGATGTTTTTGAAGGGCGAGGGCGGCGTCAAGGCCAGCGTCAAGCAGGCCGGCCGCTGGTTCCAACTCGCCGCCGAAAAAGGCCATGCCGGCGCCCAGGCGACGCTCGGCAATCTTCTGTTCCAGAGCGGCAAGATCGTGCGCGGGCTGGCCATGATGACCGCCGCGCTCGAACGCGCCTCGCCGAGCGACCAGCCGTGGATCCGCGGCATGCAGGAAGAGGCATTTGCCGCCGCCGGCGAAGCCGACCGCCGCACGGCGATTTCGCTTGCCGACGATCTTCTCACCAAGGGTGGTGACGACCAGTGAAATTGCCAATCTCCCCCCTTGAGGGGGGAGATTAGCTCACATCCATCAGTTCTCGGTGAGTTCCGCCGGCACCGCTCTGTGTACCGGCATCGAGATCGGCGTGACGTGCAGATGCGGCTTAATCGTGCTGTCGGGACAGGTATCGCCGATCTTGGTCCATGAGGTGTTGTTGAGCACCAGGTCGCAGCGGGCCATATGGCTCTTGTCTGAAACCGTCAGGCAGGTGACCTGGCCGACTTGGTAGGACTTGCCATTGGCCAGGCACTGCTGGTCGGCAAGTGCCGCTGCAGGGGAGGCCATGGCAAATGCCAGGCCGATTGGACAAAGGAGGAATCGTAGTGCCATGGAACCCCAGCCGCCATGCTGATCTCTGACTGAATGGCGCGATTGTGGCGATATCAGGGTTTCGGCTGATCAAGCCGGCAGCAGCGCCAGATCGATCGCCACCGGCACGTGGTCGGAAGGTTTTTCCCAGGCGCGCACATGCTTTTCGATCGAGGCCGAGGAAAAGCGGTTGGCCGCTTCGGGCGACAGCAGCAGATGGTCGATGCGGATGCCGTTGTTCTTCTGCCAGGCGCCGGCCTGGTAATCCCAGAAGGTATAGACATCGGCCGCATCGGTGACGGCGCGCACCGCCTCGGTAAAGCCGAGATTCTTCAGTCGCCGGAAGGCCTGCCGGGTCTGCGGCTGGAACAGCGCATCGCCAAGCCAGTTCTCGGGGAAGCGCGCATCGACCGGCTCGGGGATGACATTGTAGTCGCCGGCCAGCACCAGCGCCTCCTCCAGAAGCAGCCGCTGCTCGGCCCAGCGATGCAGCCGCTCCATCCAGGCCAGCTTGTAAGGAAATTTCTTCTCGTCATCGATGGGATTGCCGTTGGGCAGATAGAGCGAGGCGACGCGCAGCGCGCCCTGGTCGGTCGAGAACACGCCCTCGATGAAGCGCGCCTGCTCGTCGGCGTCATCACCGGGCAGGCCTCTGATAACCTCGTCGAACGGAAGTTTCGACAGTAGGGCGACGCCGTTAAAGCCCTTCTGGCCATGGGTTTCCACGTTGTAGCCAAGCGCCTCGATCTCGGCGCGCGGGAACTGCTCGTCGACCGACTTGATCTCCTGCAGGCAGACGATGTCGGGCTGGCTTTCGCTCAGCCAGTGGGTGAGGTTGCCTATGCGGGCGCGAATGCCGTTTATGTTCCAGGTAACGATTTTCATGGGCGGCCTCAGGGATGTTCGGGCGAAAGACGTTCGACAAGCCCGATCGTATTGCCTGCCGGGTCCTTTAGAAAGGCCATCCACTCGCTTTCCCCTGCCGTTCCGAACGTGCCTTCGGTGTCGTTGTGGACGAGCGCCGGCGGTGCGGTGAAGGGAACGCCGGACGCTTTCGCCTCGGCGTGGAAGGCTTCGAGCCCGGCTATATCGAGATAGACGGTGCCGGCCGGAACGCCATCGGTGAACAGCAACCTGATATCACCGGCCATGATGAAGGCGATGCCCGGCGGATCGTAGCGGGCATGAACGCTGAGGCCGAGCACATCGTGCCAGAAGGCTAGCGTGACGTCGAGGTCGCGCCCGGCCGACAGTGCGACCTGACGGACCGCGCCGACGCCGGACATCTGCCTAGATGGAGAAACTGGTGCCGCAGCCGCAGGAGGCGACTGCATTGGGGTTGCGGATCTGGAACGACTGGCCCATCAGATCGTCGACGAAGTCGATCACCGAGCCGCCCATATAGACCAGCGACAAATCGTCGATCAGCACGGTGGCGCCGTCCTTTTCGATGGCGACGTCGTCGTCATTGCGCGTATCGACCAGGTCGAACTTGTAGGAAAAGCCGGAGCAGCCGCCGCCCTCTACGGAGACGCGCAGCGCCGTCTTGCCGGCCTCGCCAGAGACGATTTTCGCAATCCGCTTGGCGGCGGCGCCGGTCATCTCGACTTTCATGGCAGTCTTGGCATCAGCGCCCATGGGCGTCACCTTGCTTTCGGTTTCACATGATAGGTATGAAGCGGGAAGGGGCAAGTCAACTGCGGCGGCATCAGCCATGACAAATGAGCTTGGCGACATTGGGTTCGGCTATCGGCCGCGCGCGGCCTATGCCAGCGACCCAGCCAGGTCGCGCGGGCGGCTCTATGACGAGGTCGAGAGCCCGACTCGCACGCCATTCCAGCGCGACCGCGACCGTATCATTCATTCGACTGCCTTCCGCCGCCTGAAGCACAAGACGCAGGTGTTCGTCGCCCATGAAGGAGATCACTACCGCACCCGGCTGACGCATTCGATCGAGGTGGCGCAGATTGCGCGGGCTCTGGCGCGAGCGCTGCGCGGCGACGAGGATCTGGCCGAGGCGGTCGCCTTGGTGCACGATTTCGGTCACACGCCGTTCGGCCATACCGGCGAGGACGCGCTGAACGAGCGGATGGCCCAATGGGGCGGCTTCGACCACAATGCGCAGTCGCTGCGCGTGGTGACGCGGCTGGAGCGGCGCTATGCCGAGTTCGACGGGCTAAACCTGACCTGGGAAACGCTGGAAGGGCTGGTCAAGCACAATGGGCCGCTGACAGATGCCAAGGGAAAAGGGCTCAAAGGCCCGGTGCCGCAGGCGATCCGCGACTATTCCGAGCTGCACGACCTCGAACTCGACCATTTCGCCGGCATCGAGGCGCAATGTGCTGCGATCGCCGACGATATCGCCTACAACACCCATGACATCGACGACGGCCTGCGCTCCGGCTTCCTGACCTTGGACATGCTGGAAACGGTGGCGCTGCCGGGATCGATCCTGGCAAGCGTGCGCGCGCGCTATCCGGGCCTGGACGATGTGCGCACCGGCCATGAGCTGATGCGCCGGCAGATCACGATGATGGTCGAGGATGTCATTGTTTCCACCAGCGCCAATCTTGAGCGCATCAAGCCTGACAGCGCCGAAGCGGTGCGGGCGGCGGGCGAAACGATGGTGACCTTTTCCGCTGACGTGGCGGCGACCGAGAAGGAATTGAAGACCTTTCTCTACAAGCATCTCTACCGGCATGACGAGGTGATGCGCGTGCGCACTCAGGCCGAGCAGATCGTGCGCGACCTGTTCGATGTCTACTACGCCGATCCGCGCGCCATGCCGGACGGCTGGCGGGAGGGGCTCGACCGGGCGGAGGACCGCATCAGGGCGCGCAGCGTCGCCGATTTCCTCGCGGGGATGACGGATACCTACGCCTTGAAGGAACACCGCCGTCTGTTTGACCATACGCCCGATTTAAGCTAGGGCGGGCGCGATTTGCCGGCGAATGAGCCGGTTCCCCTGCACAGTCCGCCAGAGCAAGACCCATGAACATCTTCGCCGATTTCAGCGCGCGAATCACAAAAGCCGTCGAAGCGCTTGATTTGAAAGACAGTAATGGCGTTTCGCCCGACCTGTCGCGCATCGCCGTCGAGCCGCCGCGCGACGCCAGCCATGGCGATCTCGCCACCAATGCGGCGATGGTACTGGCCAAGCCGACAGGGCACAACCCGCGGGCGCTGGCCGAGCGGCTGGTGGAAGTGCTGCGCAGCGACGCCGATGTTGCCGAAGCCGACGTCGCCGGTCCCGGCTTCGTCAATCTCCGGCTCAAGGACGCTTTCTGGCAGGCACATCTGACCGCGGTGCTCGGCGAGGGGCAAAACTACGGCCGCTCGACCATTGGTGGCGGCAAGAAGACCAATGTCGAATATGTCTCGGCCAATCCGACCGGGCCGATGCATGTCGGCCATTGCCGGGGCGCGGTTGTCGGCGACACGCTCGCCAATCTGATGGCCTTCGCCGGCTATGACGTCACCAAGGAATACATCATCAACGACGCCGGCGCGCAGATCGACGTGCTCGGGCGTTCGGCCTTCCTGCGCTACCGCGAAGCGCTGGGCGACGACATTGGCGAGATACCGGCCGGCCTCTATCCCGGCGATTACCTTGTGCCGGTCGGTCAGGCGCTGGCTGCCGAATTTGGCCGCAAGCTCTTGCAGATGCCCGACGATGAGTCGCTGGCAATCGTCAAGGACCGCACGATCGACGCCATGATGGTGATGATCCGCGAGGATCTGGCGTTGCTCAATGTGCATCACGACGTTTTCTTCTCCGAGCGCACGCTGCATGCCGACAATGCCAAAAAAATCCGCTCGGCGATCAACGATCTGACGCTGAAAGGCCATATCTACAAGGGCAAGCTACCGCCGCCCAAGGGCGAGAAGCCGGACGACTGGGAAGACCGCGAGCAGACGCTGTTTCGCTCGACGGCGGTCGGCGACGACATGGACCGGGCGCTGGTCAAGTCCGACGGCTCGTTCACCTATTTCGCCGCCGACGTCGCCTATCTCAAGGACAAGGTCGACCGCGGTTTCGTCGGCCTGATCTATGTCCTGGGCGCCGACCATGGCGGCTACGTCAAGCGGCTGGAAGCGCTGGCGCGGGCGATTGCAGGCGATGATCTGAAGCTGCAACTCACGGTGCTGCTGTGCAATCTGGTGAAGCTGTTTCGCGATGGCGAACCGGTTCGGATGTCGAAGCGGTCGGGCGACTTCGTGACCTTGCGCGAAGCGGTGGAGGAGGTGGGCCGCGATGCGATCCGCTTCATGATGCTCTACCGCAAGAGCGACGCGCCGCTCGACTTCGATTTCGCCAAGGTCACCGAACAGTCCAAGGACAATCCCGTGTTCTACGTGCAGTACGCTTCGGCGCGCTGTCATTCGGTGTTCCGGCAGGCGAGCGAGCAACTGGGCGAGGCCAATTTCGACCGCAACAGCCTGGCCGCGGCCTCGGCGTCGCTCACCGATGAGGGCGAGATTGGCCTGATCCGGAAGCTGGCTGAATATCCAAGGCTGATCGAATCCGCGGCCCTTGCGCTGGAGCCGCACCGGCTGGCATTCTACCTCTACGATCTGGCTTCCACCTTCCATGGACACTGGAATCGGGGCACCGAGAATGCCGACTTACGTTTTGTTAAGGTTAACGACCGACAATTGACTCATGCCAGACTAGGGCTGGTGCAGGCTGTTTCGGATGTTTTGACCTCCGGCCTGACGCTGATTGGGGCTGATGCGCCCACTGAGATGCGTTAGGTTTAACTAAAACACCTGTCACCATTTGCCCACATTGCGCTGGTAAGGGCCAACCCTACGCGACGTCCATGGCGTCCGAATGAGTGCGAGTTCGGGAACAATAATGGCAGACAGAACCCAGCTGAGAGTAGCCGACAACAACGACATCGCCGAAGATGATCCGTTCGCTGAACTGACCAGGATCATGGGTTTCGATCCGCGCCAGCCGGTCAAGCCGCAGGCGCCAGCCGTCGAGACGGCTGCGGACGAGGGCGATTTCGACATCGACCTCGAGAAGGAGTTGATGGGCGAATTCGGCGATGAAGTCGGTTCCATGGAGGCCAGCCAGCCAGCTCCCGAGGTTCACCAGCCTGCCGCTGAGCCCTACGAACCTGCTGCCGAGATTCGCGAGCCGGAAACCACCGATGCCGCGATGGACGATGCGCTGGCTGCTTCGCTGGAATATGATTTCGTCTTCGACGATGCCGCCGATCTGGATTTCGGCGCTGCCCCGCAGGCTGCGGCTGCTCCCGTTGAACCCTCGTTTGCCGAACCTTCGTTTGCCGAGCCCGCATTCGACGAAGCTGCATTCGACGATGATTTCGACAATGCCGTCGCCAGCTCGCTGGAAAACGTATCGCCGCTCGAAGACGACCTGCCGATGGATGACGACCTTGCCGCTTCGCTCGAGCAGGGGTTGCTGCTCGATGACGGCGCGACCGTCGCCCATGCCGCAGATGTCGCGCAGGTTGCTGCTGCGCCTGCCGACGATCTCGCGTTCGACGATGATTTCGACAATGCCGTCTCGATGTCGCTGGAAGACGAGCTGACGCTGGACGGTCCTGCGCCGGCGCAGGACCAGTATGCCGCGCCAGTAGCCGAGGCGCCGGTCGTCGGCGCCGCCGACCACGCTGTTGCCGACGAGGATTTTGCGGTTCATTTCGATGACGCGATGGCCGATGTCGACATGGACTTTGCAGCCGAGCATTTCGAGCCTCAGGCTTTCGAGGCTCAGCCTGTTGAGGCCGAGGATCCGGAAGAGCGCGATCTGGATGTCAGCGATCTGCAGGTCAGCGCGCCGGTTGAGATGGATGCGCCGGAAGTGGACGAGACGCCGGCCTGGACCGTGGAGGCCAGCCCCTCTCATGAGACTGCGCACGAAGCATTCGACGATTTCGATCTGAGCATCGATGATGCGCTTGCCGATCACGAGCCGGTGGCCGAGACCGCACCCGCTCCGGTTCAGCCAACTCCGGTCGCACCAGCCTATGTGGCGCCTACCAATATGGCGACCCCGGCCGCTCCGGTCGCTGACGAACGGACGTTGGAAGATGAACTCAACGCGCTGCTTGGCGCCATGACCACACCACGCCCGGCGCCAGTCGCCCCGATTCCGGTGGTCACCGAGCCCACCAGGGCTGCCGCCATCGAGCCCACCAGGACTTATGAGCCGGTTGCCCCGGTGCAGCGGTCCGTCGCGACGCCGGTCGCTCCGGTCGATAATCTCGACTGGGACCTAGACGAACACGCGCCTGCTCCTCAGGAGGCCCAGGCGGACGATGCCGATTTCGACGATCTGCTTGCCGGCGAACTTGAAGGCCATGTGCCCGAGATCGAGTTCGATGATCACGCCTTCGACGCGGCGCTGGCCAAGGGCATCGATCTCGGTCATGACGATACGGCAGCACCGGTCGCTGGCGATTGGCGCTCGACGCCGCCGGAGCCGGCGCGTTCGTGGAGCCGCGTGACTCCCACCCCGGCCCAGCCTTCCTTTGCAGCGCAGCCGCAACCTTCTTTTGCAGCGCAGCCGCAAGCTTCTTTTGCAGAAAAGCCGTCCATGCCGCCGGCGGCAGCGCCAAGCTATCGCGACCAGCCGGTTGCCGCTGCTGCCTATGTGGCGCCGACGCCATCGCGCCAGGCGCCGCCTCAGGCCTATGACGAGATGCCGGATGTCGAGACGGTCGATGTGCCGGAGCGTGTGGTGGCGATTGCCGACGACCTCGACATTCCAGAGCTCAGCTTCGAGCAAGACGAGCCGGCCGCCTATGACGACATCGACGCCGAATTCGCCGGCATGCTCAACGACATGAACGCGGTGGAAGTGGCGCCGCCCACTGCCGCACGCAGTGCCGGCTATGATGACGATTCCTACAGTTCCGGCTTCAGTTCGGGCCACGAGCTCGACCAGCGCGCCTATGCGGCGCGGCCAGCCGAAGTGCTTGCAGCCACGCAAGCTCACCACGCCGATGCCGCCGGCGGCTTTGACATGGACGATCTGCCCGGCAGCCAGCCGGTTTCGCAGGCCGACGATTTCGCGGTCGACGAACTCGACTACGATCCGGATCTGGACGAGGCAATGGCGGTGCCGGGCCTCGCCGAGCAGGAAGCCGCACGGCCGCGCAGGAGCGGCCTGCTGGTCGCGGGGGTCGTTGCTGCGGTTGCGATTGCCGGCGGCCTTGGCGCCTTCGCCTTGTCGTTCGGCGGCAAGGGCGGCAGCGATGCGCCGGTCATTGTCAAGGCCGACAACAGGCCGATCAAGGTCAAGCCCGAAAATCCGGGCGGCGCCGTGGTGCCGAACCAGGACAACAAGGTTTATGATGCGGTCGCCAAGGGCACCAAGCCGGCCGAGCCGGTTCAGGAGAAGCTAGTCACCAACACCGAAGAGCCGGTAGATGTGAAGGCGCAGGAGCCTGAAAGCCGCGTCGTCGATCTGTCGCCCGACGATACCGACGCTGCCCCAGGCCCCGACGCTGCCGGCAACCCCGACGCTGCCGTCAACCCCGACGCGGCTGTCGCGCCGGCGCCAAAATCCGAGGACCGCATCGCGCAGGTGCTGCAGGAAGCCGACAAGAACCCCGATACCGTCGCCGTTGCCCCGCGCAAGGTGCGGACCATGGTGGTCAAGCCCGACGGCTCGTTGGTGGCCCGCGAGGACTCGACGCCGGCCGCGCCACAGGTTGCGGCGACTGAGCCGCTTGACCCGGCGCCGCAGCACGTCGCCCCTTCGGCCGATGCCGAGCAGACCGGCACCGTGGCGCCTGCCGATCAGGCAAATAGCGACCAGGCAAGTGCCGAGACCGCCAAGCCGGTCAAGCCGGTGAAGCCGGCGGCCACGCCGAAGGCTGAGACCCAGTCCGCCAACACGCCGCAGACGGTTGCCGTGGCGCCGCAGCGCCCGTCCGACCAGCCGGTCGACGTGGTCGGCGAGGTCAAGCCCGACCAGGTTGCCTCCATTCCGGCGACGGCTTCGACATCGGGCGGTTCGTGGTCGATGCAGATCGCTTCGCAGCCGACGGTGGAAAGCGCCCAGGCCAACTACGCCGACCTGCAGCGCCGCTATGGAAATGTGCTCGCCGGTCGCACCGCCAACATCGTCAAGGCGGAGATCGCCGGCAAGGGCACCTTCTACCGTGTCCGGGTGCCTGCGCAATCGCGCAACGATGCGATCAATCTGTGCACCAGCTACAAGGCTGCCGGAGGCAACTGCTTCGTGTCGCGGTAAAAAGCTGATCCAATCATCAAGGCCGGCGCGATCCTGGATCGCGCCGGCCTTTTTCATGTGGATGGGCGAAAGGTCCAGGCGCTTGCCGTCCGGGGTGATTCCCTTTGGAGGCGCGAAGCCCTAGACTGGTGGAATGACCGAATCAAAATCCATGATCCTCGGCTGTGCCGGGAAATCGCTGACCCGCGAAGAAATCCGTTTCTATCGCAATGAATGCCCGTGGGGCTTCATCCTGTTTGCGCGCAACATCGGCGAGACCGAGCAGATCCGCGATCTGGTCGCCGAAATGCGCGACTGTATCGGGCGACCCGATGCGCTGGTGTTCATCGACCAGGAAGGCGGAAGGGTGCAGCGGCTGCGGCCGCCGCTGGCGCCGAACTATCCCGCCGGCGGCGCGCTCGGCGAATTGTGGCGCAAGGACCATGATGCCGGCACCAGGGCTGCCTGGCTGATGGCGCGGCTGCACGCCTTCGACCTGTTGCGCTACGGTATCTCTGCCGATTGCCTGCCGGTGCTGGACGTGCCGATCGAGGGCGCCAGCGACGTCATCGGCGCGCGCGCCTATGGCAAGGAGCCGCGCCCGGTCATCGAACTCGGCCGCGCGGCGGCGGAAGGGCTGATGTCGGGCGGCGTGCTGCCGGTCATGAAGCACATTCCGGGCCATGGACGCGCCTTTGCCGACACGCACTTCGAACTGCCTGTGGTCGATGCCTCCCTGAGCGACCTGCAGCGGCATGATTTCGCCCCTTTCCGCGAGCTTAGCCATCTGCCGATGGCGATGACGGCGCATGTCGTCTACAGCGCCATCGATCCGAACAACCCAGCGACCACCTCAGGCAAGGTCATCGACGAGATCATCCGCCGCGAGATCGGCTTCGACGGGCTGTTGATGAGCGATGACACCTCGATGAAGGCACTTTCTGGGGATTTCCCGACAAAGGCGGCCTCGATCCTTGCGGCGGGCTGCGATCTGGTCCTTCACTGCAATGGCGATTTCGAGGAGATGGCGGGCATCGCATCGCGAACCACGGGACTTGAAGGGACGTCGCTGGAGCGCGCCAAGCGGGCGCTGACCTATATAAGGGATCGCGACCGGGCCGACGAAACCGAGATACGCGCCGAGTTTGCCACCTATTTCGATGCGGTGGCCTAGAGACGGATGATTTCAGGTCTGTTCGACCTGAAATCTGAATCCGTCTCTAAATTAGACAGAGAGAGCATGATGTCGTCCGAAAACCGCTTCACACTTTTCGGCATCATGCTCTAACCAGAGGTAAAGGAACAAGTGGCGGAGACATTGGACAGCAAGGCTGCGAAGGCCGCACCGATGGATCGTCTGTGGGCCGAGAACGACGATTCCCGGCTGACCGGCGACCCGTCGCTTGTCGTCGACGTCGCCGGGTTCGAAGGTCCGCTCGACCTCTTGCTGCATCTCGCCCGCAACCAAAAGGTCGATCTGTCGCGGATTTCCATCTTGGCGCTGGTCGAGCAATATCTGACCTTCGTCGAGACGGCGAGGGCGCTGAGGCTTGAGCTTGCCGCCGACTACCTGGTGATGGCGGCGTGGCTGGCCTTCCTGAAGTCGAAGCTCCTCATCCCCAAGCAGCCCGGCGAAGAAGGCGAAAGCGGCGAGGAACTGGCCGCGGTGCTGCAGTTCCGGCTGAAGCGTCTGGAGGCCATGCGCGACGCCTCGGCAAGGCTGGTCAACCGCAACCGGCTCGGCCGCGACGTGTTTGCACGCGGCATGCCTGAAATGGTCATCGTCGAGAAGCGTAACGCCTATTCGGCCTCGCTCTACGATTTGCTCACCGCCTATGCGCAGCAGCGCCAGAAACAGGCGATCACCAATGTGACGATTGCCCGGCGTGGCGTGTGGTCGCTCAAGGATGCGCGCGATATCCTGACCCGGCTCATCGGCTCGCTGCGCGACTGGACGGCGCTGGACAGCTATCTGATCAATTACCTGACCAGCCCGGACGAACGGCGTACCGCGATTGCCAGCTCGTTCGCGGCGTCGCTGGAACTGGTGCGCGAAGGCAGCATCGAGATGCGGCAGGACCAGGTGTTCGCGCCGCTCTATCTGCGCGGCCGCGCGCAGCCAATCAAGGCAGTCGAGGTGGCATCATGAGCGAACGCGCCAACGCTTCGGTCATTCCGTTCAAGGTCGAAGAAGAGACCGAGGAGGGCATTATCGCCCAGGACCCGACTGATACCCTGCTTCTGAATCCTGGCGAACGGCTGCATATGGCCGAAGCCATACGCATGGCCGAGGCGATCGTGTTCGCCAGCGCCGAGCCGGTCAGCGAAAAGCAGCTCGCAGCCAGATTGCCCGATGGCATCAGCATTGCCGCTGCCATGGCTGAGCTGCAGCAGATCTATGCGCGGCGCGGCGTCAATCTGGTTCGGGTCGGCGATGCCTGGGCTTTCCGTACCGCCGGCGATCTCGCCTTCCTGATGAGCCGCGACACGGTGCAGCAGCGCAAGCTGTCGCGCGCCGCGCTCGAAGTGCTGGCGATCATCGCCTACCACCAGCCGGTGACGCGCGCCGAGATCGAGGACATCAGAGGCGTCGAGACCTCGAAGGGCACGCTGGATACGCTGCTCGAAACGGAATGGGTGCGCATGCGCGGCCGCCGCCGCACGCCCGGCCGTCCCGTCACCTACGGCACGACAGACACTTTCCTCGACCATTTCGCACTGGAGGAGATCCGCGATCTTCCCGGGATGGACGAACTGAAGGGGGCAGGGCTGCTCTCCGGCCGCATGCCGTCGAATTTCGCCATCCCGTTGCCGCCGGCCGATCCGGACGCGCTGACCGAGGACGAGGATGCGTTGACCGACATCGATCTCGAGGAACTCGGCCTGCTGACGCCGCGCGTCACGGAAGATTGACCGCAAGCCGCTGTCAAAAAGCTGCATTGCTGCGGTAGATGCGCCGATTGGTAGCGGGCAGCTTTGCCGAAAATGCGTGACATAAGCCGCGCCTTCATAAACTTTGTCGCTGTTGTGTTTGAATCCCAACGCGAAAACGCATAGATCATCGCCAGGGAAAACATTCGAGAGAGAGTTACAATGGGTTCATTTTCGATTTGGCACTGGATGATCGTGCTGGTGATCGTGCTGCTGGTGTTCGGCCGCGGCAAGATACCCGAGCTGATGGGCGACATGGCGAAGGGCATCAAGAGCTTCAAGAAGGGCATGGCCGACGACGATACCGCCGAAGACAAGCGCACCGTCGAGCACCGCCCGGACGAGACCGTTTCGGCAGTGAAGGAAAAGGCCAGCAAGAGCTGAGCCCGAGGTTGTTGCTTTTGAGCAAGTCGTGTCCAAAAGCCGCTTCGCACTCTTGGGCGACAAGCACTAGTCGGAACTGATTGCCATGTTTGAAGTCGGCTGGACCGAAATGCTGGTGATCGCGATCGTCATGATCGTGGTCGTCGGACCCAAGGATTTGCCCAATATGCTGCGCACCTTCGGCCGCACGACGGCGAAGCTGCGTGCCATGGCCTCCGACTTCCAGAAGCAGTTCAACGAGGCGCTGAAGGAAGCCGAGCTCGACGACGTCAAGAAGTCGGTCGATACGCTGCGCGGCCTCAATCCGGCGGCCGAGATCCGCAAGCAGCTCAATCCGTTCGAACAGGCGGCAGCAGAGGTTCGCTCCGGCGTCGATGCGGTGATGAAGCCGAAGCCCGCCGTCGATCCCGCAACGCCCGCGGCAGAAACACCACAGGCGGCCGAGCCGCTCAAGAACGGCGCGACGGTGATGCCGGGTCTCAACGGACCGGAAACAGCGCCGGCGGCGCCGATCCTTCCGGCGATGACCGACGAGGCCGTGGTGACACCGGCTGCAGCAACAGCAGCGCCACGAAACGCGCGCGCCAAGGGGGCTGCGATATCAAAGGCCCCGGCAACCAAAACAACGGCAGCCAAGGCAGCACCGGCAAAGCCGGCGCCTGCGGCGAAGGTTGCGGCCAAGCCGTCAGCGGCGCCCGCCAAGGCTGCACCCGGAAAAGCCGCCACCAAGCCCGCTGCGGCACCGAAGGCAGTCGCAAAGGCTGAGCCGAAGCCTGCGCCGGCCACGAAGCCCGCGTCCAAGAAGACGGCGGGGGCCGCCAAGTGAGCATTACGGACAGCGAAAAGGACGAGATCGAGAAGTCGTCGGCTCCGCTGATGGAGCATCTGATCGAACTGCGCCGGCGGCTGATCTGGTCGATCGGCGGTTTCTTCGTCGCCTTCCTCGTCTGCTTCTTCTTTGCCAAGAAGCTGTTCAATCTTTTGGTCGTTCCGTTCAAGTGGGCCACGCAGTGGGCCGGGCTCGATCCGCACAAGGTCGAGCTGATCTATACGGCGCCGCAGGAATTCTTCTTCACCCAGGTCAAGCTCGCCATGTTCGGCGGCATGGTCATCGCCTTTCCGCTGATCGCCACGCAGATCTACAAATTCATCGCGCCAGGCCTCTACAAGAACGAACGCAACGCGTTCCTGCCGTTCCTTATCGCATCGCCGATCCTGTTCCTGATGGGAGCGTCGCTGGTCTATTTCTTCTTCACGCCGATGGTGATGTGGTTCTTCCTCGCCATGCAGCAGGCCGGCACCGACGACCAGGTGCAGATTTCGCTGCTGCCGAAAGTGTCGGAATATCTCAGCCTGATCATGACGCTGATCTTCTCCTTCGGCCTGGTGTTCCAGCTGCCGGTGGTGACCAGCCTGATGACGCGCGTCGGCATGCTGTCGTCGAAGGCGCTGGCCGAGAAGCGCAAATGGGCGATCGTCATCGCCTTCGTCGTCGCGGCGGTGCTGACGCCGCCTGATCCGATGAGCCAGATCGGTTTGGCCATCCCGACCATCCTGCTCTACGAGGTGTCGATCTGGGCGGCCCGGCTGATCGAGCGCGATCAGGTCAAGCAGAAGCTGGCGCGCGAGAAGCAGGAAGCCGCCGAAGCCGTGGCCGAAAAGGCGGCGGACGCGTCCTCAAAGCAGGCTCGTTCATAGGCTGTCGCGTTCGGGTATCCGCGTTAGCGGAAAAACGCGACAGCCGCTGACCCTCATCTTGCATCGATGAAGGATGCGGTTTACCCCCTCAGCCTTATTCTGAGGACGAACCAACCATGCTTGATATCAAATGGATTCGCGACAACCCGAAGGCCCTTGTCGAGGCGCTGGCCAAGCGCTCGTGGTCGGCTGACGAGGCGCAGTCCACGGTCGATGAGCTGATCAAGAAGGACGAAGCGCGGCGCGAGCACGTCACCGAGCTGCAGACCAAGCAGGAACGCCGCAACGCCGCCTCGAAGGAGATCGGCAACGCCATGCGTTCGGGCGACACGGCACTTGCCGAAAAGCTCAAGGCCGAAGTCGGCGATATCAAGACCTTCATCCAGAATGGCGAGGCGCGCGAGCGCGAGCTCGACAAGGCGCTGAACGATGCGCTGGCGGTGCTGCCGAATGTGCCGCTCGACGACGTGCCGGTCGGCAAGGACGAGCACGACAATGTCGTCAAGCATATCGTCGGCGAGGTGCCGACTCGGCCGAACTGGGTGAAGGAGCATTTCGAGATCGGCGAAGCGCTCGGCATGATGGATTTCGAGCGGGCGGCAAAGCTGTCGGGATCACGCTTCACCGTGCTGAAGAGCGGGCTGGCGCGGATGGAGCGCGCCATCGGCCAGTTCATGCTCGATCTGCACACGACCGAGCATGGCTATGAAGAAGTCATCCCGCCACTGATGGTGCGCGACGAAGTGCTTTTCGGGACCAACCAGCTGCCGAAATTCGAGGACGACCTGTTCTTCGTGCAGCATGGCGATGGCCGGCTCGGGTTGATTCCAACCGCCGAGGTCCCGCTCACCAACCTGGTGCGCGAAGAAATCACGGCCCATGAAAAGCTGCCGCTGCGCTATACGGCGCTGACGCCGTGCTTCCGCTCGGAAGCGGGCTCCGCCGGCCGCGACACGCGCGGTATGTTGCGCCAGCACCAGTTCTACAAGGTCGAGCTGGTCTCGGTCACCGACCAGGAGTCTTCGCTCGCCGAGCACGAGCGGATGACGCAGTGCGCCGAAGAGGTGCTGAAGCGACTGGAATTGCCGTTCCGCACCATGGTCCTGTGCACGGGCGACATGGGATTTGGCGCGCGCAAGACCTACGACATCGAGGTCTGGCTGCCGGGACAGAACGCCTATCGCGAGATCTCGTCCTGTTCAGTGTGCGGCGACTTCCAGGCCAGGCGCATGGATGCCCGCTACAAGGACAGGGACGGCAAGGGCAACCGCTTTGTGCACACGCTGAACGGTTCGGGCACCGCTGTCGGCCGTGCGCTGATTGCCGTCATCGAAAACTACCAGAATGAGGATGGCAGCGTAACCATTCCTGAAGTGCTGCGGCCTTATATGGGCGGTCTGGCGAAGATCGAATCGAAATAATGCGCATTCTTCTGACCAATGATGACGGCATCCATGCGGAGGGCCTCGCGTCGCTCGAACGCATCGCCCGCACGCTGTCGGACGATGTCTGGGTGGTGGCGCCGGAGCAGGACCAGTCCGGCTACGCGCATTCGCTGTCGATCTCGGAGCCGCTCCGGTTGCGCAAGATCGGCGAGAAACACTACGCCGTGCGCGGCACGCCGACCGACTGCGTCATCATGGGCGTCAAGAAGATCCTGCCAGGCGCGCCGGACCTGATCCTGTCGGGCGTCAATTCCGGCGCCAACATCGCCGACGACGTGACCTATTCCGGTACCGTCGCCGGCGCCATGGAAGGCGCGCTGCTCGGCATCCGCTCGATCGCACTCAGCCAGGGTTATTCCTATGTCGGCGAGGACCGCGTCGTTCCCTACGAGACCACCGAAGCGCTGGCGCCGGCGCTGCTGAAAAAGCTCGTCGCCATGCCGCTGCCGGACGGTGTGCTGCTCAACGTCAACTTTCCCAACTGTCTGCCTGACGAGGTCGCCGGCACCGTCGTGACGTCGCAAGGCAAGCTGGTGCACAGCCTGTGGGTCGACGAGCGCCGCGACGGGCGCGGCCTGCCTTATTACTGGCTGCGCTTCGGCCGCGAGCCGGTCGAGGGCAAGCAGGGCACCGATCTCCATGCTCTGCGCAACCGGCTCGTGTCTGTGACGCCGCTGCAGCTTGACCTCACCGCGCATGAAATCCGTGACCAACTGACCAAGGCGCTGTCTGAATAAGGTGTTCGCATGAAGAAGGTTCTGGCATGAACTTGCCGCTCGACGATCGCGAGGGTTTTGCCGCTTTCCTGCTGCGCCTGCGCGGCCAAGGCGCGGTGCCGAAGGCGCTGATCGCAGCCTTCGAGGCGACGCCGCGGCGCGGCTTCCTCAACGGCCAGTTCCATTCCATCGCCTGGTCGGACGGCATGCTGCCGATCGAATGCGGCGAGGCGATCGAGGGCGCCGATCTGCAGGCGGCGGTGATTGCGGCCCTGGCAATAGAGCCCGGCAACCGGGTGCTCGAGATCGGCACCGGCTCGGGCTACACGGCAGCGGTGATGTCGCGGCTCGCGGCTCGGATCGTCAGCGTCGACCGCTACAAGACGCTGGCCGAGCAGGCCAGGCAACGCTTCGAGGCGCTCGGCATCGGCAATGTCATCGTGCGCCAGGCCGATGGTTCCACCGGCCTTGCCAACGAAGCGCCGTTCGACCGCATCGTAGCCTGGGCGGCTTTCGACAGCCTGCCGCGCTTCCTGCTCGACCAATTGTCGAGCGGCGGCATCGTCATTGCCCCGATCGGGCCGGAGGAGGGCGAGCAGGTGCTGGCCAAGCTGACCAAGGTCGGCAGCCGCTTCGAGCGCGAGGATATCGGCACCGTGCGCCTGCAGCCGATCCTGCGCAGCGTTGCGGCGGTTATCTGAATTCTGCCTGTCACGCGCTTCGAAGGTAAGCCGAAGCCGATCGTTTCGTCATCCACGGGCGAAGCAAGGAGCGTAGCGACGCAGCGCAGACCCGAGGATCCATGCCGCGCCATCAAGGCGTAGCTACGGCGCAGAATTCTGCTCTGCTGCATTCTTCGGCCAATGTCACGGAATGGATCCCAGGGTCTCCGCGACGGCGCTTCGCGCCTGCTTCGCCCAGGGATGACGACGTTGGTGAAGGCGCCTTACAAAATGTTTTAAGAAAATTCGCGTCTGATTCTATGGGGTTAACCCGCCAGTAACATTAACGCGCTTTAATCATGACCAGTGTGTACCGGGTCTGCGGGTTAGTGCGATGCAATTCAGTGTTATGAAGGCAAACGGGCGTACTCTGTCGCGGGGCTGCGCTGTCCTCATGCTAGCCGGAATGGCAGCGGGGTGTAGCTCCCAGGTCTCGCGGTTCAACGGTGTCGACGACGTCTTCACCTCCTCGACCAACAATCAGCGCGCCATCATCGACAAGCAGAGCACCGCGCAGCCCTATCCGGGCGATGTGGCGCCCGAGCCGATCGCTGCAGCACCTGTCAATGGCAGCCATAACCAGTCGGTCAGCCGCTCCAGCCTGGAGCCGGTCACCGTCCAGCAGCTGCCGCCGCCAAGCGCGCCCAAAGCCGCTCCGATGCGCACCGCTTCCGCGCCTGCACTTGCGCCGGCACCGCATGTCGACAGGACGACCACCGGCACCGTGCAGCCGGCAAGGCCGTTCAAGAATGCCGGTGACTCCGATCCGAAACCAGTTGCCGCCGGCACGCCGCACGCCACGGAGATCGTCGTCAGGGACGGCGAGACCATTTCCGGCATCGCCCATCGCTATCACGTGCCGGCCGACGTCATCATGAAGGTCAACGGCTTGAGCGCCACCAAGGGGCTGAAGACCGGCCAGAAGCTGGTCATCCCGGCCTATGCCTATTCGAGCAAGGGGACCGAGCCGAAAGTTGCCGACGGCAAGCCGGCAAACAGCCCCAAGGCGCCGGCGCCGGAGAAGATCGCCGTACTGCCGCAGCAGCCGAAACTCAAGGACGGCAAGTCCGCCGCGCAGGTTGACGCTTCGGCAGCGAACAAGCCGAAGACCGACAAGCCGGCGCAGACTGCCTCGGCCGCGCCAAAAGCCGGCGCGGGCACCTACACGGTCCAGTCGGGCGATAGCCTGTCCTCCATCGCCAGGAAGACCGGCGTTGGCATCGTGGCGCTGAAGCAGGCCAACGGCATGCAGGACGGTCTGCTCAAGATCGGCCAGACGCTGAAGGTTCCCGCCGGTGGCACCGCAACGGTTGCAAGCGCCAAGCCGGCCAAAGTTGATCCGGTGACGACGGCCGCAACCCAGCCTGCGGCAAAGCCGACGGAGACGCTCGCCACCTACACGCCGCCGAAGAAGGATGCCAAGGTCATCCAGCAGGCCGAGGACGACGATGCTGTCGCGCCTGATGCCACCGGCATCGGCAAGATGCGTTGGCCGGTGCGTGGCCGCGTCATCTCCAATTTTGGTGGCGGCAAGGACGGTGTCGACATCGCCGTGCCTGAGGGAACGCCGGTCAAGGCGGCCGAGAATGGCGTGGTCATCTATGCCGGCGACGGCCTCAAGGAATTCGGCAACACGGTGCTGGTGCGCCACGAAAACGGGCTGGTCACCGTCTATGGCCACGCCAGTTCTATCGAGGTGCAGCGCGGCCAGAAGGTCAAGCGCGGCCAGGAAATCGCGTTGTCGGGCATGAGCGGCACCACCGACTCGCCGAAACTGCACTTCGAAGTGCGCAAGAACTCGGCCCCGGTCGACCCCTCTGGCTATCTCGAATAGAACAATAAACGTTTTGCAGGCCGTCTGACCTCCAGTCCGGCCCGCCGGCTCAGCCCGCTCCGCAAGGGGCGGGCTTTTTCAGTGACCTGACGCAAATCAATCAGTCGTTCAGCGGCTTGCCGAGCCGGCCGGCCAGATCCTGGGTGAACTGCCAGGCGACGCGGCCCGAGCGGCTGCCGCGCGTCGTTGCCCATTCCAGCGCCTCGGCGCGCAGCTGCTCCGGGTCGATAGTGAGCCCGTGATGGCTGGCATAGCTGTTGACCATGTCGAGATATTCGTCCTGCGAACATTTGTGGAAGCCGAGCCACAGGCCGAAACGGTCGGACAGCGAAACCTTTTCCTCGACCGCCTCGGACGGGTTGATGGCGGTCGAGCGCTCATTGTCGATCATGTCGCGCGGCAACAGGTGCCGGCGGTTCGACGTGGCGTAGAAGATGACATTGGCCGGGCGGCCCTCGACGCCGCCTTCAAGGGCTGCCTTCAGCGACTTGTAGGAGGTGTCGTCATGGTCGAAGGAGAGGTCGTCGCAAAACAGGATGAAGCGAAACGGCGCCGCCTTCAGCAGGCCCATCAGCCTGGGCAGCGTGTCGATATCCTCGCGATGGATCTCGATCAGCTTGAGCGGCAGGTCGGATTTGGCCTGGGCGTTGATCTGCGCATGCACGGCCTTGACCAGCGAGGATTTGCCCATGCCGCGCGCACCCCACAACAACACATTGTTGGCGGCATGGCCGGCGGCGAAGCGTTCCGTGTTTTCGACCAGAATGTCGCGCACGCGGTCGACGCCGCGGATCAGGCCGATGTCGACGCGGTTGACCTTGCGCACCGGCTCGAGATAGCCGGGGTCGGCCTGCCAGACGAAGCAATCGGCAACCGCAAGATCGGTTTGCGGCACCGGCGGCGGGGCGAGGCGGGTGACCGCCTCGATCAGGCGGTCGAGCTTTTGGTTCAGGGCCTCGATGGTGCTGTCGGTCATGTCTCGTCTTTTATGTTTCCGCACGAACGTGCGTAGGGGCCGAAATCGTCTTGATCCGGGCGAGATAGAAACTGGTTCCAAGCTTTTGTTTGGGCATGATCTTTTGCGAAAACCACGCCCGTATTCCGGGAGCATGCTCTAACACGGGTCAACCGGCCGGAAAAGCAGCTGAAAGCCCGGCCGCGCAGTTGCATTGGTAACTTTACCCACTATATTCCGGCCAAATTTGGCGAGGCCGCCCTACGGCCTTCTTCGTAACCAGGAGTTCTTGATGTTCGTCACACCGGCATACGCCCAAGCTACCGGAACTCCGCTTGGTCCGTTCGGGGATATCGGCATGATACTCCCGTTCGTTCTGATCTTCGTGATCATGTATTTCCTCATCATCCGGCCGCAGCGCGCCCAGTTGAAGAAGCGCCAGGAGATGATCTCGGCCGTGCGCCGTGGCGACACGGTCATCACCGGCGGCGGCTTCGTCGGCAAGGTGACCAAGGTGATCGACGACAATGAGCTTGAGATCGACCTTGGCGGCGGCACCAAGGTGACGGCGCTGCGCTCGACGATCGCCGATGTTCGGGTCAAGGGCGAGCCGGTGGCCAACCAGAACGCCAAGAAGTAAGCCAGTTTCCCAAGCGGAGCGATCCGCGGGCAGAGCTCTGACAAAAGACGGCGTATGGTCCATTTTTCGCGCCTGAAAATGATCCTGATCTGGCTTGCTATGGCCACAATGCTCGTCGACGCGCCCAGTCTTCACGCTGCCGGCGCGGACGTGCTGCTTCGATTGGACGCGACCGATGTGATCGATCGCCGGTTGGAGGCGACGCGTGACGAAATCAGGACGCTGCTGCGCGATGCAAGGATCGGCTATACTGGTCTTGCTAAGTCGGGTCGGGCCGTTCAGGTGCATATCACCGACGCCGCTCAGGTCGGCGCGGCCAAGATGGCATTGGAGGCGGTGACTGATCCTGTCCTTGGCAGCGCTGGTCCGGTCCAGGAAGTGATCCTGGATGATACCGGAGCAGCGTTGCTCAAGTTCACGGTAACAGACACAGGTATCAAGTATCGGATGTCGATCGCGCTTGCGCAGTCGATCGTGGTCATTAAGAATCGCCTGCGTGATCTTGGTGTAGCCGACCCAGTAGTGCGGCCAGAGGGCGAAGACGGTATGCTGGTCCGGACCTCGGGCGTTGCGGATTTGCAAAGGCTGAGGAGAATTCTCACCCGAACCGGAATGCTGACTTTTCAGTGGGTTGATGAGTCGATGCCGGTCGCTGATGCGATCAATGGCCGGACGCCCGCTGGCTCGGTGGTGGTTTATTCGAAGGACGATCCACCGGTTCCCTATCTGGTTGAGAGCCGAACGATCGTTTCCAGTGACGACATTGTCAATGCTCAGGCGACTCCCAACTCCGTCACAAATGAGCCGGCGGTTTCGTTCACCTTCGATTCCAGGGCAACGGCACGCGTTGCGCAGGCGACCTCGCAGAATGTCGGCAAGCTATTTGCGATGATCCTCGACAACCAAGTGCTTTCGGTGCCAGTCGTCCGCGAGCCAATTCTTAACGGCCGCGGCCAGATATCGGGCAACCTTACAAAGGAGAACGCCGATGATCTGGCCTTGCTTTTGCGTTCCGGACCGATGCCTGCACAATTGAAAATAGTCGAGTAGCGCACGATAGCGCCCGGCTGTGATCAGAATTAGAATGGAACCGACAGAGGCGATTGACGCCGAAACCGCTGCCGGCGGCAGCGCCAAATTGACCTCAGCGCGCTCGACAATCGGCGAAGTGCGGGTTAAGGGCGAGCCGGTGGCAAATAAGAACGCCAAGAAATAACCGAATTGTCGGCGGAACGATCCGCCAGTACGCCCTGACGGACAACGCCATATGCTGTATTTTTCGCGCCTGAAGATGATCCTGATCTGGATCGCCGTGGCCGTCACATTCATCCTTGCCGCGCCAAATCTCTTCCCGGCCAGCACATTGGCGCAATTGCCCAACTGGGTGCCGAAGCGGCAGATGACGCTTGGTCTCGATCTGCAGGGCGGTTCGCACATCCTCTTGCAGATGGACCAGAACGACCTGGTCAAGGCGCAGCTGGAAACGACGCGCGACGAGATCCGCACGCTGCTGCGCGATGCCAAGGTGGGCTATACCGGCCTTGGCGGCACCGGCAGGACCGTACAAGTGCGCATCACCGATCCAACCCAGATCGATGCCGCCAAGGCGGCGCTTAAGCCGCTGACCGATCCGGTCGCCGCCGGCCTGTTCACCGGTGGCTCCATCCAGGAGATGTCCCTGGATGATTCCGAAGCCGGGCTGCTCAAATTCACCGTCACCGACGCCGGCATCAAATACCGCACCTCGGCCGCATTGGCGCAGTCGATCGAAGTCGTCGAGCGTCGCGTCAACGAACTCGGCACCACCGAGCCGATCGTGCAGCGGCAGGGCGACGACCGTGTACTCGTCCAGGTGCCGGGCCTGCAGGATCCGCAAAGGCTGAAGGAGATCATCGGCCAGACCGCCAAGATGACCTTCCAGATGGTCGATACCTCGATGTCGGTGCAGGATGCGCTGAACGGCCGCCCGCCGGCAGGCTCCTCGGTGCTTTATTCGCAGGACGATCCGCCGGTTCCGTATCTGGTGGAAAATCGCGTCATCGTGTCCGGTGAAGATCTTGCCAAGGCGACGGCAACCTATGATTCCCGAAACAACGAGCCGGTGGTTTCGTTCGTCTTCAACTCGCGCGGTGCGACACGATTCGGCCAGGCGACGCAGCAGAATGTCGGCAAGCCGTTCGCCATCATCCTCGACAATCAGGTGATTTCGGCGCCGGTGATCCGCGAACCGATCCTCGGCGGCAGCGGCCAGATCTCAGGCAATTTCACCGCCGAAAGCGCCAACGACCTCGCCGTGCTGCTGCGCGCCGGCGCGCTGCCGGCAAAGCTGACCGTGATCGAAGAACGCACCGTCGGCCCGGGCCTCGGCCAGGATTCGATCCATGCCGGCAAGGTCGCCGGCATCATCGGCTCCATTCTCGTCGTCGCCTTCATGTTCGTCGCCTACGGACTTCTCGGCTTCCTCGCCAACATTGCGCTCGCCGTGCACGTGGCGATGATCGTCGGGGTCTTGTCGCTGCTTGGCGCGACACTGACCTTGCCCGGCATTGCCGGTATCGTGCTGACCATCGGCATGGCGGTCGATTCCAACGTGCTGATCTATGAGCGTATCCGAGAGGAGCGACGGGCCGGCCGTTCGGTCATCCAGTCGATCGACACAGGCTTCACCAAGGCGTTGGCGACCATCGTGGATTCCAACGTGACGTCGCTGATTGCCACGGTCGTGCTGTTCTATCTCGGCACCGGACCGGTCAAGGGCTTCGCCATCACCTATGCCATCGGCATTTTGACCACGGTGTTCACCGCCTTCACCTTCACCCGTCTGCTGGTGTCGATCTGGCTGCGCCGTGCGCGTCCGAAGGAATTGCCGCGTGCGCCGGTGACCTTCGTTCCGGCCGGCACGAAAATCCCGTTCATGGGCATCCGCCGCTGGACGTTCGCACTGTCCAGCCTGCTGTCGATCGCGTCGGTTATCGGATTCCTGACCATCGACATCAACTACGGCATCGACTTCAAGGGCGGCTCGATCATCGAGGTGCAGTCCAAGCAAGGCGACGCCGATATTGGCGATATCAGAAGCCGGCTGTCGGAGCTCAATATCGGTGAAGTGCAGGTCCAGCAATTCGGCGCGCCGAATGACGTGCTGATCCGCGTTGGCACCCAGGATGGCGGTGAGAACGCCGAGCAGACCGTCATCGACAAGGTGCGCGGCGAGCTGCAGGACAATTACGATTTCCGCCGCGTCGAGGTGGTGGGTCCCACCGTTTCGGGCGAACTGGCCAAGCAAGGCACGATTGCGATGATCATCGCGCTGATCGGCATCCTGGTCTATGTCTGGTTCCGCTTCGAATGGCAGTTCGCGGTCGGCGCAATCGTGGCGACGGTGCACGATGTGGTGATGACGCTGGGCTTCTTCGTCATCACCGGGCTCGAGTTCAACCAGTCTTCGCTGGCGGCGATCCTGACCATTATCGGCTATTCGCTCAACGACACGATCGTCGTCTATGACCGTGTTCGAGAAGATTTGCGAAAATACAAACGAATGCCGCTCCCACAATTGTTGAACAACGCCATCAACGAGACGCTGTCGAGAACGACGCTGACTTCGGTGACGACCATCCTGGCGCTGCTGGCGCTCGTGTTGTTCGGCGGCGAGGTGATCCGCTCGTTCACCATGGCGATGCTGTTCGGCGTCGTCTTCGGCACCTATTCGTCGATCTTCATCGCAGCGCCCTTGCTGATCCTGTTCAGGCTCAGGCCGCAGGGAGCGAGCGCCGATGAGGAGAAGCCGGTTGGTGGCGGCAAGGCCATGGCGACCTGACGGCTGCGCTGGTGGCAAAAGGCATCGTCATCCGCGAGGCGCATTTCCCCGGACGGGCGCCGATCGAAGCCTACGGCAATGGCGGCTTCCGCTTCGCCGACATGTCGCATCGCGGCTCGCTTCTTTGCCTGCCCTCCGGCATCCATGGCTGGGAGCCGGCCGATCCGCTGGCCCTGACGGCGGCGGATTTCGACCTGCTGCTGGCTGAGGCCGGCAAGGTCGAGATCCTGCTGGTCGGTACAGGCAAGGATTTGCGGCCCTTGCCGACAGCACTTCGGGCGGCGCTGAAAGCGGCTGGCATTGGCTCCGACCCGATGTCTACGGGGGCAGCGGTGCGGACCTACAATGTTCTGCTTGCCGAAGACCGCGCCGTGGCCGCGGCGCTCATCGCCGTCGACTGACGTGACCGATACAGCTGACATCGTCATGGAGACGGTGCGCGCCGGCGACCATGACCGCTATGTCAGCGCACTCTATGCACCGGCCAATAAGCGCGCGGCGCTGTTTTCGCTTTACGCCTTCAATGCCGAGATTGCGTCTGTCCGAGACCGCATCCACGAGGCATTGCCGGGCGAAGTGAGGCTGCAATGGTGGCGCGATGTCATCGCTGCTGAAGCCGCAGCCACAGGCAACCCGCTCGCCGATGCGCTGAAGGCGACGATTTCTGCCCATGGCCTGCCCAAAACCGCCTTCGACAACATGCTCGAGGCCCGCATCTTCGACCTCTATGACGATCCGATGCCGTCGCGCACCGATCTCGAGGGATATTGCGGCGAGACGGCGGCCGCGCTGATCCAGCTGGCGGCGATGGTGCTCGATCCCAATCAGGCGCCGCGCTTTGCCGAACTGGCGGGCAGGGCCGGCTGCGCCCAGGCGATGACCGGCCTGTTGCTGCTGTTGCCGCTGCATCGCCGGCGCGGGCAATGCTTCGTGCCGGCGGATATCCTTGCCGCGGTAGGCTCATCGCCGGAAGAGTTCGTCGGCGGCGACGGCGGCCCCGGCGCTCAGCGCGCGGTGGCTGCGATGATTGCATTGGCGCAGGAGCATCTCCGCGCTTTCGAGCAAGGGGCGTCCGCACTTCCGGAAACGCTGCGTCCGGCGTTCCTGCCGCTGGCGCTGACCAGCGCCTATCTCGGCAAGATGGCGAGTGGTCGTCGCTCGCCGCTTGGCGGCGCAGCCCGGCTTTCGGCTCTGCGTCGGCATTGGCTGTTGCTCAGGCGCGCAACGCGGGGATGGACAGCGAGTTGACGTAAACGTCAATCGCGTTAGGACTCTGAGACTTGGCTATTCAGCAGCTTCCGCTGTTTGCGCCGGCAGCCCTAGCCACTCCCGACAATCTGCCCGCGCGCGTGAGGTGATCGCGTGGCGCTTGGCCACCGTCTTGTCCTTGCCGCGCAGGCGTTTGCCTTCGGTCTTCGGTGCTTCCACCGGCGGGAACAGGCCGAAATTGACGTTCATCGGCTGGAACGAGCGTTTGCCCGGCTCGTCGTCGGAGACGATGTGGCCGCCGGTGATGTGGTTGAGCAGCGCGCCGAAGGCGGTGGTGAGCGGTGGCAGCGACGGGGTGTGGCCGAGCCGCTCGGCGGCGGCGAAGCGGCCGGCGAGCAGGCCGATCGCCGCGCTCTCGACATAGCCCTCGCAGCCGGTGATCTGCCCGGCAAAGCGCAGGCCCGGCCGCGACTTCAGCTGCAGCGAGGCGTCGAGCAAGGTCGGCGAGTTGATGTAGGTGTTGCGGTGCAGGCCGCCGAGACGGGCGAACTCGGCGTTTTCCAGACCCGGAATGGTGCGGAACACGAGCACCTGCTCGGCATGCTTCAGCTTCGTCTGGAAACCGACCATGTTGTAGAGCGTGCCCAGCGCATTGTCCTGGCGCAGCTGCACCACGGCATAGGCTTTTACCGTCGGATTGTGGACATTGGTCAGCCCCATCGGCTTCATCGGCCCGTAGCGCAGCGTCTCGACGCCGCGCTCGGCCATGATCTCGATCGGCAGGCAGCCGTCGAAATAGGGCGTGCCTTCCCACTGCTTGAATTCGGTCTTCTGGCCGTCGACCAGCGCCTGTACGAAGGCGAGATACTGGTCCTTGTCCATCGGGCAATTGATGTAGTCCTTGCCGGTGCCGCCGGGCCCAACCTTGTCATAGCGCGACTGGAACCAGCAGGTGTCCATGTCGATCGTGTCGAAATGGATGATCGGGGCAATCGCGTCGAAGAAGGCCAGCGCATCGGCGCCGGTTGCCTCGGCAATCGACTGGGCGAGCGACGGCGCGGTCAGCGGTCCCGTGGCGATGATCGCCTGGTCCCACTCCGCCGGCGGCAGGCCCGGCACTTCCTCGCGCTCGATGGTGATCAGCGGGTGCGCTTCGAGCCTTTTCGTCACCGCGTCGGAGAAGCCGTCGCGATCGACGGCCAGCGCGCCGCCGGCCGGCACCTGGTTGGCGTCGCCGGCACTCATGATCAGCGAGCCGGCCAGCCGCATTTCGGCATGCAGCAGGCCGACGGCGTTGTTCTCGGCATCGTCGGAGCGGAAGGAATTGGAACAGACAAGTTCGGCAAGCCCATCGGTCTTGTGCGCATCGGTGCCGCGCACCGGGCGCATCTCATGCAAAATGACGGGAACACCGGCTTGTGCTGCCTGCCATGCGGCTTCGGAGCCGGCGAGGCCGCCGCCGACGATGTGGATAGGATTTTTGCTCATGAGCGCCGGAATAATCGCTTGGCGCGCCGTTTGCAATTGGCCGGTGCGAGCGTGGGTCATTGTCGTGCAACGACGGAGCTCGACTTTCTTATGTCCGCGGCGACGCTCTGATGGCGGCGTAAAGCGCCTCGATCGACTGCATGCGCAATTGAAAAGCCTGCCCAAAAACAACAACACCCGCCGCGGGAGGAGGTGCGGCGGGTGTCGTTTTTGGGGCCGATCCTCGGGAGGAGGTGGGGATCGGCCGTATTCGTCATCGCCGGGGAGGAGGTCGGCTTTGACGAAATTCTTTTCGCCGGATCGAGGGAGGCGAAATCCCTGGAAGGCGAACTGCGTTCACTTTGGAGACGAACTGCGTTCGGTTTGGAAACAGCGCCCGCCGCGGGAGGAGGTGCGGCGGGCGCCGTTTTGGTGGTCAACCCTCGGGAGGAGGTGAAGGCTGACCGTATCCGTCAGGGTCGGGGAGGAGGTCGACCCTGGCGAAATTCTGGCTAGATCGTCGCCCTGCGGGCGATGATCTTGATCTCGTCACGGACGATGCCGAGATCATGGAGCTGACGGTTCGAAAGGCGACCCAGCTCGGTAACGGTGTCGCGGTAAACGCGCCAGTTACGATAGTTGCGGATCAGGTTCATTGTCGTTCTCTTTTTCAAAACTGGTTCGGACCATTTGCGATCCGAAGAGGATTAGACCGCCTTGCGGGCGACGTAGTGGATGTCGCTGCGGCTGATGCCGAGGTCGGTCAGTTCACGGTTCGAAAGGCGGCTCAGCTCGGAGACGGTGTCCCGGTAGCGGCGCCAGTTGCGGTAGTTGCGGATCAGGTTCATGGTAGTGCTCGTTTCGTCTTTCTTCGGATCGTTCCGTTTGTGTACGAACAGTAAATAGGCTGGGTAATATCGATTTAAAAGTGCTGTTGGCGCATGGCAGCAATGCAAATTGTGCAATGCAACATTAACGCGCGTTCACGGCTTCGTCATGAAGAAACCCGAATCGGAAAATGACGTTGCGTCAACGATTTGGGCGGATCGGCTGTCAGAAAGACCAAGCTGGGGGAGAAGCGGCATGGCGAGTTATTCGTCACGGGCGAGGGCCGATATCGGGCGGTGGCTGCAGGCCGGCCTGATCGATGCCAAGACGGCCGATGCGCTTAAGCGCGACATCGACGCAAACGAGCGCAAATCGCTGAGCTTCGGCACTATATTGGCCATGATGGCAGCGCTGCTGTTCGGCGCCGCGATCCTGCTCTTCGTCGCCGCCAACTGGGACGCGATCCCGCGGCTGGTGCGGGTCGCGGCGCTGTTTGCCGTCATTCTCGCCGGCTATGTCGGCGGCGCGGTGTTGAAGATGCGCGACCATGCGGCGATCGGCGAGGCGCTGTGGATCGTGGCCGCCGCGGCCTTCGGCGGATCGATCGCGCTGATCGGCCAGATGTACCATCTCACGGGTGACGAAGCCTCGGCCATCGTCACCTGGGGCATCGGCACGGCATTAGCCGCGGTGGCGTTGCGCTCGAACCCGCTGACGGTCGCTGCCGTCGGCATATCCGTTGCCTGGCTGTTCGTGCGCGCGTTCGACTTTTATGACCGCCCCGTATTTCCGGATTTCTTCGTTATCATGGCGCCGGTGCTTTTTGTCGTCTCGTTGTGGACGCGCAGCCAGCCGGCACGCCACCTGATCATTGTCTCGGTCATTTTCTATATTGCGGTGCGCGGCCTGGACCAGAACACGCTCGCCCTGGCTATTCCTCTCGTCGTGGTGTCGGCGCTGCTGTTTGCGGTTTCGATCTTCGCCGCTGGGCCGGCCGACCGGATCTTGCAGCTCGGCGGGCGGTTGCCTTTGCACGCCTTGATCGGCTTTCTCACCGGGCTGGCGATGATGCAGATCGAACTGGGCGATGACAACGCCTTCAGCAACGGCTTTGCCATTGCGTCGGTCATCGCACTGGCCGGCATTGCCGCGGCGATCATGCTGGGCGGGCGCGAGAGCAGGGGGCTGCGCTGGGTTGCCTATGCCGGCTTTGCCTTCGAACTTGCCATTATCTATGTCGTGACCTTGCAGACGATGCTCGGCACGGCCGGCTTCTTCCTGGCTGCCGCAGTGCTGTTCGGCATCCTGGCTCTCGTCATCATCCGTGTGGAAAAACGCATGAAGGCCCCGGAAGGAGCGGCAGCATGATGTCGGGAAAGAAACTTGTCATCTCGGCGCTGGTCCTGGCGCTCGTCCAGATCGGCTTCCTGAGCTGGATCATCGCCGGCCGCGCGGCGATCCTGCGCAACGGCAAGGAGGTCTTGCTGAAAGTCGAGCCGGTCGATCCGCGCGATCTGCTGCGCGGCGACTATATTATCCTCGGCTATGAAATATCGCGCTTGCCGGTGAAGCTGATCGCCAACATCCCGGCCGGCCAGCTCGTGAGCGAGAACACGCCGATCGTGGTCCGGCTGAAGCCGGGTGCCGACGGCTATTGGCATGCGACCACGGCCTGGTTCGGCAAGGCTCCGACGCCGGCGACCGCCGACGAAGCCGATATTGTCGGCCAGGTCGCGCCGGGCTGGACGCTTGATCCTGAATCCACGATCGCACCGCAATACGGCATCGACCGCTTCTACCTACCTGAGGGCCAGGGCATGGCGATCCAGAACGACATGCGGGTGCGGCCATTCGGCGTGCGCATCGCGCTCGCCGCCAGTGGCCAGGCACAGATCAAGGCGCTGATGGACGGCGACAAGACATTGTTTGAGGAACCGCTCTACTAGAAGACATTACCCAGGGCATGGATTTCGGCAACGATCGATCGCTTCGCCCTCATGCAAACCAGACGGGCGAAGACAATGCCGATTACGGTGACGACGCGCGAAGATATCAATCTCGATGCCGTTTTGCGCGTCGCCTGGAGAAACGACACGGTCGAAATCGGCGACAAGGCCTTGCAACGCATTGCCGAATGCCGCGCCTCGTTCCTGAAACTCATTGAGTCCGATCCGCCGCCGGTCATCTACGGCGTCACCACCGCGATGGGCGAGCTGGCAAGCCGCAAGCTCGAACTTGACGAGCGCGACCGCCATGCGCGCATCAAGGCTTTTGCCGCCGCCACATCGTTCGGTGAGCCATTGCCTGAGCGCGTCGTAAGGGCGATCGTGTTGGCGCAGCTGACCAACTTTATCGAAGGCAATGCCGCGACCACGCCGCGCATCGCACGGGCGGTCGCGGCGATGCTCGACGGCGGCCCGATGCCGGTGGTGCCGTCGCAATGGCAGGGTGGCGCCGGCGAGATCCTGGCGCTCTATCCGCTGGTTGCTGCGCTTACCGCCAGCCTTGAGCTTGAGGTGAAGGAGCGCGGTTCGCTGATCAACGGCTCGCCCTGCGCGGCGGCACTGGTGGCGGACGCAGCACTTGCCGCACGCCGTCGCCTCGCCATGGCGCACAAGGTGTTTGCGCTGTCGATCGAAGCCTTTCGTGCGCCGCTCGAGCATTATGATGCCGCGCTCGACGGGCTGTGGGGCGACGCGCACGAAGCGGCCGCCTTGCAAGGGTTGCGGCAATACCTGGTTGGCGCCGGCGACGGCCGGCGCAACTATCAGGCGCCGGTCAGCTACCGCATCGTGCCGCGCGTGCTCGGCCATGCGCATCGGGCGCTGGCGGGCGCCGAGCAGGCGGCGACCGTGTCGCTGGCCTCGATCTCGGACAATCCGGTCTATATCCCGCCCGACGATGCGCATCCGCTGGGACGCTGCATCTCCACGGGCGGCTACCACAATGCCATGGCGACACCGGCATTGGACGATCTGGCGGCGATCTGGGCCGATCTCTGCCTGCTTTGCGACCGCCACGCCTCAAAGCTGCTGAACGGCAAGGTGTCGCTGCTGCCCGATCTGTTGATGACCGGGCGGCATTGGGCCGACAGCGATGGCCATGGCAATGTCGGCTATGTCCCGATGGCGATCACCGGCTATCTCGAACAGGCCAAGCTCGCGGCGCAGCGCACCTTCATTCCGGGCACCGAATCGGCCGGCGCCGGCCAGGACGACGTCGCCACCACCGCATTCTTCGCCTGGACCAAGGAAGCGACGGCCGGCCGCTGCCTCGATGCGGCAATGGCGATGCTGGCCATGATCGCCTCGCAGGCCCTGTACGTGACTGAACGCGCCGCGCCGCCGGCATTGCAGGATTTTGTCGCGGATATCAGGAAGATCGTGCCGCCGGTCGACGCCGACCGGGTGCTGGGTCCGGAGCTGGCGAAATTGGCGGAGTGGTTTACCGGTCAAGTGTTTGAAGTGTAGGCCGTCGCCGCCAGTCCTCCTACGCCACGGCTTCGGAGGACACCCTTCGCTTTATCAAGCTCCTGGGTGGCCTGCCACCCGAAGCTCGATAGAGCGAAGGGTGGTGCGGATGAAGGGACTCGAACCCCCACGCCTTTCGGCACTGGAACCTAAATCCAGGGCGTCTACCAGTTCCGCCACATCCGCATTTGTCGGCAATCCCATGTAGCCATCATTCTGTCAATGTCGGGGCGAAAATGTCTGCCGTTGGGGCGGTCATTCGCTGCAACGCGAAGATGGTTGAAAATTGGCCTCGCCTGTGACAAAAGGCGTGTCAAATGTGACGGGACGCGCCGATCCGCTTCTGCAGAATGTGATAAGAAGTAGGAAAAACAAGAACTTATTCACATCTTGGAACGCAGTTTGGAACAATTTGAGCCGTAATTTCGGTCAAATCGCCAGGTTCCGTACCAAAAGCCATTCCCGGCAAGATTGTACCGGCAGGCTGTGAACGGCAAGACGCCGTGGCAGCCTCTTTGGTGAAGATAAAGGTTTTACGATGCAGGTCACCGAAACGCTCAACTCCGGTCTCAAGCGCGAGATCAAGATCACCGTGCCGGCCGGTGATATGGAAGCCAAGCTGATGGCGCGGCTGTCCGACGCCAGGAACAAGGTCCGCATCAACGGCTTCCGTCCCGGCAAGGTGCCTGTGCAGCATTTGCGCAAGGTCTACGGCAAGTCGTTCATGGCCGAAGTGGTCAACGAAATCCTCAACGATTCGACCCGTTCGATCATCACGGGGCGCGGCGAAAAGGCCGCCATGCAGCCTGAAGTGATCATGACGGAAGACGAGAAAGAGGCCGAGAAGATCCTGGCCGGCGGCGCCGACTTCGAATTCCGCCTCAACTACGAGGTCATCCCGGCGATCGAGATCAAGGATTTCTCCGACATCAAGGTGACGCGCCAGGTATTCGAAGTGCCGGACAGCGAGATCGACGAGCAGGTCCAGCGCGTTGCCGAATCGGCGCGAAGCTTCGAGCCGAAGACCGGCAAGGCCGCCGAAGGCGATCGCGTTTCGATCGACTATGTCGGCAAGATCGACGGCGAGGCCTTTTCCGGCGGCGCCGGCACCGACCAGCCGCTGGTTCTGGGGTCCAAGGAATTCATTCCGGGCTTCGAGGACCAACTGATCGGCGCCAAGGCCGGCGACGAGAAGCAGGTCACCGTCACTTTCCCGGAAAACTACCAGGCAGCGCATCTGGCCGGCAAGGAAGCCACCTTCGACGTCACCGTCAAGGAAGTGTCCAAGCCCGGCGCGCTGGAAATCAACGACGAAATGGCCAAGAACCTCGGCTTGGAATCGCTGGAGCGCCTGCGCGACGTGGTGCGCGGCCAGATCGAGAACCAGTTCGGTTCGATGACCCGCCAGAAGGTCAAGCGCCAGCTGCTCGACCAGCTTGACGCGGCCTATTCGTTCGAGGCGCCGTCGAAGCTCGTCGATGCCGAGTTCAACAACATCTGGACCCAGGTCAACCGCGATCTCGAAGCCGCCGGCCGTACCTTCGCCGACGAGGAGACGACGGAAGAAGAGGCACGCGCCGAATATCTGCGGCTTGCCGAGCGCCGCGTGCGTCTCGGCCTGGTTTTGGCCGAGATCGGCGAGAAGGCCGGCGTCACCGTTTCCGACGAGGAACTGCAGCGCGGCCTGTTCGAGCAGGTGCGCCGCTACCCGGCCAACCAGCAGCAGGAAGCCTTCGAGTTCTATCGCAGCAATCCGGAAGCCCTGAACACGCTGCGCGCGCCGATGTTCGAGGAGAAGGTCGTCGACCATCTGCTCAGCCAGATCTCTGTCACCGACGTCAAGGTCAGCAAGGAAGAGCTGATGGCTGACGACGAAGAGGGCGATGCCGCCAAGGCCAAGCCGGCGAAGAAGGCCGCTGCCAAGAAGGCCGACAAGGCTGAAAAGGCCGACGACGCGGAAGAGCCGAAGAAGAAGGCAGCCCCGAAGAAGAAGGCCGCCAAGGACGCCGAATAAGCGCCTGACGACAAGATCAGAAAAGGCCGCCCTCGAGGCGGCCTTTTTCGTTGTGGCGGATGTGCCTTGAGCCACCGCAGCCCACCTGAACCTTTGTACGGTCGACCTGTTCTACCTACCGGCCAGATTCTGTGGTACACAAGTGCCGCAATTCCATCTGGGGAGGAGCGGAGAATCTATTCTGCCGTGCAGGGCGCATGCTGGTGCTACCGGCATGTGCAGACCGTCTCAGGCAAATTTGACGATCAGGGAGGAATGCCATGCGCTTGGTTGCGTTTTTCGCCGTCGTTTCCGTTGCAACTTTCATCGCCAATCCATCGCGGGCACAGGACGCCGCGGCGGGCGAGAAGGTCTTCACCAAATGCAAGGTCTGCCACGTCGCAGACCAAGACACCAACAAGATAGGCCCTTCGTTGCATGGCGTTATCGGCCGGACGGCCGGCACGCATCCGGATTTTAAATATTCCGAAGCCATGATCGCGGCCGGCACATCCGGCGTCAAATGGGATGAGCCGACACTGACGACGTATCTTCACGACCCCAAGGCAATGGTCAAAGGGACGAAGATGGCGTTTCCCGGCCTCAAGAAGGACGAGGACGTCGCCAACGTCATCGCCTATCTGAAGCAATTTTCCCCGTAACCTGGCTCTTCGGCCGGCCAGAGCGTTTCACCGTTTCACGGAAACGGCGATCCGCTCGATCTCTTTGTTCTTACGCAATTCCGGGCGGAACCCCATACACTTTCCTGGAATTGCTCTAGGCTGCCCGGTTTCCATCGATGGTCGTCTCAAATGTCGGTCAAGGAAAGCCTCAAGGATACCGGCGTCCGCCTCTCGGAAGCGACGGCCAGTGATTTCTTTGCGCTCTTGAAGCCTCGGGTCATGGCCCTTGCCGTGTTTACCGCCTTCGTCGGTCTGATGGTGGCGCCCGGCGCGATGAACCCGGTCATCGCCGTGATCGCCATAGGTGCGATTGCGGTTGGAGCGGGAGCGGCCGGCGCGCTCAACATGTGGTACGACGCCGACATCGACGCGCTGATGTCGCGCACGTCAAAGCGGCCGGTTCCGTCGGGCCGCGTCACGGCCGGCGAAGCGCTCGGCTTCGGCCTGGTGCTTTCCGCACTTTCGGTCATGACGCTCGGCGTGCTGGTGGGCTGGCTTGCCGCGTCACTGCTGGCCTTCACAATCTTTTTCTACGTCGTCATCTATACGATGTGGCTGAAGCGCTCGACGCCGCAGAACATCGTCATCGGCGGCGCAGCGGGTGCCCTTCCTCCGATGATCGGCTGGGCGGCGGCCACCGGCGCCATCGGCATTGAAAGCCTGATCCTGTTCCTGATCATTTTCCTGTGGACGCCGCCGCATTTCTGGGCGCTCGCACTGTTCAAGGCCGGCGACTATGCCGCTGCCGGCATCCCGATGATGCCGAACGTGGCCGGCCAGGCCTCGACCAGAAGGCAGATCTTCGCCTATTCACTGCTTCTGGCACCGATCGGAGTGCTGCCCTGGGCGTTCGAATTTACGAGCGGGGTCTATGGGATTGTTTCGGCTGCGTTGGGCGCGGGTTTCATGTGGCATGCCTGGAACGCCCTGGTCATCCTCGACAAGGAGATGAAGCCGGCCAAGGCGCTGTTTGCCTATTCGATCTTCTATCTTTTCGCGATCTTTGCCGTGCTGCTTGCCGATACCATCGCGATGCGCGCGTTCATGTCAGCCGGAGGGTGACGGCATGACGCTGTGTTCGGAAACTTCGCCTTCCGGGAGCCTTTTGTAAGAACGGGCGACAAGCTCCAGTCAATGGAGTATATTGATTGCGGTGCAGGTCGCGGTTCGCGTGGCCAGTCATGCAGAACGGCAGCACCGTGATACCGCGACCTTGCCGGACCTGGTCTGGAGGAACGGGCATGACAAGTTTTCACGTGATTGCAGGCGCCAGCGAAACGCTGGAACACACCAAAATCCGAAAAATCAGTGTTTCCGATCTTTTCGATGCGCTCAAGCGCGGTGTTGACGATTTTATGGTCAAACCGTCGCACATCGTCTTTCTCTGCCTGATCTATCCGCTTGTCGGCGTGGTGCTCGCTGCCTGGACTTCGGGTGCCAATGCGTTGCCGATGTTGTTTCCGCTGGTGTCCGGCTTTGCGCTTATCGGTCCATTCGCGGCGATCGGCCTTTACGAGATCAGCCGCAGACGAGAAGCCGGGCTCGACACCTCCTGGACGCACGCGTTCGAGGTCAGGAATTCTCCGGCCCTGCCAGCCATCGCCGCAGTCGGGATCATGCTGGTTGCAATCTTCATCGCCTGGCTTTTGGCGGCGCAGGTGTTCTACGAATATCTCTTCGGCCCGGCTCCGCCTGCATCGATTTCGGGCTTCATCAATGAAATATTTGCCACCGGACGCGGCTGGTCTCTGATTGTCCTGGGGCACGCCATCGGCTTCGTCTTCGCCGCGGTGGTGTTGTGCACGACGGTTGTCGCCTTCCCATTGCTGCTCGACCGCGACGTCGGCGCCTACGAAGCCATCCACACGTCGGTGCGAGCGGTGCTGGCGAACCCGATCCCCATGGCTGTCTGGGGACTGATTGTCGCCGTCGCCCTGATCATAGGCTCGCTGCCGGTGTTTGCCGGGCTGGCGGTCGTGCTGCCGATCCTGGGTCACGCCACCTGGCATGTCTACCGCAAGGTTGTAGAGCCGCCATCGTCCCCGACGCGGGTAGGCCTCTGACCCTGCAGATCAGCTGATGGGAAGCTTCATCTCCGGTCTTTGACCGGAGATGAAGACTGTGCGTCAGGGCCCCGGTCCGAAGAAGGACAACCGGGTGAGAAGCGTGTAGTCCGCTTCGAAGAGCATCATCGCCACGAACACCAATATCAGAAGCGGCGGCAGGATGATCGCATAGGTCAGGGCCAGCCGCTCCCAGGCCATGTGCATGAACACGGCGACGATCAGCCCGGCCTTGAGGATCATGAAGATCAGGATCAGAGACCATCTGAGATAGCCGTGGATGCCGAGATAATCGACCATGTAGGAGCAGGCGCTGAGGATGAACAGCCATGCCCAGACCACCAGATAGAGCTTGATCGGATGTTCCTGATGAACCTCCGCGACGCCGGTCGATGGCCCTTCATGCGCATGATCAGAGTGCAGCGCGTGTTGCCCGAGGCCGTTTGCGGTTGCTTCAGCCATGTCAGCCTCTCACCAAAGGTAGAAGAATGCGAAAATGAACACCCAGACCAGGTCGACGAAATGCCAGTAGAGCCCCATGATTTCGACGTTCTCGTAGCGACCCCTGCGGCTGGTGAAGAAGCCGGGACGACCGACGTCGTAGTCTCCACGCCAGACCTTTCGCGCCACGATGATGAGGAAGATCACCCCGATCGTCACATGCGTGCCGTGGAAGCCGGTGATCATGAAGAAAGTCGAGCCGAATTGTGCCGCGCCCCAGGGATTGCCCCACGGCCGTACCCCTTCGGTGATCAACTTGGTCCATTCGAAGGCTTGCATGCCGACGAAGGTGGCTCCTAGCGCTGCCGTCAGAAGCATGAGGATTGCGGTTTTGCGGCGGTCGCGGCGATAGCCGAAATTGACCGCCATGGCCATCGTTCCGCTGCTCGATATCAGCACGAAGGTCATGATGGCAATCAGGATCAGTGGAATGTCCGAACCGCCGATGCGAAGCGCAAAGACCTCGCTCGGATTGGGCCACGGCACACGTGTGGAGACGCGCGCGGTCATGTAGGAGAGCAGGAAGCAGCCGAAGATGAAGGTGTCGCTGAGCAGGAAGATCCACATCATGGCCTTGCCCCAGGACACGTTCTTGAACGCGCGCTGATCCGAGGACCAGTCGGCGGCGATGCCTTGCCAGCCTGCGGGCCGCGTCTCCGTTTGGCCGGTATGCGTCAGTGTCGTTTCTGCCATGCTCCTCGACCTCCTAGGTCAGCAACTGCCGGCAAATATCGATGAACGTCGCGGCCCAGCCGGCTAAAAGAGCGAAGATGGCGAGCCAGACGAAAAGCAGGAAATGCCAGTACATGGCGCATAATTCGACGCTGAGGCGAAGCCGTTCCGGCCGTGCCCCGTTCCAGGCGCCGGCGGTTGTCCTGCCCAGGCCCACCAGCCCTCCCACTATATGCAGGCCGTGCATCCCGGTTATCAGATAGAAAAAACTGTTGGCCGGATTGGAGGCCAGAAAATAGCCATCGGCGGTCAGGTCCCGCCATGCCATGAACTGCCCGATGAGGAAGGCGATCGCGGTGAGCCCAGCCGCGGCAAGGCCGAGCCTGACCGTGTCCATCTGGCGCTTGCGCGCCGCGATCGAGGCGCATTGCAGCGCAACGCTGCTCAGCACCAGCATGCCGGTGTTGAGCCAGAGCAGGCGTGGGATGGGCAGCGGCTGCCAGTCCGACAGCGCCATACGCATGAAGTAGGCGCTGGTGAACAGCGCAAACAGGCAGCCGACCACGGCGAGGAAGACACCGAGGCCAATCTTGGCGGTCGGCAGGCTCGATCGGTCGAAGGCGACAAAATCTCCTGCCACACCTTGCTCGAGCCATGGTTTCGCCATCAGCCGCTGATGCGAGAGCCACCAGCCGGCAAAGCCGGCGATCACGAGAAGGAAGACCAGGATGACGCTCATGCCGGCTCCCTGGAGGGGCCGAACGTGCCCGGCATGTTTTGCGGAATGAAGTCCTCCTTGGCGCCCGGCACGCTGTAGTCATAGGCCCAGCGATAGACAATCGGCAGATCCTTGCCGAAATTGCCATGAGCCGGTGGCGTCTGCGGCGTTTGCCATTCGAGTGTCGTGGCTCGCCATGGATTGCCACCGGCCTCGCGCCCATGGCGGATGCTCCAGATAAGATTGAACAGGAAAACGATCTGGGCGAAGCCGACGATAAACGCCATGATGCTGATGAACGAGTTCAGGTGATGCGCCGACTCCGTCATGACCGTCACGTCGGTCAGTTCGGCATAGCGCCGCGGCACGCCCATCAGGCCGATGTAATGCATGGGAAAGAAGATCAGGTAGGCGCCGAGAAATGTGACCCAGAAATGGAACCGGCCGAGCGTCTCGTTCAGCATCCGGCCGGTGACCTTCGGGTACCAGTGGTAGATCGCGCCGAAGATGACGACGATCGGAGCAACACCCATGACCATATGGAAGTGAGCGACGACGAACATCGTGTCCGACAGCGGGACGTCGACGACGACGTTGCCGAGAAACAGCCCGGTCAACCCGCCATTGACGAAGGTGACGATGAAAGCCATGGCAAACAGCATCGGTATGGTGAGATGGATGTCGCCCCGCCACAGCGTCAGCACCCAATTGTAGACCTTGATCGCCGTCGGGATGGCGATGATCAGTGTCGTGGTGGCGAAGAAGAAGCCGAAATAGGGGTGCATGCCGCTGACATACATGTGGTGCGCCCAGACCACGAAGCTCAGCGCGCCGATGCCAACGATGGCCCAGACCATCATCCGGTAGCCAAAAATGTTCTTGCGCGCATGCGTGCTGATCAGATCGGAGACGATGCCGAAGGCCGGCAGCGCCACGATGTAGACTTCCGGGTGGCCGAAGAACCAGAACAGATGCTGGAACAGGATTGGGCTGCCGCCATTGTGCTGTAGCTGTTCCCCCATCTCGACGACCGCGGGCATGAAAAAGGAGGTTCCAAGCGCGCGGTCAAGCAGCATCATCACGCAGGCGACGAACAGCGCCGGAAAGGCGAGCAGCGCCATGACGGTGGCGGTGAAGATGCCCCAGACGGTCAGCGGCAGGCGCATCATCGTCATGCCGCGCGTGCGGGCCTGCAGCACCGTCACGACATAGTTCAGACCGCCCATGGTGAAGCCGATGATGAACAGGATCAGCGAGACGAGCATCAGGATGATGCCCCATTCCTGGCCGCCAGGTGTGCCGGTCATGATGGCTTGCGGCGGATAGAGCGTCCAGCCGGCGCCGGTCGGTCCGCCGGGCGCAAAGAAGCTCGACACCAGCACCAGCACGGCAAGGAGGTAGATCCAGTAGCTCAACATGTTGACATAGGGAAAGACCATGTCGCGGGCTCCGACCATCAGCGGGATCAGGTAGTTGCCGAAGCCGCCGAGGAAGAGTGCCGTGAGCAGGTAGATCACCATGATCATGCCGTGCATGGTGATGAACTGGTAGTAGGCCTCGGGGGTGATGAAATCGAACGTGCCGGGGAAGCCGAGCTGCAGCCGCATCAGCCAGGACAGCACCAGCGCGACCAGGCCGATGGCCGTTGCGGTCGCCGAATACTGGATGGCGATGACCTTGGCGTCCTGCGAGAACACATACTTCGTCCACCAGCTGTGCGGATGGTAAAGCTCCATTTCCGCGACTTCGGCGGGCGGGACGGCATCTGCAGGCGTGATATCGACCATAGGCGGAGCACCTCCGTGCCCTTCAGCGGGACCCGACAGTTTCGAGTTTTGCCGCAACTTCTAGAGCTGACGCCGTCGCGTTGCCCGGCGCCTGTTCCACCGAGCCCGTCTGCTGCGGCGCCGACAACTGCGCGAACGTCTGCTGCTGGTCGAGCCAGGCCACATAGTCCTGCTCGGTATCGACCATGACGATGCCATGCATCATCGGATGCCCCTGGCCGCACAGTTCGGCGCACAGAACCTGGAAGGTCCCGGTCTTGGTGGGGGTGAACCAGAAATAGGTGACCGAGCCCGGTATCATGTCCATCTTGGCGCGGAATTCCGGAACGTAGAAATCGTGCAACACATCGATCGAGCGCAGCAGCATCTTGACCGGCTTGCCGACCGGCAGATGCAGGTCGGCCGCTTCGACCACGACGTCGTCCTGGCCGCTGGGATCCTTGGCGATCACGCCCAGCGGATTTTCAGCGGTGACGTCGCGGGTGTCGGATGTGCCGAGTTTGCCGTCCTTGCCGGGCAAGCGGAAGCTCCACTGCCATTGCTGGCCGACGACTTCGACCACGGTTGCGTCGCTTGGAACGTTGACGAACCGGCTCCAGACAAACAGGCCGGGAACCAGCATGGCGGTAACACCCACTCCGGTGACGATCGTCAGCCACCATTCGAGCCGCTTGTTCTCCGGTTCGTAGGCCGCCTGGTTGCCTTCGTGGTGACGGAAGCGGAAAACGCAATAGGCCATGAATAGGACGACTGCGGCGAAGACGACGCCGGTAATCCAAAAGGTGATGATGATGGTGTTGTCGATATAGTCCCAATTCGAGGCAATCGGAGTCCACCACCATGGGCTCAGGAAGTGGAACAACACCGAGCCCACGACGATCAAAACGAGTACAACCACTATGGGCATGTCCCGTTCCTCCCGGTATTTCAGGGGGCGCGAAGCCGTCCCGGGAAAATACCAAGTGCATCATGCGTGATTTGCGATCGAAATTCTAGAGCCGGTTGTGGAAGGAGCGAAAAATTGCTTCTGCGGCGCCCGGACCTTGCTTCGTTGGTGACGCCGGAGCGACACCTGACCCCCCAAATCAGGGAGGGCAGGGGCTGGTTTGATTCGGCTTGCCTTGTTCCAGCGGGATCAAAGCGCCTTGATGATGATGCAGCCGGCCAAAAGCAGCACGACGCCGGCGAGCCGCATGCCGGAGACAAGCCGCTGCGGCAGGCGGAACCAGCCGAAGGTGTCGACGAAGATGCCGGCGACCTGCTGGCCGGCCACCGTCAGGCTGACGGCAGCTGCCGCTCCGATGACGGGGATGGCGGTGAACACGGTCGTGACATAGGTGGCGCCGGCAAAACCTCCGAGCCAGCCCCACCAGGGCATCGACGACAGGCCGGCGAGGCGAGGGCGGGGCGTCTTCGTCAGGGCAAGCGCGATCAGAAGCACCGCGGCCATGGCCAGCATCGCCACCAGGAACGAGATGGTGCCGACCGCAAACGGCGCGCCGCCAAGGTCGTGCCGAAGCAAGGCGTTTACAGCGCCTTGCACCGGAAGCACGGCGCCTGCCAGCAGCGCCAGTCCGATCCAGCCGAGTTTCGAGGGCGCCAGATTGTCCGCCGCGCCCTTTTGTCCCAGAACGATGAGGGCAGCACCGGCAAGCACGACCAGCATGCCAAAGGCAGGCCCGGCTCGCAGTCCTGCTTCGGGGATCCCGAGCCAGCCGAACGTGTCGAGGGCGAAGGATGCAAGCATCTGCCCGGCGATGAAGAGCCCGACGGACACGACGGCGCCAAGGCGAGGGAACACAAGAATGGTCGAAACGACGTAGAAGGCCGAAGCCATGCCGCCGATCGCATGCCACCATTCGGCTTGCCGAACGGCAAGCAGAGCCGGTGTCGTTCCGGTGAGGGCCGTGATCGACAACAGCACGATGGCGCCGACCGCGAGCTGAAGCGTGGTCGCGGCAAAGGGTGAGCCGACCGCCTTTGAAAGTTGGGCATTGGCGCCGGCTTGCACCGCAAGCAGGCCACCGGCGACAAGCGCCAGAGGGATGAAGAGGATTTCCACGATCGTATTCCTTGAATGCGAGGTGCGGCGGCTAGGGCATGATCCCAAAAAGTGGGTGCCGGTTTTTGGAAAAAATCATGCTACAACAAAGGGTTAGGTCATAATGAGATTTCAACCAAATCTCATCATGATCTAAGCGGCAGCCGATGCTTCGGGCAGGGCGGGAACGGCAATGCCTCTGACAACTGCGGAGCGTCGGCCTATGGCGGCATACCAACGCGCCAGGTCTGGCGCGTCATCGAGGCTGAGGCCGAGCCTGGTGACGGCCGCGTTGATCCATGGCCATGTCATCACATCGGCGATGCCGTAGCTTTTGCCGACGATGTGCTCATAGTTCTTGAGCCGGCTATTGAGCACTCGGAAGACGCGTCCGGTTTCGCGCTCAAAACGCTCGATCACATAAGGGATTTTTTCCGGCGCGAAGATTTTGTAATTCCACAATTGGCCAAGCGTCGGGCCGACATGGGCCGCCTGGAACAAGGTCCAGGTCAGCGTATCGTCCGCCTCCTGCGCGCCCACCGGCTGAAGCTTGCCCGACCGTCGCGCCAGGTAGTGCAGGATGGCGCCGGATTCGAAGACCGTGCGGCCGGCGTCCCGGTCGACGATCACCGGGATCTTGTTGTTGGGATTGAGCGCCAGGAAATCAGGCTTGGTCTGGTCGCCCTTTTCGATGTCGACCAAGCGGACCGAGTAGGGCAGGCCGACCTCTTCCAGCATGATCGAGGCCTTGTGCCCGTTGGGTGTCTGGCAGGTGTAGAGTTCTATCGGCGTCATGGCTCTTCTCCGCGACCGTTCTTTCGTCGTCGGACTCCATATGGCGTGCGTGCATGCGTAGATCGACATGCCGATTCGCCCGCTTGCTCTGCGTTTTTGCACAGCGAAGCGTCATTTTGGCTCGCAGAGCGCAGCGCTTTCTTTTATCTTTCTGCAAGAATGCACAGCTCACGCGATATCGACTGGGAAGATCTGCGCATGGTGCTGGCCGTCGCCGATGGCGCTTCGCTGGCGGCGGCGGCTCGGATCCTGGGCGTGAACCACACGACTGTGCTGCGGCGCGTCAACGCCTTCGAGGCGCGGCTGGGTATCCGCCTTTTCGATCGGCTGCCGACTGGCTATGCCCTCACCGCGGGCGGCGAGGAACTGCTGGGCGCGGCACGCACAATGGCCGAGACGGTCAATGAACTGGCGCGCAAACTGTCGGGGCAGGATCTCAGGTTCGAAGGCAGGTTGCGGGTCACCACCACCGATACGCTGATGGCGTCGGTGCTGCCGCCGATCCTGGCGGCGTTTCATAAGCTCCATCCCGGCATACGGGTCGAGGCGATGACGCAGAATTCCATCGCCAACCTGACGCAAAGGGATGCAGACGTGGCGATCAGGCCGGTGTCGCAACCGCAGGAAATCCTGGTCGGCCGGCGCATTTCGGGCGTCGCCTTCGCCGCCTACGCGACACGTTCCTATGCCGAAACGCTACCCCCGGAGCCGAGATTGGGTGCGCTGCGCTGGATCGCGCCCGACGACAGCCTGGCCAACACCGGCGTCGCCCGCTGGATGCGGTCGTCGCTGCCCGATGTCGAGGTCGCCATGCGCGCCGATTCCCTGGTGACGATGTCGTATGCGGCGGGCGCCGGTATCGGGGTTGCGGCGCTGCCCTGTTATCTCGGCGACAGCCTGCCCGGGCTTGTAAGGGTCGGAGGGCTGATCGAGGAGATTGGCTCGGCGCTGTGGGTGCTGGTGCACGACGATTTGCGCCGCACGGCGCGCGTCCACGCCTTCACCAAATTCGTCTCCGGCGAATTGCAGCAGCGGCGCGACCTTCTTGAGGGCAGGCTCGGCGGCGGTAGGCTCGAGACGCACGCCAGCTGACGCGCGGGCTCAACTCCGCAACAAGCTCCCAAGCTCTGCGACGGTCATCACGCGCCCGAACACCTTGCCTATGATGTCGAGGGTTGCATTGTGCGATGGCTCGTCCAGTCCGCCATTGGCGTCGCTGATGAAAGCCACCTTGTAGTCGCGCATGAAGGCGCTCCGCGCGGTGGATTCGCAGCAGATGCTGGTCACGGTGCCGATGATGATCACCGTGTCGACCCGGCCTGCGCCACGGATGTTACGCAACACCGTCTCGAGCTGCGTGTTGTGGAAGGCATCGTAGCGGTGCTTCTTGATGACGACATCCCCAGGCAAGGGCGCAAGCGCGGCGACGATTTCGGCGCCGGCGCTGCCTTCCCGCATTCCTTTGGTTTTCAGCTTCGGCTGATAGCCGGTTTCCAGCGGCGAGATATCGAAATGGTCGCTGAGCACATGCTGGGTGTAGATAACCGGGACGCCTTGCGCGCGGCAAAGCTCGACCACCTGCCGCATCGCCGGAATGCGATGGCGGGCCATGGCCACTTCCATGACGGCGCCCTCATCGACGAAGTCGCTTTGCATGTCGATGACCAGGAGGGCTGCGCGTTGCTTGTCGAACGCCCATGGTTCGTCGCCGGGCTGGGGCATTGCGTGTTTCCTGTTTCCGACGTTGATCAGGTGAGCAGCAGGCTCTTCATCGAGACATCGCAATTCCTGCCGATGACGATGTGATCGTGGATGGATGGAGAGATCAAGGTCGTGGCAATCTCGCAGCGAGTGCCGGGATTTGTTTGGGCGACTTGACGCGTCCTCGCTTGGCCTACGGGTCGATGACCGCGATCGCATCGATCTCTATCAGGTAGCCGGGAGACATCACTGCTATCCCGACCACTACGTTTGCTGGCTTGTGATCGCCGAACAGCTCGACCTGGGCCGCTTCGATGATCGGCACGTGTTCGTCGCGTTTGTAATCGACGATGTAGATCGTGATCTTGCAGACTTGCTCGGGCCGAGCGCCGGCGGCAGCAAGCGCTCGGCCGAGATTCCCGAACGCCAGGCGCGCCTGGACTGCGAAATCACCATGGCCAACGAGCTTGCCGTGTATGTCTTCTGGCTGCTGGCCCGAGACGAACACCAGCTTGCTTCCTGTCGCAACGACGACCTGGGAGTACATTTCCGGAATCGGCAGATCATTTGGATTTATGCATTCGAGCGTCATTGAATAGATCTCCTGCAATGGCTGTGGCTGCTTCGTATTCGCGGGTCTACCACATTGTCGCCGAAGCGGGCGCTTCCGTCGCAATATCACTTCTACACCGCAAGCGTGGGCATTTGAGCCAAAGCGGAATGTTGCTGATTGGCTCGCGAGCGGTGGCGTTTGGGATGACGGCACCGGCGCCCATCAGGCTCAGATCAGCAGCAGGCCCTTCATCGAGGCGTTGCCTTTCTTGCCGATGATGATGTGGTCGTGGACGGCTATGCCGAGCGGCTTGGCGCTGTCGATGATCTGCTTGGTCATTTCGATGTCCGCGCGCGATGGTGTCGGATCACCTGAAGGGTGGTTATGCACCAGGATGACGGCGCTGGCCGACAGTTCGAGCGCGCGCTTGATCACTTCGCGCGGATAGACCGGCGTGTGGTCCACGGTGCCGACCTGCTGTACCTCGTCGGCGATCAGCACGTTCTTCTTGTCGAGGAACAGGATGCGGAAATGTTCGCGGTTCTCGAACGCCATCGCCGAGCGGCAGTACGCAAGAAGCTGCGTCCAGTTGGACAGCACCTCGCGGTCGCGAACCTCGGTCCACGCCATGCGCTGCGCGGCAGCGGCAATCACCTTCAGGTCGACCGCCACGGCGGGGCCGATGCCCTTCACCTCCTGCAGCAGCGCCACCGGTGCGCCAAGCACTTCGCCAAAAGTGCCGAAGCGCGCCAAAAGCGCCTTGGCGATCGGCTTGGTGTCGACGCGCGGGATCAGGCGAAACAGCAGCAGTTCGAGAAGCTCGTAGTCGGGCAGGGCGTCTGCGCCGCCGGCAACGAAGCGCTCGCGCAAACGGTCGCGATGGCCGTGATAGTGTGGCGTCTCGGTCAGTTTGTCCTTGGGCGCCTTGTCCTTCGCCGGCGGTTCAAGCCACCGCTCGGAGAAGAACCCCCGTTCGTCGTCGCCACTCTTCCCCATCGACCCCCCACACTCCCCGAAGGCTTCGACGGCAGATTAGAGCGGTAAGCAGCGCGCGGTCGAGTTTTTTCGGCGACGGCGCCTCAAAGCCGCGGCTTGAGGCGATCTTGTTTTCAGCTGACCGCCGGCAGGCCGGGGCGGTCGAGCTTGTTTGGCGACAGGGTGAAAATCTCGCAGCCGGTTTCGGTGACGCCGATCGTGTGTTCGTACTGCGCCGACAGCGAGCGGTCGCGCGTCACCGCCGTCCAGCCGTCCGACAGCACTTTCACATGCGGCCGGCCAAGATTGATCATGGGCTCGATGGTGAAGATCATGCCCGGCCGCATCTCGACGCCTTCCGAGGCGGTGCCATAGTGCAGGATGTTGGGTGCGTCGTGGAACAGCTGGCCAACGCCGTGGCCGCAGAAATCGCGCACCACCGAGCAGCGCTCTGCCTCGGCATAGGTCTGGATGGCGGCGCCGATGGCGCCGGTGCGGGCGCCGGGCCGGACCGCCGCGATGCCGCGCATCAGGCACTCGTGGGTGACTTCGAGCAGGCGTTCGGCGGCGCGCTTGATGGTGCCGACGGGATACATGCGCGAGGAATCGCCGTGCCAGCCGTCGAGGATGTAGGTGACGTCGATGTTGACGATGTCGCCATCCTTCAACGGCTTGTTGTCTGGAATGCCGTGGCAGACGACGTGGTTGATCGAGGTGCAGGACGATTTGGTGTAGCCGCGGTAGTTGAGCGTCGCCGGTAACGCGCCTTGGTCCATGCCGAATTCGAAGACGAAACGGTCGATGGTCTCGGTGGTGACACCCGGCTGGACCATCGGCACCAGTTCATCAAGGCAGCGCGCGGTGAGATCGCAGGCCTTGCGCATGCCGGCAAATCCTTCTTCGCCGTAGAGGCGGATCTGGCCGGTGTTCCTGAGGGGTGCCGTGGCGGCGTCGAGATAGGTGACCATAGTGTCCGTTTGCCTGTAAGCGGGCGGCGCATACCAGCCCGTTAGAAAATTTCCCCAGATTTGGCACTGCAAGCCGCAAGGTTCAAGGAAGAACTGCCGGCAATGGACTGATACTGGCGATATTCCTGGCTTGCGCGGCCGCTCAGATGACATCCAGGTGCGCGATCTCCTCCGAATGCCGAGATCGCACTGACGACACATTTTCGCGCAAAAGCAGCCAAAGCAACTTTTGACGACGAACGGCGTTGCTGTGGTCGACGCCAGTTCGGGAGATATAGAATGGACAGATTGCAATTCGAGGTGCCGGTGCGCATCGCGCCCGCGCCCGGGCTGCCGGTAGAGGAAATATACAGCGTCGAACAGGCGCTGGATATCCTGCATGACTGGCCAAAGAAGCGACAGGGCAAGGTCTATGAAGCGGCGTTCAATGCCTGCTTCGGGGCCACGGTGGATGTGGTCAAGACTGAGGACGCCTGGCGCGCCTTCATGGCGTTTTGCCGGGTCAGTGGGCTGCTGGCCAGGGATATGATGGTTACGGCCAAGCGCGCCGGCGAGGCGAGGGGCCTGAGGGTCTAGAGTTCTGCTTGGCCTGGAGGCCGGCCAACCGACTCGTTCCAATCGGCGCGGACTCCGCGGCGTTAAGGTTCCGTTTCCGACTTCACAGCTAGGCATGAGCCATAGAGCAGCGTCTGATTCGTTGCGTCGGTTTCATGGTGCAGAACATGTCTTCAGCCAATGTGCGTACCTTCCCGCTAGATCGGCAGACCGTGCTGGTGCGCGAGGTCGCCGCAAGGCTGGGCAGACTGCACGGCGACACGGCCACGTCGTTCTGGAAGGCCACGGCGCGCGAACTCCTCGACAAGGCGGTCGCGGCCGGCTGCGATGCGGCTTCGGCGGCCAACGATGTCCGCCGGTTTTTCGCCGCGGTCCAGGACGAGATGCATTTCAAGGCGGACGATGCCGCACCAGGGCAGCGCCGGACGCGCACCCGCCCTTAGCCTCAAAACACACGCGCTCATCATTGTGTGGCCAACCGTGGACCGGTCTTGGCGTCGACGGATCTCGGGTCTTACGCTGTCGATTGTGCCGTCCCAGCCACGGCGAGCGCCTTGTTGAACGCGAGACAGGCGATGAAATACTGGTCGCGCTCGGCCCTGGCGACGTCGGTCATCGCCAAGGAAATCGTCGAGCGCTATGGCGGGACTATCATGCCGGAGACCTGCCTGACGGCCGCCTTGCAAACAGTGGGTCTCAAGGCGGCTTAGCGCAAGGCGTCGGCCTCTCGGCGATCCCTGTGCCGACCCGATCCGAATCGGCTATGCCTGCGCGATGCAGGAAACGTCTCTCTACATCCCGGTGAAGCGGTTTCTCGAGAGCCTGGAATTCACGGTCAAGGGCGAAGTCGGGCACTGCGATATCGTGGCGGTGCGCGACGGCGAGCCGCCTGTGCTGGTCATCTGCGAACTGAAATTGCAGTTCAACCTCGAACTGGTGCTGCAAGGTGTCGATCGCGCCGCGGCATGCGACGAAGTGTGGCTGGCCGCGCGCATGTCGGCGCGTGGCAAAGGCCGCGAGCACGACCGCCGTTTTCGCGCGCTGTGCCGGCGGCTCGGCTTCGGGCTTCTGGCTGTCAGCGGCAAGGGGGAGGTCGAATTGCTGCTCAGCCCGGCCGCTCTGCCGCCGCGTCGCGATCCAAAGCGGCGCTCGCGGCTGATGGAGGAACACCGGCGCCGGCGCGGCGACCCGGTGGTGGGCGGCGGTTCGCGCGCGCCGATCATGACCGCCTACCGGCAGGATGCGCTGGCCTGCGCCGCAGCCATGACCGACGGGCCGAAACGCCCGCGCGATCTGAAAGCGATTTCGCCGCGCGCCCCCAGCATCCTATTGGACAATGTCTATGGCTGGTTCGCCAGGGCCGAGCGCGGCGTCTACGCGCTGACCGAAGGCGGCCATGCGGCGTTGCAGCGCTGGCCACAGGTGGCGCACGACCAGGGATGAGTGGCCGGAGATTGCCGCGAGCAGGCGCCGAGGGAAACAGCCGCTGTTCGCCGTTTCAACCGATTCGCCGCGCCACCGTTCCAGCCGCTGCTAGTTCGGCGGCTGCCGCGAGGCTTCTTGTTTTCCTGAAAGATCTGGTACGCCCAAGGGGAATCGAACCCCTGTTACCGCCGTGAAAGAGCTTCTAATCCGTCCAACGCCGTCCAGCCATATTTACTGAACCCCTTGAAGGCCATGGTCTCGTGCCCAGTTGCGTTTGTGCTTGTCCAATGGCGTCTACGCCGGTATATTGGACAAAGTGTTGGACACGGCAGGGCAGGGGCATGGCAAAGAGAGTTCGTGACGCGACGCTCGACAGCAAGGAAGCTCGGGCGAAACTGAAGGCGCGCGGCAAGCCGTATTACAAGAGCATCGGCCCTGGGCTCCATGTCGGATACCGGAAGGGCAAGGAAGCTGGCCGGTGGGTCGTCCGCATGTATGTCGGCGATCAGGACTACCGTGTCGAGACGATCGCTAGTGCTGACGACAGAGCGGACGCAGACGGCAAGGCCGTGCTTTCGTTCTGGCAGGCTCAGGACAAGGCCAGGGAGCTTCACAAGCGCCTGTCTGGGGACAGCGGCGGGGTGGCCGGCGCATTCACCGTCAATGAGGCCATGGCTGATTACCTGCTATGGATGGAAGGCAACCGGAAATCTTCCAAGGATGCCCGCTACCGCGCCGAGGCGTTGATCCTGCCGGAGCTCGGCACCGTTGACGTTTCCAAGCTGACAGCCACCCAGATTCGGAAATGGCATAGCAAAGTTGCCGCCACGGCGCCGCGTCTCCGTAGCAAGAAGGATGCGGAGCAGAAATTTCAGGAACTCGGAACCGATGCCGAATCGATCCGGCAGCGCCGCGCCACCGCAAACCGCGTCCTGACGATCCTAAAGGCGGCGCTAAATTACGCATGGCGGGAGGGCAAGGCGGCTTCGGATAAGGAATGGCGCCGGGTCGAGCCGTTCGAAGATGTCGAGAGTGCCCGCGTCCGCTATCTGACGATCACCGAAGCGCAACGACTGGTGAACGCCTCCAGCGGCAGCTTCCGGGATCTTGTCCAGGCAGCCTTGCAGACAGGCGCCCGGTACAGCGAACTAGCACGGGTTCGCGTCGAGGACTTCAACACCGATGTCGGCACACTGACAATTCGGGAGAGCAAATCCGGCAAGGCCCGTCACGTCGTGCTGACCGACGAGGGCAGCGAACTATTCGGCCAACTGGCAGCCGGGAAGCGCGGCGATCAGTTGCTGCTGACAGCGCCAGCCGGCGGGACTTGGGAGAAGTCTCACCAATTCCGGCCGATGAACGAGGCGTGCAAGAACGCGAAGATCATCCCAGCGATCGGCTTCCATGGCCTTCGCCACACGTGGGCCAGCCTGTCCGTAATGAACGGTATGCCGCTGATGGTCGTTGCGAGAAACCTTGGCCACACCGACACGAGGATGGTCGAGAAACACTATGGCCATCTTTCGCCGTCCTACGTCGCCGACGCCGTCAGGGCAGGGGCGCCACGTTTCGGAACGGTCACGAAGAGCAACGTCGTTTCGATGCAGGGGGAGGCATAAAAATGGCTTCCTTCTGGAAATCACCGAGCGAGATATTTCTGGCAATCCTTGAGGAGGCGGAAAAAATTATCGGCGGCGAATCTGTTGTCGATCTGATTGCCCGCTGCAAAGAAATGCTGAAGTTAGAGGATCTCGCCTGGAGCACTTCAGACCAATCCCCCGAAGATAGGCCGGTTTATGAGGCACGGTTGGCCGCGTGGCGGTCTAAAATTGATGAAGCCCAAGTTGGGGTTCACCGGCTTATGATGGCCCAAGCCGTTGGGGGCAACTGGTTTGCCGTTGGATACCGGAGCATCGAAGCGGGTGAGGAAGTCATTCCTCGTCGCTATTGGCCATTCCTAACCCTTGATCTGGAACACGCGACCGCAAAAGGCGAGGCGGGCGAATTTCGAGCTGTCCGGTGTGCGTTCCAGAAAGATGTGCCTGCCGACCATCCAATTCGCGCCAGAGTTCGCGTCGCCAATTCGGTGTCGACTGCCGCCGGCCAGCCGCCAAAGCTACAGGCTTCTCGAAAGCGAGGACCCGAACCCAAACAGCTAATGCGCGTCAAGACCGAGATGCTGCGTCTTGACCGAAGCGTTCTCAACGGGATGAAGGAGGAGCAGATGGTGGCGGAGTTCAACGCATCGCGCGACACTTGCCGGCGCGCCCGGAAAGAATTGTCGGAGTTACACTAAAACTAACTCCAACCATCGACAATTAGCGACACCGAAAAGCCGCGTCCATCTTGGGCCTGTAGCAACACAGGAGAACCCAAATGGACTACACGTTCGAAGCCTACAGCATTCCTGAATTTTGTGCAGCGCACAGGATCAGCCGCGCGACTTTCTACAACCTCATCCATGACGGTCACGCACCGCGCACTATGAAGGTGGGCGGGCGCGTCCTGATTTCGAAGGATGCCGCGTCTGACTGGCGCAAGGCCTGCGAAGCCGGTTCCGCAAAGTCGGAGGCGGCGTAATGGAGAGCGTCGTCTATTTCGCGAAGTCCGGCCCGACAATCAAGATTGGCTATAGCGCCAACCTACCGGGGCGGCTGAACCAGTTGAAATACATCCGGCCGGCTCCTGGTGGTCGTCGCCCAATCGAGTTGCTGGGCACCATCCCCGGCGACATCGAGGTCGAGGCCTGCATTCATGCGCGCTTCAGGCTCTACAAGACTTCACGTCATCCTAGCTGCGAGTGGTTCCTCGATACCCCTGAACTTCGCCGCTTCATAGCGATCAACTGCAATCCTGAAGTCAGGGAGGCTGCATAATGGGTCGCTCTTTCCCAACAACCGACCATGTTGATGCTGGCTATCTCGAAGAGGCAGTGGCCTGGTTCGCTGAGCATCAAACGACATGTGAGCGACCGTTCGTCCCGGCGATCCGCCGCCGGTTCGGCCTCAGTGCGCTCGACGCAGTAAGCGTGATGCGCCTCGCCAACTTGCGTTTGGATTGGCCGAATACCTCCGACGAGGAGGCCGCCTATGTTGCTTCCTGATACGGCAAAGCCGACCTCGGCAAAGGTCGGCTCGCTGGAAATGTCGAAAAGCTTGGCAGCAATCGATATCGGCGAGAATACCGAAAGTCTCACCCACCTGCAAGCGGCTCGCCTCCTTCGCCGCTTTCCCATGTCCGTCCCGGTAGCGCTGGTCACTGCCCGGCTTATGTACGGGAGGGCCGCATGAGCCGCGACTTCGCGCCCGTCGCACCCGCAGTCTGGGGATCCCGGTCGTTCCTGTCGCTCGACAGCGATGGCCGGCAACTGATGCTGTTTTTCATCTGCGGACCTCATCAGAACAGCGCCGGCTGCTGCCGGATTCGTGAGGGCTATGTTCTGGCCGATCTGATTTGGGAGCCCGCGCAATACCGGCGAGCTCTCGCCAATGTCGTGGCGGCCGATCTGGTCGCGCATGATCCGGCGACGGAAGAAACCTATGTGAAAAAATGGTTCCAGCACAAAGGCAACATCCCGACGAACAAGGATCACGCCAAAGGGACCATGAAGATCATCGAGCATATCGACAGCGATGAAATCAGAGAGATCGTCGAGGCCGATTTCATGGCGACCGAATGGGCGAAGCGGACCTTCGATCCCGACCAGCCCGACCAACCTACGAACGTGATCGGCGGCGATAGGCTGGCCAATACCCGCTTAATGCGGGGTGGAGGGGGTAGGCTATGACAGCCCTGTCTACAGCCCTGTGCACAGCCTCTCGACACACAGAGACAGAGACCGAACGGATACAGAGACCAGAACATAGACCTGACACCGAACTGAAAAAGAACAAAAAACAGAATTTAAACCCGTCCGCTTTGGAAGGAAGGAAGGTTCAGAAGAAAGCTTCAGGCCAAGAACTTTCCATAGAAAGCGGCTTACATGCCCAACGTTTGAGTGCTTCCTACGGGTCGAGCCGCCTCAGCGAACAACTCGGCCGCTGCCTGGACCTTGTCGGCGGCCTCTTCGACCCTATCGAAGCGCATCAGCACGCGACACTGGAGCATCGACAACCGCGCAGCATGGTAAAGTTGGCTGCGCTTGCGACCGTCCGAATCCAAAGGTTGGAACAGCATCGTCATGCCAACAAACGGCGGCCGGCGACGTTTGTTCCCACCGTCCCCAGCCTCGCAAGCTTCGTGGAGACGGCATGAGCGACCTCGCCAGCATCATTGTTCGGCTCACGGCGATCGCCCAGGACGTTGATCGCACCTTGGCGGATGTCCGAGGCCTGCAAGGAGAGGATGTTCTTTTGCCGGCGCCTCCTCAACCCGCCGCTCGGATCATCGTCGAACCAGAGAGGCGGGTCGACTTGATAGGCATCGAGTGGGTCGACATCGGAGTGGCCGCAACCCGTTTTCAACGGTCCAAAGATTCGATTTGGCGCTGGTGTGATCGCGATCGCACTTTCGGCTGGAAGTACGGTGGTCGCTGGCTCGTCTCAATCACGAAAGTGCGGGCAAGGCTCAACATTTGGTAGGATGTCGGCTTTGGCGGTTTTGTCGGTTTTCAATGGCTTCGTCTGTCGGTTTTGGTTTGCGATCTTCCCTGCATCAGTCAGCCATGAAGGTTCGAACCAATGAACATGCAGACCATCATCAAGCAGCTTCGCGGTCAGCCAAATTCTGTCGACCAGCTTCGACAAGCGCTTGACGGCATCGACATAGAAAGTCTCGAAAAGACCGCTGAACAGTTAGAAGCTGACCGACGGCGCGTCCTGCTCGACGGAACCGACAAGGATGTCGAGGCGATAGAGGCCAAGATCGCCTCAGCGAACCGCGACGTCGAGCGCGCCTATGCTGCGAAGGTCGAACTGACCAAACGCCTGGAAGACGCCGCTGCGACCGCGACCGAGACGGAACGTGCAGACGCTTACAGGATCGCCAAGGCCAAGGCCGACGCCGCAGCCAAGATGCTGAGGAAGGAATACCCCGAACTCGGGCGCCGCTTTGCCGATCTCCTTCGCCTTGTCGCTGAGGCTGACATGGCGGTCCACGCCGCGAATGAACACCTGCCGGCCGACGCCGCTCCACTCACTCCTCCAGAGCCTATGGCGCGCTGCCTGCCTGAGCTTCCGGAGCAGATCCTTGAGGAGAACGAGGTAGAGCTCTGGTGCCATGCCAACGGTAGCGGCAGCAACTCAATCCTAAGCGATGACGTGCAGCAAAAGCTCGCAGGCTACCGCGCAGACGACAACGGCATCGTCCAAGTCCCGATGCATGGCTATGCCGCCGTGAAGCGCCGGTTCATCCGTAGAACCACTCTGCCTCGCGTCAACGCCTCAAGGCCGCAGCCCCTCTCTGAGATTGCATTGCCTGGGCTGATGGACGGAGATCCCCCGTTCTGGTCCCCCAAGGGATACGCGATGGAGTCACGTTTCATCCTCTCTCGCTTGGCCGAGATCGCCAGCATGAAGCCAGGCAACCCGCAACAGCGGGAGCCCAAGACCGAATACCTCCCCTTGTGAATTTGTGAGCATGGACACGACCCTTCACCTTGACGACAAAGAGACCGGACGGCTTCGGCTGCCCGGCCTCAACCTATTGCCTGCCCCTTCCTGTCAGTCTGGGTATGGCAAAGAGCCGGGCAGTTTCACAGCGGTTACTGTCCGGCTCGGCAGTTCAACGAAAGGCGCGGCCATGTCCTCGGAGAGCATGGTCTTGCGTCGCGGGTCGGGCGGTATGCCGACTGCTCGGCCCGCACCGATGCCCAGCAAGTCAACGGGTCCCAGTGGGCGGCTGACGTATGAGGGGAATGCGACAGCGTGGAACGCCTCCAGCCATAGCTTCGAAAGTTTCATTTCCGTTTCCGGTTCGAGGGCAAGCCCTTGGATTTCTTGACCTCGACAGTCACTGCTGCGGAACTCGGGGATGTTTTAAACCTCACCGATCGGCGCATCCGGCAGCTTGCCGAGGAAGGCGTCTTCGAACGCGCTGGCCGTGGCCGCTACCCGCTTGCCGGTTCCGTGCAAGCCTACATTGCAGCACAGGAAACCGACGAGTCCGACGAACTCCGCAGGGAGAAGATCGCGCTCATGCGTGCACAACGGCGCCGCATCGAACTCGACAATCTGGTCCGCGAAGGCACCGAGGCCGATCTTGATTTTCAGGACATTTTTATCGGCACCATCTCGACTTGGTGGTTCCTGCACATTCGACCGATTGCCACATGGCTGTTTGAAGACCTTCGCCGCCGGGGAGTGAAAGACGACCATCTCATCGCGGGCGAGGTTCAAGCATGGCTCATCTCGCTGCGCCATGAAGGCGACGTGATGATGCTTGGCGCCGCCTCCAAGGCACGGAGGCAAGGCATCGTCATTGATGGCTACGACACGCTCGTCAGACTGATCGGCGCTGAATCCAAAACCGACAACGAAAGCGCGGACGAGGGCGAACCGCCCACCCGGCGCCAGACCAAAAAGGCGAAGGCATGAAACACCTGAAGCAAATGCTCAATGGGCCCGATCTTCCTTCGGTCCTGGCGGCGCCGTTGCAAGACGCGATTTCCCACGTCTGGCCGTCAATCCGGAAAGCACAGCGCTCGGGCGATTTCGAGCTCGCCGAGATGTTGATTCGCCATGCGCTCGAAGGCGCGATGCCAACCACAATTGCAATTTTCGAAGCCCGCGCGGCTTCCGCCATAGGAGAACTACATTGACCATTCCAAGCCACTTTCCCGACCACTGGAAAAGCGCGCTCGCCACGGGTGCCGCCACGGGCTTCCGCACCGCCGGCGACATGGTGAGCTTTTTCTACAAGGCGCGCTTCGTCACCGCCCTCTTTTCCCAGGAAGAGAAGCACTATCTCGACCTGGCAGACCGTCATCCAGAGCAATACGCCGCTGCCCTGGCTCAGGCTCGGGCCGAAGATCGGGCCAAGTTCGAAACGTCCGAAGCCATGAAGCGGGCGCCCTTCGATGCTGCCGAACCGGGCAAACCAGTCACGACCATTTCGAAGGCGTGGGACAAGGCCATCGCAAAAACGAACGAGGGCTTCAACGACCTGGCTGCCGGCATCTACGCCCGCCGAAACAAATAGCTCACATCAATTCGGCCCCTCGTGACGACGCGCCTGTCCCTAGAAGGAAGCCAGCATGGCCGGCAAAACAATCCGACAAAGAATAGCACTCGACGGCGGCAAGGACCTAGAGAAGCAGCTGAAAGATCTCGGCGCTGAAGGCGAGAAGGCATTCGCCAAGATCCGCGCCGCCGCAATCAAGGCTGACCTCGCCAAATTCGGCGCCAGTGTGAAGACCTTCGGCTCTGACCTCGCCGCAGTCGGCCAACGCTTCGCACTGTTCGGTGCTGGCATTGCGGCTGCTGCTGCCGGTGCCGGCGCTGCCGTTCTAGGTCTGGCCAAATCCGGCGCGGACGCTGCGGACGCGGCCGGCAAGGCAGCGCAGAAGACCGGACTTCAGATCGATGAATACGGGCGACTGGAGTTCGCGGCCAAGATGGCGAACGTTTCCCAAGAGGAATTCGTCGCCGGCATGTCCAAGTTGAACAAGGCGATCGGCGAGGCGGCACAGGGCACCGAAGCGGCTGGCAAGGCGTTCGAAGATACCGGCGTGCACGTCACGCGCTTCGGCCAGAAGACCAAGGACGCTGCCAAGCCGGTCAAGGCCGCTGGCGACATCTTCACCAAACTCGGCGTCAAGATCAAAGACGCAAATGGCAAACTGCGCTCGAACGAGGCGATCGTCCAAGACATAGCCGAAGCCTTCGCCCGAATGCCGGACGGCGCCATAAAGTCGGCGCTGGCAATTGAGGCGTTCGGCAAGGCAGGCGCCAACCTTCTGCCGTTCCTCGACCAGGGCAAACAAGGTCTGCGCGAACTCGGCGACGAGGCCGCGAAGCTCGGAATCCTGTTCACTCCAGAGCAGTTCAAGCTCGGCGACGCGCTGGGCGATTCGCTTGATTCTGTGTCAACCGCCATCAAGGCCATCAAGGTTCAACTCGGGCTGCTGTTCGCGCCGATCGTGCTGGCCGGCGCGCAGGCGCTCACAGACATCATCGTCCAGAACAAGGACGCAATCCTGCAACTCGGTGCTGCCGCCGCGAGGATAACGGCAAGCGTTCTCGGCGATCTGCTGCACCTGTTGAGCGGCAACACCGCAGCCATAAAAAATCCTTGGATTTTGCAGTGGTCGATCGCGATCAAGCAATTCGGCAACGATGTCGCGGGCGTCTTCAACGGGCTGGTGCTGCCGGCCTTCAATGCGCTGCGGGAAGGCGCGAAATTCGTTGCCGACCAGATCAACCGGGTTTTCGGAACCGACATCACCGCGGGGGAATTGGCCCTCGGCGCTGCCATCCTTTCTGCCGCGGGGGCGTTCACTCTGCTCGGATCAGCCGTTGGCGTCGTTGTGGCCGGTATAGGCCTCCTGGCCACGCTGGTCGGCGGAATCCCATTGGCCATTGCGGCGGCGGCAGTTACGGCCGGCGTCCTGATCGGCGTGTTCTGGACCGATATCCAAGCGGGTGCCGCTGCCGCATGGCAGTTCATTGAGGATGGTGCTGCGGTGGCCTGGGGCGCCATCGTACAGGGCGCAACTGACTTGTGGGGGCAGATCGTCGGCGCCTTCCAGGAAGGCCAGCAAGCCGCTCTGGACGCCTTCAATGCAGTGGTCGATGCCGTGGTGCAGACATGGGACGCATTGCGCGACCGCCTGGGGCAGATTTCCGATGCTATCGTGAACCGAATTTTCGGTTCCTTCTCTGGCCTGAAGGAACGCATTGCCGGAATCTGGAACTCAATCGCCGAAACCGCGAGAGCAGCCTTCGGGCGCATCGGCAGTTTTATCGACGGGATGATTTCCAGGATCTCGGCCGCTATTGCCCGGCTCAAGGAACTCGTCGGGCTCGGCAACAGCGCGGGATCGTCTGGCGGTGGTGGCGGCGGCCAAGGCTTCGCACGCGGAGGCTATCTCGCCAACGGACCAGGCACGTCGACATCCGATTCGATCATGGCTCGGCTTTCAGTCGGCGAATTCGTTCTGCAGGCGAAGGCGGTGCGGCGCCTGGGCGTGAATTTCCTTCACGCGTTGAACCAGGGTGCTGACCCGCTCCGGGCAATGCGCGGCTTCAGCATCGGCGGCGCGGTCGACAACTTCAACAGACCATGTCGGTCCCGCGCTTTGCCGGCGGCGGCTCGGTAGGTATTGCTGCCGCATCAAAAGGCAGCGCGTCCGGCATGACAAATGTCCGGCTCGACTTCGGTCTCGGCGCACAAGACGTGTTCGATCTGATCGGCGAAAGCCACGTGGTCAACAAGCTGCATCGGTTTGCGGTCAAGAGCGCACTCCAAACCACCGGAAGAAAGCCGGGGCGTGGCAAATGACCGACAAGCTCGCATGGTGGCGACCGCCGCCGGAACATGAAGGCCGGGCCGAACAGAACCGGCTCAAGTTCAAGGCGCAGTTCGGCAGCTTCGAAGCGGTCGAATTCGATTCGTACTGGCTCGGCACGTCGATGGACGGGAAGCACCTCGCTTTCCAACTCCAGCGGCCGGACGGCTCAACGCACAAGTTCGCGCTGTCCGATCAGATGGTGGAGCAGTTCTTTGCCGAGCTTGCCGGCTGCATTGAAGAGATGGGGCAGCGTCAGCTTGCAGCTAAGGAACTGGACGGCAACGCATGACCGCCGATCACCTCGCCTTCACCGCCGCAAGCACCGCCATCCTCGTGTTGGCCTGGTGGCCTTTTTAGGAGAACCCGATGTTTGTTCACATGATCAGTGGCGGCGTTCCACGCGGTCGCGCCATTGTCATCGGCGGCGGCGCCGGGGATGGAGACGGCGGCTTTGTCGATCCGCCGGTCGTCACCACCACATCGACCGGCGACACCACGATCAAGGGCCAGGTCAAGCCGGGATCATTCGGCAAGTTCGTGTTCCCGCTGGCGACGATCCAGGCTGGGCGGCAATACACCTTCCGCTACACGCCGGACTTCTCCCGGCTGTCCCAGCAGGGCAAGCTGGCGATGGTCGGCTTCGGGCTGAAGAATTCCAACGATTTCCACATCGTCGGCCTGCGTGGAGACGGCACCACTGGCCTGCACAAATACAAGGTCTATGGCACGCCGCCCAATGGCTGGAACAAGGATAGCGGCCACACGACATCAGACGGTGGTGCGGCGGCCGCCGGAACGCAGGCAGGGCCGAACTACATCCGCCTGACGACATCGGTTGATGGCACGACCTATCTTTTCGAAACCAGCAGCAACGGGGCGGCCTGGAACGTCGAATATTCCGGCTCGACGCCGGACCCCTTCACCAACGTTTCCGGCGTGACCACATTCGGCATCGCGCTCTGGTTCAACAACGCCGATGCGGGGCCGTTCTCGATCGTCATCGACCAGTTCGTCGATGCGCTGCCCGTGCAATATCTGTCGACGCAAACCGACAACACCAACACCAACATCTACACATTTTCCAACCTCGATGTCGGCACGGCAGATGCCAATCGCAAGGTCTTTGCCTGCGTCGGCGTCAACAACACCGGCATCACGGTGTCGTCGGTCATCATCGGTGGGGTCGCAGCTGTCAAGATCATCGAGGCCAACACTAGCAATCGTTCTGGCGCGATATTCGTTGCTGATGTACCGACCGGTGCGACGGCGACGGTTGTGGTAACGGCGAGCGGCACATCAAACGAATGCCTGCTGTCGCTCTACAGGACGACGATCGCCAGCTTGGGGCTCCTGGACACCGCTTCCAACGTTGTCGGGACGGGCTCCGTCAACACTCTCACGCTGGCGGATTTGGCGGTCAGGCCCGGCGGTGTGGCCTTGGTGTTCGCAGGAACTACCGGGACTGCTGGAACGACTGAGGCTTATAATGGAGCCGACCCGCTGGTTGTCGACGACGAGAGAAACAGCGAGGGCAACCGCTATTCCTCGTGCTCGGTTCGGACCACGGAAAACGTCGATACCAACGATTTTACTTTCACAACGGCGCTGAATCAGGCGTTCTGGCTGAGTGGCGTTTCGTATTTCCCGCTTACCGGCTCGGCCTACGCGCCCAATCTCGCTTCGACATTTTCCGATGGCACCGACGGCTCGATCTATACGTTCAATGCGCAAGGCATTGGTGTGGCCAATGTCAATCGGCAAATCCTGATCTGCTTCGGTTGGGCGTCAGGATCAGGGCGCACGGTCACGAGCGTCACCGTCGACGGCAATGCCGCAACAGCGGTTGCCTTCTCCGGCAGCGGCACCGGCGGCTGCGCGATCTATCGCTATGCCGTGGCGGCCGGCACGACGGGTAATATCGTCATCAACATGAGCGGCACTTGTGTGCGCCTCGGTGGAGGCGTCTACGACACGCGGCCTCGCGGCACGCTGACGGCAGTCGATACCGGAACCGACAATACCACCACGACCTCGATCACCGGCGCCGATGTCGAAGTCCGCAATGGCGGCTTCCTGATCGTCGTTGGCGTCCAGCCGGCGACTGAAACAATGAGCGCGGTCTACAACGGCGCTGACACGCTGGTGAAGGATTCTCAGCTTTCGCTGGAGGCCACAACTGGCGTTGGTCTGTTCTCCTGCCTGACGACCGAATACGTCAAGACCAACGATGCTGGCTTCTCTGCTGCCACCAGCAATGTGAAGCGGGTGTGCGCGGCAAGCTGGCTCTAAGAAAAAAGATTGCGCCGCCAAACGCCATATCAACAGCACTCCGATAATTGAGACGTAGCCATCCAGCGCATAATGCCAGCCAAAATAGACTGAGCCAAACAGGATCAACGCAGCGTACAACCATCCGACAATAGCCAGCCGGAGATTGAGTTCGGACAGAAACAGGGCGTTAAGAAACGCCATCGCGACATGGATGCTCGGCATTGCCGAAATCCCAACGCCGAAGACTGCCGTGTCATCAATGTAGGAGGCATAGAGGTAGTTTGAGGCGCCAAGCGCTGCTGATCCTGACGATGTCGACGCAAGTGCCGCCGAAAGATCGGCAAACCGATCTCCGCCGAACATCCGGTCGTAAAAGATCGGACCAGCCGACGCACCCACGGCGCGCAGGATGGTGCCGAGCACAAGCAACGTTGCGGCAAACGACAGCAGGTAACGGATTCTCAGTCTGTCATTGCGCAGAAAGGCTGCAAAAAGGACGAAGCCGAACCACTGCGCGAACCAGACAGGGCCATAGCAAACCCCGAGAGCTGGAGCCATCCAATCGGGAGAGACGGCATGAAGATGCCGCCAGGGCTGGCCGAAGTGCAGGATATCATCCAGATCGGCCAACGGCTTGTCGGCGAAGAACGGTATCCATGCCGGGATCTGATATTTGAACGTTGAGAACGCTGCGATCGCAAAACAGAACACGCCGATCACCAACGCTGCACCGATGCCTCTATTTCGAATAATGTCCCGCAGATAGGACAATGGTGCTGACGGACGCGATATGACTGCCGCTGCGCCAAGTCCACTGAGCAGCATCGGCGGCAAGGCTGCAAACTGTGTGATGGCGTATTTTTCCAATAGCGATGTGAACGCCTGCCAGGAAAACACAGCCGCAACGGCTGCATAGGCCAATCCAGCAAGCGCCACTTTGCCTTCGACGCCGATACGAGGACGGCTGGCTACGGCCGCTGCGTCTGACATCTTGAAACCCCACAACACCCTGCGTCATCCAAACATCTTCCGATCTCTTCAGCAAGGCGTTGGTTGACAAACGGTTAACGTCACAACTTCCGCGATCACGGAAAGGCAACACCCTATGGCGAAAAAGCCCGTATCTCGCGCTGTCGCGTCTCTCAACGTTCTGCTGGCTCAGGTCAACAAGCTGGCGCCCAACCGGTCGAAGGCTGCCGACGGCTGGATTGGCGACGCCAAGCACATGGCCCGTCATTCCGACCACAACCCGGAACCGGATGGCACGGTCGATGCGAGGGACATCACCAACGATCCCAGCGGCGGCTGCGACATGCGCAGGGTCTGCGACGCGATCGCCGCATCCAAGGACAAGCGCATCAGCTACATGATCTGCAACGGCCAGATCATGTCCGGCCGCACCGGCCCGAAGCCGTGGGTCTGGCGCAAGTATACCGGCGCAAACGGCCATTATCACCACGGCCACATATCGGTTCTGGACGAGGGGCAGGACGGTCATAGACGCCCCCACCTAACCTGAGGCTTGCGGCGGGCACCACGGCCGATATCGTCATCACGATGAGCACCACTTGCCGGCTTTCTGGTCGCGGTCGGCATCGAACTGAGCACAGAGACCATGACGGCCAGCTACAACGGGGTGGATACCCTGGTTAAGGATGCTCAAGTCTCGCTGGAATCGACGACAGACCTTGCCTTGTTTAGCTGCCTTACGACCGAATACGCGAAGACAAATGACCCTGGTTTTTCCGCTACCAGCAGCAACGGAAAGCGGATTTGCGCGGCAAGCTGGCTCTAAGAAAAAGGGCCGGCGCGACGAACGCCGACCCTTCTCCATCGCCTATGCAAAATTGATCGGGGAAGCTCAACCCAAGCAAGTCCGCGCAGGCAACGCGCCGTTCGGGTTCAATCGACGGCGGCGCGTTTGTTCTTTACGGCGAGCAACCGCCAGTGCCGGTGCCGGCAGCGTCAACGCCTTTGCCGTCAAGATTGGCGCAAAGACCGGTGAACTGATCGCCGACCCACCCGCCGATGGCGAGGATCGCGAGCAGCGATGCCGCTGCAATGATGCCGACCAGGATTGAATATTCGACCATCGCTGCGCCCGACTCCTCGTCGCGGAATGCCTTGGCCATGCTGATAAGTTTCGTCATTGTTTGAACCCCTGTTTACTATTTACCCGGACAAAGGTGCCCCTGTAGGTGCTCATCCCCCGGTCCCGATGCTGATCCTCTTCCTCAAAACCGGGAGGAGTCAACTATCGTTTAACGAACCGTTAACCCTTGGATGCTTTGGCCTTGGTTGTCTTTACAGCTAAGTCTCTGCGAAGCATGAGCAATTTGCGGCTTAACCATGTCGCGCAGTCGTGCTGCGGCCAACGACCAAGCTCTAACCCTAGATATATCCCGTTATTTAGCGGGTGCTAATGCCATAGTTCACCGGACGCGATCTAACCCGCGATCGCCATTCCAAGGCAAACACCTAGGCCGATTGCGAGGCCTAGTAACAGCTTGCCGGCAAAATCGAGGGCGAAGGCGCGGACAGGGCGCCACACGTCCTGGCGGGGCTCTCTGAGGGCGCTGGCGATATCATCGAAGATCGTTTCCATCGGTCGAGTCTAGATCGAAGCGCCGAATCTGTGAATCCCCTGTTTGTTCCGCCAAAGTCTAACGATCAGGGAAGCGCAATGGAAAGCACGTGCAGTAACGGTTGATTCAACCATTGCTGGTAAATTGTGGAATGTGGGTGGCGGCTCCGACAGTTCGGGGTGGAACTCGATGCCAGAGCCGCCTGCGCAGCCGAGGTTGGGGTTTGACCGCGCCGTCCTATTCTGGGACAGCGCGGTCAACGATTCGTTAAAACGCGCCGGAACTAATTAAGCACGCGCTAATTGACTCGCGGTCTCGGGAGTCAGTGCATGCGTGAAGTTCATTCCCCCGATGAAGCCGATTTTGGCGGGACAAGCCTCCCGAGCGTCACGTACCGGCCGCCGTCTTCGTCTTCCGTCTTCCTAGAGATCGGCCATTCGTTGGGCGAGTGGGTTGTTCGCATCATAGGCAGAAACGGTGAAACGTATTCCCGAGCATTCGAAAATGAGGCAGATGCTGTCGCTTTCGCTGGCGATCAGTCTTCACGTCTAGGATTGGAAGCTCCCCCGAAGCGAGCAACTTGACCGCCCTTCTCTGAAGATCCGAAAGCGCGGATCTGTGAATCCCCTTGGAACATCGTCGGCCTCGAAACACTTCGGGCGGTCGCACTGTTCCCATATCAGTGTCTCCCAAAACTGCCCACTACCTCAACGGTTGGTGGGCTTTTTTGTACATTAGCGGAACCTGAAATTTGGGGGCTTGTTGATAGAACGGCAGCGAGTGGGTGATCGCTGCTGGTCGAGGTCCCGCAAGACTCGGCCGGGCTCGCATCACCTGCCCCGGTCGGTGCGAGCCCACCGTCGAGCGACCAACAAGCGAACTTCCCTGTGTCGGTCTCTATTTGATACTAGGAGACGGTGGTTTCACCATCACGCGCAATGGCATCTGGTCGATTGTTGCGACGATGGCAGCAGCCAGCGCTTCCGCCTCATCCATGAGCCCCGGCCCATAGAGACCGTTCACAGCTTCCTCGCTGGGCAGCACGCCGGGCGGGCAGTGGTCCTCGATTGTGCGCCGGATGAGCGTCAACGCTGCCCGGCATTCAGCGGCTTCGATCTTCATAACCATTGAAACATTCACTTTAGCTAAAATGTTCCGGAACCGATTTCAGGTTGGCGGCTTGAGACTGTGAGGGAAGAACACTAGTCATGCCCATCAGACGAAAAGCCGTGGATGCCGGGATTTTTAAGCCTGCCGAATTGGCCTTGCTAGGGCGCGTTTTCGAGCAGCTTAAACTGGTCGACGACCAATCACCTGATGGGCAGGGCCGGTTGGCTTCTCGGATCATTGCCAACTACATGGCCGGGATAAAAGATGAGGCCGAACTTCTCTCGTTTTCGAAGCAGCCGTTAGGGCGGTAAGGTCGGGAAAGCTAGACCTTTACCAGCCGCACAACATCAGGCGCGACCGTCACCACCGGGCCACCCAGGCTGACCGTTACGGCGTCCTTCTCGACCCGTGTGACGGCTTTCTAGTCTCTACTCAGGAGCCGAGTGCTGGTATCGCGACGCAGTTCGGAATCGGCGCGATCGACGCCTTCAACCGTGATCGCGATTGTCCCGTTCTCAATTCTTGCAATCCACCCCTTTGCCTTCATGTACCAGAGATGAAACTCCAGATGCTCTGGTGGACAGCCTAACAACCGTTCGATTTCGACGTCGCCAATGCCCGGATTGCCGACATCCTGGCGGCGCTTCACATAGAGCAGCGAAAGCAGTTTGGCCTGGACCAAAGCGTCCTTCTCGACCCCTTTGGGGTCGCTTGCCTCCTCGACCAATTTAAGCCGCTCACCGGCATGCTCTCGATAGGAGATATCGTACTGGGCGCGCTTAACGGGATCCCTCAAGACGTTGTGTGCTTCTACTATTTCGCTGAAGCGGGCTTCGTTTCCAGTTTGCTGATTGTCGGGATGATAGCGCATCGCAAAGTAGCGGAATATTCGCTCAAGTGTCTCCGAGTTGGCGTTTGGGCTGATCTCCAAGAGTTCGTAGTAATCAACGAACAATGCGCTGCTCCCTCAAACATCGCTCGACAGCTGCGGGGGCCGACCGCCTACATGGCGTGCAGTGCCCTCACTCGTCGAGTTCATATACGGACAATACATTGCGCCCGGGGTCAAGATGAGCGGGAGCTATAGGAGGGCAGACGGCGCCCTTCGATTTCACCGCAGCGTTCCAGCAGGAAAAGGTCGGCCGCATCATGAAGACGATGCACGGCCCAGCCGTAGGCACTTGGTTCTGGACCTGCCATGACGGCGGCGCGGGCGGAACAGTCGAAACGAAGCATGAGGCTGTTGCTGGAGTCGAGCGGGCATTCACGCGGCGCATCGCCGGGGCAGATTGGCGCTAGGTTCAAAGCCTTTGGCGGTACGGAACTTCCAAAGCAACAGCAGCCTACCATGGCACAGTGCGCCGAAGAGGCATTAGCCTCTCACTCCGCAAATACTGATTTGAAGGGCATTTTAATAAAATGCCATTCAGCTGGCACGCTAGGCTTTCCTCTGCACTGCAATTAACTTTGACCAAACGAAGTAGTGGTGTCGCGCCGGTCATTACTTGCGTGATTGCTAAAATAATGAAACGCTCCCACCCATTGGGGATGGGTCGATGGAAGAAAGCCCAGATAGATTTAGTTGCATTCTCGATCCGGCCGGCGCTTGGATGGTATGGGATGACGTTGCCGACGAGCCCGCAACCTTGGGCGGAAGAATACTTATGGGCTGCACGCGAGAACGCGCCGAGACTGCTCGCGACGTACTCTTGCGCATTTACCAAAATAGGCTGGACGCTCGATCAGCTGGCCGCTCCCCCGCTTAAGACATGCGCTCTGCCGGTCACACAGCGCTGGTGCGTTCACCCCTCTCCGGCTGGGTAGGGTCCGGTTCTTGGTGCCGCTCTCGTTGTTTTTTCGAGGAACAGCTTGGCGAGTTCGCCCCACTCAGGATGATCCCTGGTTTTATGCTCTTCTATGAATTCAAGGAAAGCCTTGCGCAAAGCGTCAAGGTCGAAAACCTCAAGATGCTCGCCCATACCGTCGGCCATACCCGCAACTCCCAGACGGTTATTAGCTTGTCCTCACGTTTGAGCCTTCAAGGGGGCCTTGCCTGAGTTTCGACCGGGCAGCGCCACATGGTTAATTGCGTGATTGCTAATATGCTCGTATCTTAGGCAATGTGGGGGCTCTATCTCCCCGCATGAAGGCACCACACCTTTATGAAGTAGGCAAAGGTGGAGCATGGTCGACGAGTCGGTGACAACCTACCTTGTGAGCGTGTTTGAAGCGCCGAACTGGCGAACGGTGCTTACGACCAACGACAAGGCCAAAGCCTTGGCCTGGGCGAGAGAAATCGGCGAAAACGTGCAGGTCGAGGAGATCACGCCGGAGCCAAAGGGTGCTAGCGCTGAGTAAAACGGCTGGTTGCTGCGGGGACACAAAAAAGCCCCTGCGTCAGGGGCTTCTCGTCTCCAGCAAACCTAGCGAAAACTCAACGAGCGAATGACTGATCGCCGTGAGTCTCCTCGCCGGTATATTCACGAGCAAGTTTCTTCTGCTCGTCGGTTAGGGTTGCAAGGAACCCGGTCATTGGACGCGGCTTTCCACAAAACGCCTCAGGCTCTGGCAATGGCTTTGCCGAAAACCAGCCGGAGAGCGACATTGTCGAAACCGCTGCTTTCAAAGCGCGCATGTCAAACTCCTTTCCTGTAATATGGCTCTTCATGGCGAGGCGATTCAAGCACGAAGCCGTAAACGTTAGTATAATGATTAACGAGCTTTTCGTTGATCGGTTGCAAACGGATTTCCCGTTTACCTCGTGCTTGAGCATAATTTGTAGCGGCTTCAAGCGCAATCAAAATCCGCTTTCCCTTCAATGGACACGCCTCACGGGGGTCGCCTTCCATAAAACGAAGCATCAAACTTTGGCCGGTTGTGAGGCCCAACGCCAACCCACTCAAACGACCTTGACCGCTCCAAATGGCCATATCAAGGCGATCCGGTTCACGATGCACCCTAAAGATTTTCTGCCAATCAAAATACGACTGGCCCCATTCTCCATAATGTTTAAGCGCGCGCCCTGACCATTCGGTTATTTGCACCGGTTTCTGTAGAAATTCGCTCATCGTTGCCGCTGCCGATTTATAGGCGTCGTATCGATTTTGCGCGTATCGGGCTTTTGCTGCTGATGCGAGAGACAAGGCAAACCACTTGAAATGGACTCAATCGAACGCGTTTACTTCTTCTCGCTATCAGAGTCACCGCACTACAGCGATAAGTGGTATAGATCCTGCTCCATGCAGTGAAATTGATTTCACAGCGACTCGCAGGTTGAAACTGGTCTTTCAGCCATTTTGTTTCCGCAGCCTCACCCCGGCGCCGCCTTCGACCATTTCGCCATCGCCGACAAAGACAACGCCCATCGCCTCCAAAGCACTGCGGATCGCTCCGACATTGTTGGCGATTGGCGTTCTTCGGCCTTTCTCGAAGTCTCTGACTGTCGAGAGGCTGACAGACGCGGCGGCAGCAAGCTCGCCTTGCGACCACGAGAGAAGGCCACGAGCGGCGCGGGATTGGGCGGGATCAAGCATGCGTCACCTTATCAATGAATTGTGACAATATCAACGAAATCCGTTGACATCAGGTTAATGTCAACGCACGTTGCCCTTTGCGGCAATCATGTCGCGAGCCCAAGGGGGGCAATCTCAAATGTTGGAGAAAATCGCCGCTTCGGCGGATGGCGAAGCTTTGCCTACAAACGTGGTCTCAATGCCGTGGCCTTGGGCAGCAGTTTTGCCTCGCAGTGCCGCCAGCAAGTGGGCCTACAACGTGTTTGCGGTGACAGACACCTACCCGGAGCTTCGGGCTGAAAGCCTGATCATTGATCCAGACGCGGAACTGGAAGACGGGTGCATTGTGGTCGCTATGTTTGGAGGCGGTCATCCGCAAACCATGAGCTGGCGCAACAATCACGGCCGAGGCTATGGGGGCCGCTTTGCCGCCAAGGGAAGTCTGGAGGAGACGTTCCTTCTCGACTCCATGGTGTGCGGCCGTGGGCCATCTTCTTGCATTCGCATCCTCGGCCGGGTGTTCGGCGATCGGCGACGCTTCCCGCGCTACAGAACGTGGAACGATCCGGCGGTCTGATTCTTCCGGTTCTAGAATAATTGGCCCGCTGCCTCACGGTGGCGGGCTTTACGTTGTGATCCAGCCGGCGGCGCGTCCAACTTCAATAAGGGCCAAGACGACGGTGGCAATCGTTACCGCCAGCGCCATTCCCCGTTCGAAGTTCGCGAGCCGCTTCACCGTCGCCAGTTCCTGGCCATCCCAATACAGTTGATTCGTGACCGGGTGCATCCCCAAGAGGGTTAGGCCTTCAAGGCTGGTCACCTTGATACCGGAGGGCCATTCAGGAGGTGGCGCCGCCGAAGCGTACCGATTTGCTCTGATTTCCGCCCAGTCGACTTCCATTGCTGCCTCCTTCCAAGCCTGATTCGAGTGTGACAGGAGTCGCGATGCTCGACAAACGCGGGACGGATATTGGCCAAAAATTGGACAGGGGAGGGGAGATTTCCGCTAAGTGCTTGAAAAATCTGGTACGCCCAAGGGGAATCGAACCCCTGTTACCGCCGTGAAAGGGCGGTGTCCTAACCGCTAGACGATGGGCGCGCTCAGACGAAGCGGCTTATAATTGCGTTGTTGCCAACCGGCAACCCATCAGCCGCCAGATGCGGAAACTTTTTTCAAGAGGGGCGAAAAGGGCCAGTTTGGTGAGCCAGCCCAGGTTTTCTGCCCTCGCGTCATTGCACATCTTTCGAGATTAGCCTGAACGCCCCGCGCAGTCGTCATCCTATGGTCTGCGCTGCGTCGCTGCGCGCCTTGCTTCGCCATAGGATGACGAAGTCGCGGGTGCCTCGGCTAATCTCGAACGTCGCTGATAGCTAATCGGGAAAAACGGCAGGCTGCTAACGGCCCCTCGGCCCGTTTGCCGAATGGGGATGCTAACCCCGCCGGCGGCAGCGCCAGTTCCAGTCGCGCTCGGGGCCGACGTCGACGTGAACGGATTCGGTATGGCAGTAGGTGCCGACGCCGCCGCGGCCGGGCATGGTTCGGATGTAGCTCGCCAGTTCCCATTTCGAGACGCCGGGAACCTGGATGTCGGCGGCGGCGCAATACATGTGCAGCGAATTCTTGGCGCCGTTGGCGCGGCGGTTGCGGGCCGGGTCGCGGTAGCCTGATGTGACCATCATCTTGCGGCCGTAATGGCCTTCGATGGTCTTCAGCACACGCACCAGCGACGGCTTCAGGCAGGCGACGTCGACGCTCTCGTTTTGCTTCAACAGGCCATTGGGCGCCAGCCGGGCGAGGCCGGCGGCGGAGGCCACCTGATAGGCGCCGCCCGAACCCTCGTCCTCGTTCAGGTCGACGTCGCTTTCGTCGTCGAGGCCGGATTTGCGCTTGATCTCGAACAGCGCCGTCTGGCGCACGCCGGGCAAGGCATCGCTGCCGGTGATGTGGTTGCTCTCGTTGCCAAGCGAGGCAAGCTGCAAGGGCTTGTCGGCGGAATTGGCTGACGCTAGCGTGATGATCGGCTTTGCCGGGGCGGCCTTCTGGGAAGCAACCGCAGGCTGTTCGCCCGAGCGCGAGTTGACCAGCGGAGCAGGTGCCGCCGAGGTTGGCGTGGTGCTGAACAGTGAGGCCAGGAAGCCCTTCTTCGGCGTGTCGATCTGCTGGGGCGCGGCGGTCACGTAGACCTCGTTGGTCGCGGGCGCCGCTGCCGTCGCTTTCGGTGCGGTCACGCCGGCATCGGCGGCGGCGATCTTCTGCGCCACGGCGTCCGTTGCGGCCGCGGTCTGTGCTGACTGCTGCAGCGACTGCGGCGTCTGGCCGACAATGGTTTCGGAGCCGGCGGGAACATTGACCGGGAAGCCGGTGCCGGGCTTGGCCACCGGCACATAGGCGACCTGCTCGGGCAGTGTCGCATCGCCCGCTGCCGTCATCATCATCTGCGGCCCGGTGGATGTGACCTGCACGGTCGAATCGCCCGGCGCCGCAGGGCTGGCGCCGGAAGCCGCGGCGATGTCAGAAGCGGTCGCGTTGTAGCCAGGCATGCCGGCGGACATTGTGGGGTCGCCAGCGGAGGTGCAGGACGCCAGAAGCACGGAGAAAAGCGCTGCCGCTATAGTGCGACCTTCTCTCCCCGCGAGACGCGATCCTACTGATTTCAAAACTAGATTCCCCCTCGGTGTCCGGTCGGCCTGCTATTGGTGCGGCGTCGAAACGTTCACATCCAATAACCTTGTGTTCCCAAACCGGAAACGAGACTTGTGTCAATTCTGCAAGCCTCTGAATTATTTGCTCGTTGGAGGCCAATTGAGGCTTCTTGAAGGTTGACGACACCATTTCGCCCCGTTTTGCCGGCCCGTCAACTCACCAGACATTACATTCCGTTACACACAGGCACCTGCAAAAGGTGCCGGCGTTACACGCGGACCTTCACATAGGTGCCGGGGGCATCACCCAGGGTTTTCATATTCTTGCCCGGTTTGCGGGCCGGAACGAGGGTGTCGTCCTGGGTTTCGATCCAGTGCTGCCAGTGCGTCCACCAGGAGCCGGGATGCTCCACCGCCGAGGCGAGCCACTGGCCAAAATCGCCCGTCGGTTTGCCGCCGGTCCAGTACTGGTATTTCTTGGCTGCCGGCGGGTTGACGACACCGGCAATGTGGCCGGAACCAGCCATCACAAACTCGACGTCGCCGCCGAAATATTGCGAGCCGAGAAACACCGAAAGGGCCGGCGCGATGTGATCTTCCTTCGACGCCAGGTTGTAGACCGGGATGGTGACGTCGGCCAGCGACACAGTGCGGCCGGCGAGTTCCATCACGCCACGAGTCAGATTGTTCTCGAGATAACAGTTGCGCAGGTAGAAGGAGTGGTTGGCGGCCGCCATGCGGGTGGAATCGGCGTTCCAGTAGAGCAGGTCGAAGGGAAGGGGATCCTTGCCGCGCATGTAATTGTTGATGACATAAGGCCAGATCAGGTCGCCCGAGCGCAGCATGTTGAAGGCGGTCGCCATCTTGGTGCCGTCGAGGTAGCCCTTTTCGTTCATCGATTTCTCGACCGCTGCCACCTGGTCCTCGTCGACGAAGACTTTCAGGTCGCCGGCATGGGTGAAGTCGACCTGCGTGGTGAAGAAGGTCGCCGATTTGATGCGGTTGTCGCCTTCCTGTGCCAGCAGTGCGAGTGCGGCCGCCAGCAGCGTGCCGCCGACGCAATAGCCGATGGCGTTGACCTCTTTCTCGCCGGTCGCCTTCTCGATCGTGTCGAGGCCGTATTGCAGGCCTTCCCGTATGTAAGCTTCCCAGCCCTTGGCGCCGTGCCGCTCGTCGGGATTGATCCAGGAGATGACGAACACGGTATGGCCTTGCTCGATCGCCCAGCGGATGAAGGACTTTTGCGGGTTGAGATCGAGGATGTAGAACTTGTTGATCCAGGGCGGGCAGATCAGCAGCGGGCGCTTGAGCACCGTCTCCGTCGTCGGATCGTACTGGATGATTTCGGCGACATCGCTGCGCCCGACCACCTTGCCGGGAGATGTCGCGACGTTCTTGCCGATCTCGAAGGGCGAATAGTCAGCTTGTCTCAGCTTCAGGTCGCCCTTGCCGGCGGCGATGTCTTCGGCCAGCATCTTCATGCCGCGCACCAGGTTTTCGCCATTCGAGGCAACGGTTTCTCGAAACAGCTCCGGATTGGTCAGGATGAAGTTCGACGGCGAGATGGCATTGGACACCTGCTTGACGTAGAAGCTGGCCTTATGGCGGGTGTGATCGTCGAGGCCTTCGGCGTGCTCGACCAGGTCGGCCGCCCAGCGCGAGGTGACGAGATAGGCCTGTTTGAGGAAATCGAAGAAAGCGTTGCGACCCCATTCGGGGTCTTGAAAACGCTTGTCGCCGCGCTCGGGCTTGACCGCATCTTCGGGCGCCTCGGCATTCGGGCTAACCTTCTGGATGGCGTTGCCCCAGACCGTCATGTAGCCGGCGAACAGTCGCGTCTGCGCTTCCAGCGCGCGTTGCGGGTCGGCCAGCCAATATTCGCTGAGCTTGGAAAAGGTTTTTACCATGTCGACCACGGGTTCGGCGACATGATCGCGCACCTCGCCCTTTTCGCGCGGCTCGGCCCAGGCGGAGGCGGCTTTGCCGGCCTGCTCGACCATGCGCGCCATGTTCAACGCGAAGCGTTCCGGGTCTTTCACCAGATATTGCTCGACGGTCGAAGATTGATCATCTTCCGCTTTGCTCGAATCAGGTGTTTTGGACATGGCTCGCGGGGTTCCTCCCGAGGCGTTTTCTTGACATATTATCATGGGACATCTGACCGGGTCCAATGCGCTGTACCCCGGCTGCCAGGAAAACAATATGACGATTAACACCGGCGAGACCATTTTTTCGGGGGCAGGCCGCTTTTGCCGCATCGCGGTTGCAATCGCCTGTCTGGCGCCAGGGCTGCTGGCGGCAAGTGGCTGCACGAGCGCCAACACCGGCAACGGGATGAATGTCGGCCTGACCCAGGGCGCGCAGGACACCGGCTCTTATCCCAATCTCAACATCCCACCGCAGGTGGCGGCAAAGCAACTCACCCCTGAGGAGACGCAGGCCAAGCTTGCCCAGTTGAAGGGCGAACAGCAGGGGCAAGTGGCCAAGGGCGGCGGCGGTGCCCCGTCCACCAGCCCGGCGGCGCTGAATTCGCTGGCGAAGAACCATGGCAAGGACACGCTGAAGCAGATCGAAGCCAAATGCGATCCCGCCCTCGACCCTACCTGCAAATAAGGCTATATCGCGCGCCGAAAGCGGTCTTTGCCAAGGGCGCCTAGCCAAACCAACTGTGCTGAAGCCAATCTTAAATCGTCTGGAACTGACATGGAAGAATTTCACAAGGTCCGCCGGCTTCCGCCCTACGTGTTCGAGCAGGTCAACCGGCTGAAGGCCAGCGCCCGTTCGCGCGGCGCCGACATTATCGACCTTGGCATGGGCAATCCCGACCTGCCGACTCCGAAGGCGATCGTCGACAAATTGTGCGAAGTGGTGCGCGATCCGCGCACGCATCGCTATTCCTCCTCGCGCGGCATCCCAGGTCTGCGCCGCGCCCAGGCCGCCTATTATCAGCGCCGTTTCGGCGTGAAGCTCAATCCCGACACGCAGGTGGTGGCGACGCTCGGTTCGAAGGAAGGCTTCGCCAATATGGCGCAGGCGATCACCGCGCCGGGCGACGTGATCCTGTGCCCCAACCCGACCTATCCGATCCATGCTTTCGGCTTCATCATGTCGGGCGGCGTCATCCGTTCGCTGCAGGTCGAGCCGGATGACGGCTTCATCCCGGCGCTCGAGCGCGGTGTCCGTCATTCGATCCCGAAGCCACTGGCATTGATCCTCAACTATCCGTCTAACCCGACGGCGCTGGTCGCCTCGCTCGATTTCTACAAGGACGTGGTCGCCTTCGCCAAGAAGAACGACATCATCATCCTGTCGGACCTTGCCTATTCGGAGATCTATTTCGACGGCAATCCGCCGCCTTCGGTGCTGCAAGTGCCGGGCGCCATCGATGTCTGCGTCGAGTTCACCTCGATGTCGAAGACCTTCTCCATGCCCGGCTGGCGCATGGGCTTTGCCGTCGGCAACGAGCGGCTGATCTCGGCGTTGACGCGGGTGAAGTCCTATCTCGATTACGGCGCCTTCACGCCGATCCAGGTGGCGGCGGCGCATGCGCTGAATGGCGACGGCGCCGACATCGCCGAAGTGCGCGAGGTCTATTTGAAGCGCCGCGACGTCATGGTCGATGCCTTCAGCCGCGCCGGCTGGACCATTCCGGCACCGGCTGCCTCGATGTTCGCCTGGGCGCCGATCCCGGAGCCGTTCAAGCATCTCGGCTCGCTTGAGTTTTCCAAGCTCCTGATCGAGCACGCCGACGTGGCGGTGGCGCCGGGCATCGGCTTTGGCGAGCATGGCGACGATCACGTCCGCATCGCGCTGGTCGAGAACGAGCACCGGATCCGGCAGGCGGCGCGCAACATCAAGCGCTTCCTGGCGTCCAGCGCCAAGCAGCCGAACAATGTGGTGCCGCTCGCCGCGCATCGCTAAAGTCGCCGCACATCTTATTCGAGCAGATTTTTTGAGGGGCGTCGCCGGGCATGGCTGAAGCGTTGCGTGTTGGAATTGCGGGTCTGGGTACGGTCGGCGCCTCGGTGGCGCGCGTGCTGCGCGACAAGGCAGCGGAGCTGACGCGCCAGTGCGGACGCGATGTCATCGTCACGACCGTTTCCGCGCGCGATCCCAAGCGCGACCGTGGCGTCGACCTCAGCGCCGCCAAATGGTTCGACGATCCGATCAAGATGGCGCAGGCCGCCGATATCGACGTCTTCGTCGAACTGATCGGCGGCGACGAAGGGGCAGCGCGCGCGTCGGTCAAGGCAGCACTTGAAGCCGGACGTCATGTCGTCACCGCCAACAAGGCGCTGTTGGCCAAGCACGGCGTGGCGCTTGCCGAAATCGCCGAGAAGAGGGGCGTGCTGCTCAACTACGAGGCGGCAGTTGCCGGCGGCATCCCGGTCATCAAGACGATGCGCGAGGCGATGGCCGGCAATTCGGTCACCCGCGTTTTCGGCATCCTCAACGGCACCTGCAACTACATCCTGACCCGCATGGAGGCCGAGGGCATCTCCTTCGACGAGTGCCTGAAGGACGCGCAACGGCTGGGCTACGCCGAAGCCGATCCGACTTTCGATATCGAGGGCCATGACACGGCGCATAAATTGTCGATCCTGACCAGCCTGGCCTTCGGCACCAGGATCGCCGCCAACGACATCTACATGGAAGGCATTTCCAATATCAGCCAGGCCGATATCCGCGCCGCGGGCGACCTTGGCTACCGGATAAAATTGCTCGGCGTCGCGCAGCGCACCGACAGCGGCATCGAGCAGCGTGTGCACCCGACCATGGTGCCGACCGCGTCGGTGATCGCACAGGTGCATGGCGTTACCAATGCGGTGGCCATCGAAACCGACATTCTGGGCGAACTGCTGCTCTCCGGCCCGGGCGCCGGCGGCAACGCCACCGCGTCCGCCGTGGTCGGCGATATCGCCGACATCGCAAAGAGCCGGCCGGGCTTCCAGCACGGTCCGGTGTTCGGCCTGCCGGCCAAGGAACTGCGCCCCTACAAGAAGGCGCAGATGCGCAGCCATGCCGGCGGCTATTTCATCCGGCTGACCGTGCACGACCGCATCGGCGTCTTCGCCGCGATCGCCAAGCGCATGGCGGACAACGACATTTCGCTGGAATCGATCGTCCAGCATGCCGTCAGCGGCGAGACGGACGCGCAAAAGACGGTGATCCTGGTCACCCACGAGACGACGGAAGCAGCGGTGCGCAAGGCTGTCGACGGCATCACCAAGGACGGCCACCTCACAGACAAGCCGCAGGTTATCCGCATCGAGCGTGCGGGCTAGGCCAAGTCATTTTTCTCCTTTAACCGATTGATGCTGCTGCTGAAAATGGTTTCGGACGCCATAATGCTCTCTCTCTTTGATTTGGAGCCGGATTGAGATTTCAGGTCGAACCCACCAGTCATCATCGGGTTCTGGCGGAGGCGTGAGCCGCGAGATCAAGGCGCGTCACCAGGAGGTGGAAAAGTTGAGACTTTCCTGTTTAGCCGTCGCATATTGCCGGAAATGACAATCTGTAGACTACGCCTCCTATGACGGGCGACAAACGCTTCTTCCTCGACGTCAGGCAGTCGGCGACCGGTGTTTCCTGGGAACACCGGTTGAGCGAGCGGCAGGACATGACTGCGCTGGCCATAGCGCAGGGCCACGGCGTGCCCGACATTGTGGCTCGCGTGCTCGCCGGGCGCGGCGTCACCGCGGACCAGGCCGAGCGCTTCCTCGATCCGACGATCCGCAATCTGTTGCCGGATCCGGCTTCGCTGACCGACATGGGCAAGGCTGCGACCCGCATCGCCGAAGCGGTCATGGCCAAGGAGAAGGTGGCAATCTTCGGCGACTACGATGTCGACGGCGCCGCCTCTTCGGCGTTGCTCAAGCGCTTCCTGACGCATTTCTCGGTGCCTTCGGAGATCTACATTCCCGACCGCATCTTCGAGGGCTACGGCCCCAATCCGGAGGCTATGCGCGAACTGGTCTCGCGCGGCGCGACGCTGATCGTCACCGTCGATTGCGGCACCAACAGCGCTGTCTCCATCGATGCCGTCAAGGCCGCAGGCGCCGATGTGGTGGTGCTCGACCACCATCAGGTCGGCGGCCCGCTGCCGGAGGCGACCGCGGTCGTCAATCCCAATCGCGAGGACGACCTTTCCGGGCAAGGCCATCTGTGCGCCGCCGGTGTCGTCTTCCTCACTCTGGTGCAGACGGCGAGGGTCCTGCGCAGCCGATTGCCCGACGCAGCGCCACCGGACCTGTTGTCGTTGCTCGACTTGGCGGCGCTGGCCACGGTTTGCGATGTGGTGCCGCTCATCGGCGTGAACCGCGCTTTCGTCGTCAAGGGACTGCAGATGGCGCGGCAGCAGAAGAATGAGGGGCTCGCCGCACTGGCGCGGGTGTCCCGCATCGGTGAGCCGATAAGCACCTTTCATCTCGCCTATCTGATTGGGCCGCGCATCAATGCCGGCGGCCGCATCGGCGATGCAGCACTTGGCAGCCGGCTGCTCGCCACCGACGATCCGGTTGAGGCCGGGACCATTGCCGAGACACTCGACCGGCTCAACCAGGAACGCCAGCAGATGGAGCTGGAGATGCTGGCAGCGGCGCGCGCCGAGGCTGACGCCGAACTTGCCGGCGGCAACGGGCCGGCCATCATCGTCACCGCCAGCACCAATTGGCATCCCGGCATTGTCGGCTTGATCGCCTCGCGGCTGAAGGACCATGCGCGGCGGCCGGCCTTCGCCATCGCCTTCAACGCCAATGGCATCGGCACCGGCTCTGGCCGTTCGGTGTCGGGCTTCGATCTCGGACGGCTGGTGCGCGCAGCCGCCGATGCCGGGCTGATCGTCAAGGGCGGCGGCCACGGCATGGCCGCCGGCATCACGGTGGAACGCGCCAAGCTCGGCGAACTCCGTGCTTTCTTCGAGGAGCGCGCGGCGGCCGAAGTGTTCCGGCTGCAGGACGAAGAAAGTCTGGCCGTCGACGGCGCGCTCGCCGCCGAGGGCGCGACGATTGCTTTGCTCGATGCATTGGAAAAGGCCGGGCCTTTCGGCGCCGGCCATGTCGCGCCGGTGTTCGCGCTGCCGCGCCATCGGCTGGCCGACGCGCGGGCTGTCGGCACCAACCACATCCGGGCTGATCTGCAGTCGGAAAGCGGCGGCCGCATCCAGGGCATCGCCTTTCGATCCGTCGATACCGCGCTGGGCGAATTCCTGTTCAAGAACAGGGGCAACACGATCCATGTAGCCGGCTCGCTGTCGGGGAATTATTGGAACGGCAACCGCACGGTGCAGTTCCGCATCACCGATGCGGCCAAAGCCTGACATTGCCGAACTGGTTTAAGCGAGAACCGTCTGCAGCCGCTTCAACTCGCTGATCTGCGCCATCGTCGCCTGGTAACCGACGCTGATCGCCTCATCCGCGCGGTGGAATTCGGTCAAGCCGATATGGCTGAGTTTCGGTTGCAGCGACATGTCGGGCGGATCGCCCGCCAGCCTTGCGCGTGAAATCCGGTCCTGGATGATGTTAAAGGCTTCGACCATGACGCCGGTGATGCCGAGACGGCTCTGGTGCGGCTGGTGGTCGGGGCTGGCCTGGCCTGGCCGGGGCGCGTCCTTCTCGATGAGCAGTTCGCCGGCGCTGTGCTTGATGACGGCGGCGCGGCCGAACAGATCGTAGTGAAGGTTGACCGCGACGACCAGCGGCTGCTCGTAGGCGCGGCAGACCGAAACCGGAACCGGGTTGACCAGCGCGCCGTCGACCAGAATGCGGCCGTTGCAATTCACCGGTTCGAACACGCCGGGCAGCGCATAGGAAGCCCGCATCGCGGTGATCAGCGAACCGCTGGACAGCCAGATCTCATGGCCGGTGCGAATTTCGGCGCCAACGGCGACGAAGGGTTTCGTGAGATCCTCGAAGCGGATGCCTGCCATGTGCTCGCGCAGCCTGACGTCCAGTTTCATGCCGCCGAACAGGCCGCTGCCGCGCAGATTGAGATCGAGCAGGCCGAAGATGCGCCGCTTGGTCAGGCTGCGGGCGAACTCCTCGAGTTCGTCCAGCTTGCCGGCGAGATAGCAGCCGCCAACCAGCGCGCCGATCGAGGTGCCGGCGATCATCGAGACTTCGATGCCGGCTTCGTCGAGCGCGCGCAGCACGCCAATGTGCGCCCAGCCGCGTGCGCAGCCGCCGCCCAGCGCGAGCGAAATGCCTGTCTTGCCCGCGGGTTGCGGGTCAGGCACCCCGCCGGACGATGAGGGGCCATTGGCCTCCCGCACGTCCGGTCTGCTACGCAATGACGCCCACTCGAGCATCATGATCTCCCTTGTCCCGCGTCCGTTCTACAGGAAGGACGTTTGAGAATAGTGAATATGAGTGGTTTGCGACTGTTGAATGGTTCACGCGGGCTTCCGATAGGTTTTTTCCGCATCGAACAGCGGCGTGCTGCCATCGTCGGCAAGCGTTGCCTTGCCGCCGATTAGCCCCACCGTCCGATAAAAACATGAACGCCGGCCGGTGTGACAAGTTGCGTCGTGGCCCAACACTTTGACGCGCAACCATATGGCGTCCTGGTCACAATCCGTGAGCATCTCGACGACGGTCTGAAAATTGCCTGATGTTTCGCCCTTCTTCCACAGCGTGCTGCGCGAGCGCGACCAGTAGTGCGCGATGCCGGTTTCGAGCGTCAGCGCCAGCGCCTCGGCATTCATATGCGCGACCATCAGCAGCATACCGTCAGCGGCGTCGGTGACGACGACGGTGACCAGCCCGGCAGCATCGAAGCGCGGGGAAAACACCGCGCCTTCTTCGAGAGCCTTCTTGTCTGATGGAGCCTTGGGAAATGTTAGTGCCGACATCGCCGGTCCTTGATCTAGCGATGCCGGCGAGAGGCTTACGCCCCGAGGCCGCGCACCATGGTGACGAAACGGACCTGTTCCTCGGGCGTGTCCTTGAACACGCCGGTGAAGGTCGAGGTCAGCGTGGTGGAGCCCTGCTTGCGGATGCCGCGCATGGCCATGCACATATGCTCGGCCTCGATCATGACGGCGACACCGCGCGGATTGAGCACGTCCTGGATGACGCCGGCGATCTGTGCGGTCATGGCCTCCTGAGTCTGCAGGCGATGGGCGAAGATATCGACCACACGGGCGATCTTGGACAGGCCGACGACCTTGCCATCCGGGAGGTAGCCGACATGCGCCTTGCCGATGATCGGCACCATGTGGTGCTCGCAATGCGAGTGGAACTGGATGTCCCTGACGATGACGAGATCGTCATAGCCGGCGACTTCCTCGAAAGTGCGGCCGAGCTCTTCGGCCGGGCACATGTCATAGCCGTTGAACATTTCGAGAAAGGCCTTGGTGACGCGCTTGGGCGTGTCGATCAGGCCCTCGCGGTCCGGATTGTCGCCGGTCCAGCGCAACAGCGTGCGCACGGCGGCCTCGACCTCGGCTTCGCTCGGCCTGTCGGTGACCGGCTTGTCCAGATAGTCGGAAGGGGGCATTATTTTCTTGATGACGGCATCCATAAAGGCGTCTCCCGTAGTTCCTCTCTCAGGAGGAACGAGTTGAACGGACCACGACCTTTCGGGTGCTGAAAACTCGCCCGGTTTCCAGCCCGCAAGCGGCGTGAACGAAATGGGCAAGGACGATGGCTTTGCGTTGCCTTGTCGATACCCGACTGCCACCATTATATATGCTCGTACGCAGCGAATGAAAGACGGTACAACGGCAATCGCTGTTCGCTTGGCGGCGACGGATTGGAAAAATATGATTGACGACGTCTACAATGCGAAAATTCTGGGATTTGCCGGAAACATCGCCCGCGTCGGCCGGCTCGATCATCCGGATGCGACGGCCAAGGCCCATTCCAAATTGTGCGGCTCGACGGTGACCATCGACCTCAAGATGGACAATGGCGTCGTCACCGATTTCGCGCATGACGTGAAGGCCTGCGCGCTCGGCCAGGCCTCGTCCTCGATCATGGCTCAACATGTCATCGGCGCCAGCGCCGACGAATTGCGGGCGGTGCGCGACACCATGCTGAAGATGCTCAAGGAAAACGGCGCGCCGCCGCAAGGCCGCTTTGCCGATCTGAGATATCTGGAGCCGGTGCGCGACTACAAGGCGCGCCATGCCTCGACCATGCTGACCTTCGATGCGGTCGTCGATGCCATCGGTCAAATCGAGAAGAAACGCGCAGAAGAAGCAGCGTGACATAGCGCGGGCTTCGCGCAGGACATGACGGAGGAAGTGTTTGCATTGGTTGATGGTGGCTTCGGGCCTTGTGGTTTCGCTGGTCACGAGTGGCTATGCTGCCGGCGCAGAAAACGCCTCGCAGCAGAAGGCTGCCGCCTACCTCGCTGACAAGCTGGCTGGCTGCTGGATTATCCCCGTCGGCGACGAACTTGTGGCCACACGCGTCAAAATCAGCTTTAACCGGGATGGTTCGCTGGCGGCGCCGCCGAAGGTACTCAATCTTGCAACAGAACCACAGGGCAAGAAGTTCGATGACAGCGCAGTTCGGGCGATTACCCGTTGTGCGCCCTTCATTGGCCTTGCGATTTATGCCGATAGCTACCAGGCTTGGCGCGAGACGACGGTCAATTTCGACGGCCGAGTGATGTCATCCGGCGCGCAGCAGAAATAGAACCGAGGGCTTAAGAAGCACGACGGCTTAGGTCTGCTGTTCCTGCGCCCGTCTGCTTTCGGCAAATTCGCTTCTCACCCAGTCGGCAAAGGCCTTAGCCGGCTCCGGCAGGTCCTTCAAACTCCTGGCCACCAGCCAGTAGGCGCCGGATGCGACGTCGATGTCGAACGGCTTGATCAGCGCGCCGGACGCAATCTCCTCGCCGATCTGCAAGAGGTCGCCCAGCGCCACGCCGTGGCCGAGCAGGGCGGCCTGCTTCGACAGCGACACATCCGCCAGCATAGGGCCGCGCGCCGGAATGGCGTCGGCGGCGACGCCAGCCGCTTCGAACCAGCGCGCCCAGCCCTGACGATTTTCCTCGTGCAACAGCGTGTAGCGGGCAAGGTCGAGCGGCTTTTCGAGGGCAGGGCCCGATCCCAGCAAGGCCGGCGACAGGACCGGTGAATCGACGGTCGAGGCTAGCCATTCGGCCTCGCTGCGCGGCCATGAGGTGGCGCGCGCGCTGAAGCGCAAGGCGAGTTCGGGCTGATCGCTGCGGAACTCGATCGGCCTTGGGTCAACTTCGAGGGAAACGTCGATATCGGGCCGCAACTGGCTGAAGCGGTTGAGCCGCGGCAACAGCCATACCGAGGCCAGCGACGGCTCGACACTGACGCGGACCACCGACTGCGCCGGAACAGCCACCAGGTCCGAAAGCAGCCTGTCGATGTCATCGAAACTCCTGACCAGCTGATCGAGCAGGCGCTGGCCGGCCTCGGTCAACTCGACGCGGCGGTGATGACGGTGGAACAAGGGCTGGTGCAGGAACTGCTCGAGTTCGCGGATCTGCCGACTGATGGCGGCCTGCGAGACGAACAGCTCCTCGGCGGCCCGGCTAAAGCTCAATTGCCGGCCGGCTGCCTCGAAACTTCGCAACGCCGTCAGGGGCAACCGTCCGCGCTTCATTTCGCATAACCCGAAGTTATCCGAACCGGAAATTATACTCGTTTGAAGGCGAAGGCCAGCGGGCGTCTAATCCGCTCTTAGAGGAGACACGGACATGATCCAGTTTCTGGAAATCTTTGGCGATGTGATGCGGATCGCGACGTTTCAATGGCGTGGCGACAGGCAGCATCATGTGCAGCGCACCGAGCAAAGGCCGGCCACCCGCTGGGCGGCTCCAGCGGAGCGGCATCCCTTTCGCCGCTCGCGACCCTGAAGCCGACAAAGAGGCGAGTGAGTGAAGAGGATTGCGTTTGCCGGCCGAAGCTCACATCTATCGGTTTGGAAACGCAAGCTGACCCGGAAGCCGGTTTCGGGTCGCGTTCGGAAAGAGACTGCGGTGGGCGACCAGCATCGGCATGTGCATGCCGCCGGACGGACCCGGCGCGGGCGCAACTGGCCCGGTCCCTGGCGCAAAACACCCGGCCGCATTTTCGGCACGTCGCTGGTGCGCCTCTATCAACTGACGCTGTCCGGATTTGTCGGCAATTCCTGCCGGCATCTGCCGACCTGTTCCGAATACGCGCATGAGGCGATCGCCCGCCATGGTCTGTGGGCCGGCGGCTTCATGGGGCTGTTCCGCGTGCTGCGCTGCGGCCCTTTCGGTTCGCATGGCATCGATCGCGTGCCGGAGGTACTCGATCAGCGCTATGTCTGGTTCATGCCATGGCGTTATTGGCAGATCGGCAGGAAGCGCGGCGAGGCCTGACGGCGGGCGCGCTGGTCCCTGATCCAGATCGCCAGCGCGGCATTTCTTTACAATCCGGTAAGGTTAACAACGGGCTGCACAAAGACTGCGCATTTGAGTCAAAATCGAGCCAAGACACTTCGCTAAGCGCCTCCTGTCATTCCCAGGAGAGCCCACATGCGTCGGATCGAAACCCATCCCTTCATCATTGCCGCGGTCCTCTTCCTGCTGGCCTGGTTTCTGGGATTTCCGATGCGGGCGCAATCGGCGCCGCTTGGCGATTTCGCCTGCACGCTTATCCAGGACGCGGCGAGCGGCGAGACGCTCTATCAAAGCGGCGTCTGCGACCAACGCGTCAGCCCGGCGTCGACCTTCAAGGTGCCGCTGGCGCTGATCGGCTACGACAGCGGTGTCCTCAGCGACGCGCATACACCGAGCTGGGATTACAAGCCTGAGTTCAACGCCGTGAAGCGCGACCACAAGGCCGTCGACCCGACGATCTGGGAGCGCGACTCGATCGTATGGTATTCGCGCGAGATCGTGCGCCGGCTCGGCGCAAAAAGCTTTGCCCTCTACGTCTCGAAATTCGGCTACGGCAACATGGATGTCTCGGGCGATGCCGACAAGGACAACGGGCTCACGCAATCCTGGATAAATTCCTCGCTTGAGATATCGCCGGTCGAACAGACAGCCTTCCTGCGCCAGCTGCTCGCCGGCAAGATGCCGGTTTCTGCCAAGGCGCATGAGATGACCCGAGCCATCCTGCCGACTTTCCAGGCCGGCGGCTGGACGGTGCGGGGCAAAACCGGCAGCACCAGGCTGGGAAACAGCAAGGACAAGCGCGCGCTGGGCTGGTTCGTCGGCTGGGCCGAAAAGGGCGGCCGCCGGATCGTCTTCGCCCGGCTGGTCGTCGACACCAAGCCGATCGACATGCCGAAAGGCCCGGCGACACGCGCGGCGTTACTGAGGGAGTTGCCGCAACTGGTGAAGTGAACTTGCTTTAGCTTCAAGTGCTCCGGCGGGCACGAAGGATGTGGCCGCCGGAATTCCTTGTCTCCGCCTTTGGCGTCCTGGAGAAGCGGGCGGCGATGTCGCTGCTTTCCAGATCTTCGATCTCATCGAAGCCGAGCTCGCGCAGCGATTGCGCCAGTGCCGCGGGCACGAAGAAGCTGATCCAGGGCTCTCCGGCAGCGGCGACGCGCGCCGCATGGAAAGAGAGGGCAGCCTGTCCAGCCGCATCGCGGTTCTCGGCCGGCTCGCTGTAGTCGAAGACGACCTCCGAACCGGGCATGCCGGCAATCCAGGACAGGGTGCTGAAGATTGCGTCCTGGCTCAGATACGGAACGACACCCAGCCAGATGAAGAAACTGGGCTCGGTCTGCCGCAAACCGGCCGATGCCAGTTCATCCGCGGGGCGCTGGCGCTCGAAGTTGACCGGCACGAACATGGTGGCCCGCGGTTCGGCAAGACCAGCATCGGCAATGCATTTCCGTTTCCAGGCCTGTGTCGCCGGGTGATCGACTTCGAACACCGCGACATCAGGGTACGGATTGCGCAGCGAGAAAGTGTCGAGGCCGGCGCCGAGCACCACCACTTGCTGGACGCCCCGGCGCACCGCCGCAGCCAGCCAGTCCTCGGCGAGGCGAGCGCGCGCTGCCACGAACAGGCGCATGCGCCGGCTGCGCTCATCTTCCTGCTCGAGCTCCTGCACCGTCGGTGCGGCATCGCCCAGTATCGCACTCGCATATGGGTCGCGAAACAGCGCCGCCTGCTGCGAGAACTGGTGGAGGGCCCGCACGCGCGCGACGCCCAAGGCGGTTCGGCTGGGTTTTGCGTCTTCCATGCCGGGGATTCCAACCTCGTGTCGGGGAAATTCGCAAGCCTGTGCGACTGGCCTGCGACATCTGTCGCGCCATTTCCTGACAGCTGCGCCAACGACGGCTCTTTACCTGATGCCGCGTGGCCTCTAAAACCCGCCCGCTGCCGGATGCCTCCGGCTTCACACCACGACCACCCGCGCTCGTTTGCGGGACTGGATAGGAGATACCCGATGCTGAATTCCGTTTCCCTGACATTTCCCGATGGCTCCGTCCGCGACTATGACGCGGCGATGACCGGTGCGGGCCTCGCCGAATCGATCTCGAAGTCGCTGGCCAAGAAGGCTGTCGCCTATGCCATCGACGGCACCGTTCGCGATCTTTCCGACCCGCTTGGCAAGTCCGGCAAGGTCGAGATCATCACCCGCAGCGATCCGCGCGCGCTGGAGCTCATCCGTCATGATGCAGCACACGTGCTGGCGGAGGCCGTGCAGGAACTGTGGCCGGGAACGCAAGTGACCATCGGGCCGGTGATCGAGAACGGATTCTATTACGACTTCGCCCGCAACGAGCCGTTCACGCCTGACGATTTCCCGGTGATCGAAAAGAAGATGCGCGAGATCATTGCGCGTAACAAGCCGTTCACCAAGGAAGTCTGGTCGCGCGACAAGGCGAAAAAGGTCTTTGCCGAGAAGGGCGAGCGCTACAAGCTCGAGCTGATCGACGCCATTCCCGAAGACCAGGATCTCAGGATCTATTCCCAGGGCGACTGGTTCGATCTCTGCCGCGGCCCACACATGGCCTCGACCGGCCAGATCGGCAACGCGTTCAAGCTGATGAAGGTGGCCGGCGCCTATTGGCGAGGCGATTCGAACAACCCGATGCTGACCCGCATCTACGGCACGGCCTGGGCCGAGCAAGCTGAACTCGATGCCTACCAGACGATGCTGGAAGAGGCAGAGAAGCGCGACCACCGCAAACTCGGCCGCGAGATGGACCTGTTCCATTTCCAGGAAGAGGGGCCGGGCGTCGTCTTCTGGCACGCCAAGGGCTGGAAGATGTTCCAGAATCTGGTCAACTACATGCGCCGCCGCCTCGACGAGCAGGGCTACCAGGAGGTCAACGCACCGCAGGTTCTCGACAAGAGCCTGTGGGAGACGTCTGGCCACTGGGGCTGGTATCGCGATGCCATGTTCAAGGTGACGGTGGCCGGCGACGACACCGACGACGACCGCGTGTTCGCGCTGAAGCCGATGAATTGTCCGGGCCACGTGCAGATATTCAAGCATGGGTTGAAATCCTATCGCGATCTGCCCGTAAAGCTTGCGGAATTCGGCAATGTGCATCGTTACGAACCGTCCGGCGCCTTGCACGGGCTGATGCGCGTGCGCGGCTTCACGCAGGACGATGCGCACATCTTCTGCACCGAGGAGCAGCTGGCCGCGGAGTGCCTGCGCATCAACGATCTGATCCTGTCGACCTACGCCGATTTCGGCTTCGACGATGTCAGCGTGAAGCTGTCGACGCGGCCGGATAAGCGCGTCGGCACCGACGAGGCCTGGGATCATGCCGAGGCGATCATGGGCAACGTGCTGGATACAATCAGGACGCGCTCGGGAAACCGCATCAAGACCTCGATCAATCCGGGCGAGGGCGCTTTCTACGGGCCGAAATTCGAATATGTGCTGAAGGACGCCATCGGCCGCGAATGGCAGTGCGGCACCACGCAGGTCGACTTCAATCTGCCGGAACGCTTTGGCGCCTTCTACATCGGTTCGGATTCGGAAAAGAAGCAGCCGGTGATGGTGCATCGCGCCATCTGCGGTTCGATGGAGCGCTTTCTCGGCATCCTGATCGAGCATTATTCCGGCCATTTCCCGCTGTGGTTCGCGCCGCTGCAGGTGGTTGTGGCGACGATCACCTCGGATGCTGACGACTATGCGCGAAAGGTTGTCGCACAGTTGAAGGCGGCAGGACTTTTGGCCGAACCGGATCTGCGCAACGAGAAGATCAACTACAAGGTGCGTGAGCATTCGCTGGCCAAGGTTCCTGTGATCCTCGTCTGCGGCAAGCGCGAGGCGGAGGAGGAGACGGTCAACATCCGCCGGCTTGGCTCGCGCGATCAGGAATCGCTCAAGCTGGCCGACGCGCTGAAGCTGCTTTCCGACGAGGCTGTTTCGCCCGACCGAAGGCGCAGCGCGGCCTGAGCAATCAATATTTCGGAGAAATGGCGGTGGAGCGATCCACCGCCATTTTCACATGCCTGTCACGCCAACCTTGTAACGAGCCCCCATGCTCAAGCTGAAGATACGGGAAAGACCGTTTCCCGAACTCTCCTACGCCAATGCGAGCCAGCCGGCGCTGACGCGCTGGTTCATCCATTCCATTGAAGGTCTGTCGGGGCGCGACCGGTATGCCGCGCTCTATGATTTCTGGCGCCGCCAGGTGGCGCCGACCGGCGAGCGGGTGTTCAGCCGCATGCTGCAGCTGATCGACGTCAAGGTGCGCAGCACCGATCAGTGGCCGCCGGCGGGGCTGCCCGACACGCCGCTGGTGATCGTCGCCAACCACCCGTTCGGCATTGGCGACGGCATTGCCGTGCTGTCGCTCGTCGAGCAGCTCGGGCGTCCGTTCCGCGTCATGATCCACAAGGATCTGCTGAAGATCCGCGAGATGGAACCGTACTCGCTGCCGATCGACTTTTCCGAGACCAAGGACGCGGTGAAGAACAACATGGCGGCGCGCCACGAGGCAGTGCGGCTGTTGAAAGAGGGCGTCACCATCGTCGTATTTCCGGCCGGCGGCGTCGCCACCGCGCCGAAAGGCTTTGGCCGGGCGCGCGACCTGCCGTGGAAGATGTTTCCGGCGCGCCTCGTGCAGGACGCCAAGGCGTCGGTGGTGCCGATGCATTTTTCAGGTCAGAACGGCCGGCTGTTCCATCTGGTCAGCGGTCCGATGAACATGGCCGAGCGCGAAGGAAGGCTGGCGAAATTCGTCGGCAAGGCGTCGATGACGTTGCGCCTTTCAATGCTCATCCGCGAATTTGCGCGGCTGTCCGGCAAGGCGATCGACGTGCGCGTCGGCGATGTGCTGAGCTGGGATGAGTTGGAGCCATTGCGCGACCGCAAGACGCTGCTCGACCGTCTTCATCGCGGTGTCTTCGACCTAGCGCCCGACGCGCCGCGCAGCCGCGTCCACTTCCTGCCGCGCCGTATGCGCAAGGCAGCCTGAGAGACGCTAACTAGGGCGTGTACTCATAAACGACGTTCAGTCGGTCAACTTTCGACAACCTCGGCCTTTTTGCTCAATAGCTCCTAGGGCAGTGGGAGCGGTTTGTCGCTGAGTGTACGCAAGTAGGCGATCAGGTTGACCCGTTCGGTCTCGTCCGGGACGCCAGGCACCTCCATGTAAACACCCGGCGTGGTGAGCATGGGCTCAAGCAGATATGTGTTCAGGTCCTCGTACGTCCATACACCCTCTAAGGCCAGCAAGGTGTCGGAGTAACGCATATTTGCCATGGATGCCTTGTCGCGGCCGACGACGCCCCATAAGTTCGGTCCCGTTTTGATCCCTCCCTGTGGCTCGGCATTGTGGCAACCGTGGCACACGTGTGTGAAGTAGGTTCGGCCTTTCTCGACATCGGCAGCAGCCAACTTCATCGAGATCGGAGCTGGCGTTGGCAACACGACGCCGTGCGACATGAGATAGTCAGCAACTTCGCGTTGCCCCTTGAATTTTGCCAGATGGAGCGGTGTCTTGCCGTCCTTTGTCTTCGCATTCACGTCCGCGCCGGCCTCAACCAGTGCTTTCACGCAATCGAGGCAACCGAGATTGACTGCGATGTGGATAGCGTTTTCGCGGCTGCGCTTCGAATTTGGATTTGCGCCCCCGTCCAGCAACAGATTGATCAAATCGGTCCTGCGTTTTGCCAAAGCCAGAATAAGGGCAGGACCCAAACGCGGGTCCGGGACGGCGTTGACGTCGGCACCGCGTTCAATGAGCAGTTTTGCCGCTGCAAAATGACCGCCTTTGACCGCAAGATAGAGTGGTGTCGTGCGCCCGTCGCTCTCATCGACGCCGGCACCAGCGTCGAGCGCTGCCGTGATCGCCGCGACATCGCCCTTCATGGCGGAGTCGTGAATGCCGGCGGCATGCGATACAATCGGTGCGAGCAGTAGTGGAATGAAAAGCAAGGACATGCGCATTTGGCATCTCCCAAGGCAAACTGCGGTACGGGTCATGCTTTCAAGGCCGCAAAAACATACCACGAATGCCGGATCGTGGCCACTCCAACCGGTGCCTAGAAACGAATCGCAAGGTCGATCCGTCCGGCTGTGGCTTCGGGCTTATGAGTCCACAACCTAGTCGGCGCCTTCCTCGGGATCGATGGCCGACGCCTCGGTGGCCAGGACCTCGATCTCCTGGTTCTGTCCGGCAACGACGGTGAAATCCTTCTGGTAGATGCGGTCGCGGTTCTTGGCGATGATTGTGTATTGGCCTTCGGCCAACACCATCGAGGCGAAGGCGCCGACGGCCTCCTTGATCGGATCGCCGGATTCGTTGAGCAGCGACCAGGATGTATCGGCGATGGCCTCGCCGCCGGTCTCGCGCACCAGCTTCATGGTCTCCTCCGCCGCGCGATGCTCGACGGTGGCTTCGGTCAGCTTGCCGGCTTCGACACGGATGTCGGAGCGAATAACGGCATTGACCGCGCCATAGGTGGAGACGACATGATAAACGCCGGCGTTGAGCCGCACGACGCTGTTCGGCTCGACATCGGGAATGATCAAAGCGCGGTCGCCATTGGCATCGGCGGTGCCCTCATAAATGGAGAAGCGCAGTTTTTTCGGCGGAATACGCACGCCGCCCGACAGCACCGCGTCGAGCTTGAGGCCGCCGGCATCGAGCACCAGGCTTTCGCGCCTGGCGTCCTTGCCGACGGTGATGCGCTTGGTGGCGCCGGCGCGTCCGTATGAGGCGTGGACCAGATAGCTGCCGGGTTCGAGCTGGAACACGGCGCTGCCGCCATGCGCGGAAGCCACCATCGGCAGCTTGCCGTCGCCGGCGGCCTCGGGCTTGAAGACGCGCCAGACGATGCCGCGCGTGATGTCGGCGCCCTTGTCGGTCAACTGCGCCGACAGCGTTATGGCACCGCCGCCACCGAGTGCCAGCGGCGTCTCGCCCTTGGGCGGTGCATAGCTCGAAATATCGGGGAGTTTCAGATTGCCGATGCCGTCGGCATTCTGCGCCATGGCCATCGAGGCCGGCGCAAACAGCGCTACGGCGAGCCAAATCAGGAAAAGGCGCGATGTCCCCTCAAACATGCCTTGCGTTGAAGCCCAAGGCGGTGGCAATTTCAAGGCTTAAGAGTCCGACCGCCTTGGCAACAGGTTCTTTCGTCCGGCGCGCCCGCGCCAATGCCCGAGCCGCCCCGATCCGCAATGGCGCGCTTCAGCTCAAAATCGAGTGCTTTAGGAGACCTGGCCCCCATGGCGTCGCCGATCATCGACTTCCTGCTGACCCGAAACTCCGCACCGATTCCTGAATTGAAGGAACCGGCGCCCAGCGATGGCGATATCGCGACCATGATCGCGGCTGCAAGCCGGGTGCCCGATCACGGCCGGCTGGAGCCGTGGCGCTTCATCCTTTATCGCGGCGAGGCGCGCGTCGAGATCGGCAGGAAGCTGGCGGCGCTCGCCGAACAGCGCGAAGGACCGCTGCCGGAAAACCGCCGCAACCAGGAACTGGCTCGGTTTTCGCGTGCGCCGCTGGTGATCGGCGTGGTCTCGAGCCCGAAGGACAATCCAAAAATCCCGCAATGGGAAATGTTCCTGTCCGGCGGCATGGCGGCGATGAACCTGATGATCGCAGCCAATGCGCTGGGCTACGGCACCAACATGATCAGCAACTGGTATTCCGACGTGGCGGAGGGCAGGGCGCTGCTGGGACTGGCGCCACAGGAACGTGTTGTCGGCTTCGTCCATATCGGCTGCTATCAGGGACCGGCGCCGGAACGGCCGCGGCCCGATCCGGCAAAGCTCTATGCCGATTATGCGGGGCCGTGGAACGGCTGACACCCGAAAGCGATTCCCCTTTATTTAAACACAGGCTAAGACAGCGGCTTCGGCGATGCGTTGGGGGTTGGCGCATCGACCATGGGGATTTTTTTGGGGGTCGCCGGCGACATGAAGAAACGAGACTCGCTGCGAACCCGGCTGCGCTATGGGTTTGACAAGAGCATGGCGGCCGGGCCGATCGCGCTGATCGGCTGGCTCGCCGTCGCTTCGCTGCTGATCATCATCGCCGCCGCGGCTTTCCTTGCGGTGACCCGCATCGCGCCGGAGGGCGGCGAACCACTGAACTTCTTCGAAGCATTCTGGGAATCGCTGATGCGCACGCTCGATTCCGGCACGATGGGCGGCGACACCGGCTGGGCCTTTCGTCTCGTCATGCTCTTTGTCACGCTCGCCGGCATCTTCGTCGTGTCGGCCCTCATCGGCGTGCTCAGCGCCGGCGTCGACAGCAAGCTCGATGAATTGCGCAAGGGCCGTTCGCGGGTGCTGGAGAGCGACCACACCATCATCCTCAACTGGTCGCCGTCGATCTTCGACGTCATCTCCGAACTCGTCATTGCCAATGCCAGCCGCCGCCATCCGCGCATTGTCGTCATGGCCAATATGGACAAGGTGGCGATGGAGGACGAGATCGCCGCCAAAGTCGGCAGACTGGGCAATACACGCATCATCTGCCGCAGCGGCGACCCGACCGACCTCTACGATCTGGCCATCGTCAACCCGCAGACCTCGCGCTCGATCATCGTGCTGTCGCCGGACGGCGACGACCCGGATTCGCAGGTGATCAAGACGGTGCTGGCGCTGGCCAACGACCCGAACCGGCGCACGGCGCCCTATAACATCGCCGCCGAGATCCGCGACGGAAAGAACGCCGAGGTCGCCCGCGTCGTCGGCGGGGCCGAGGTACAGCTTGTCCTGGCCGACCAGCTGATCTCGCGCATCGTCGTGCATTCGAGCCGGCAGTCGGGTCTCAGCGGCGTCTATTCGGAGCTGCTCGATTTCGACGGCTGCGAAATCTACACGACCGAGCAGCCTGATCTCACCGGCAAGACCTTCGGTGAGGCGGTGATGGCGTATGAGCATTGCACGCTGATCGGGCTCTGCGACCAAACCGGGCGCGTCAATCTCAACCCGCCGTCGGATCTGGTGATCGGCAAGGACATGCGCGCCATCATCATTGCCGAGGACGATGCCGCTATCAAGCTGGGAGGCGCGGGGGCCAAGATCGATACCGCGGCAATCCTTCGCCATCAGCTTGTCGACGCGAAGCCGGAGCGCACGCTGATCTTTGGCTGGAACCGGCGCGGTCCGATCATCACCTATGAACTGTCGCGCTACGTCGCGCCGGGTTCGATCCTGACCATCGCCGCCGATACGCCAGGCCTCGAGCAGGAAGTTGCCGGCCTGCCGGTCGTCGGCGACAATCTGTCGGTTTCCTGCCGCATCACCGACACGTCGAGCAGCACAGCACTGGCAAGCCTGGACGTGCCTTCCTACGACCACGTGCTCGTCCTTGGCTACAGCGAGACCATGGCAGCGCAGCCCGCCGATACGCGCACGCTGGTGACGCTGCTGCATCTGCGCAAAATCGCAGACGATGCCGGCACGCACATCTCGATCGTCAGCGAGATGATCGACGTGCGCAACCGCGAGCTGGCGGCGGTGACTAAGGCCGATGATTTCGTCGTCAGCAACCGGCTGGTCAGCCTGATGCTGGCGCAGGCATCGGAGAACCAGCATCTCGCCGCGATCTTCGATGATCTGCTCGACGAGGAGGGCTCCGAAATCTACATGCGTCCGGTCGGCCACTATGTCGCCATCGACCATCCGGTGACGTTCTGGACGATCGCGGAATCGGCGCGTCTGCGCGGCGAGATCGCCATCGGGCATAGGCGCGTTCGCGCTGCGCAGAATGATGAGCGGGCTCTGGGCGGCGTCACCGTCAACCCGTTGAAGTCGCAAGCGCTGGCCTACCTGCCGGAGGACCGGGTCATCGTGCTGGCGCGGGACTAAACCCCGGCTGCCTTGGCGCGAGCCAGAAGCCGTTCGGCGAGCCTGAGATGCGGCCGGTCATACATCTTGCCGTCAATGCCGACCACGCCGGGATTTCCGGCCGCCTCGAAGGCCGCGACGATGGCCTGCGAGCGTTGCACTGCCTCCGCCGATGGCGTGAAGGCGGCGTTGATGACCGGCACTTGCGCCGGATGGATTGCCATCTTGCCGGTAAAGCCGTCACGCTCGGCCTCCGTGCATTCGGCTTCGAAGGCGGCCATGTCGCGAAAGGCAGGGAAGACCGTGTCGATCGCCGCGACTTCGGCTGCGCCGGCGGCGAGGATGGTCATGGTGCGGGCAAGGCGGAAGACATCGGTGTATCGACCGTTGTCGTCGCGCGCAGCCCGCGCACCGATCGCCGCGGACAGATCTTCGGCACCCCAGGTGAGGCCGGCAAGCCGGGCGCTTGCCCCGGCATAGGTCGCGGCGGCCAGCAACCCAGCAGCGGTCTCGGTAATGATCGGCAGGATCTTGATCGCGCCATCCGGCAATCCGTTTTCGGCCTCATGTACGCGGAGCTTTACGGATAGCTGCTGGACATCCTGGCCGCTGTTCGACTTCGGCAGCATGATGCCGTCGGGTTTGACCGGAACCAGGGCGGCCAGATCGTCGTCGGTCAACCCGGTCGAGAGATCGTTGACGCGGATATAGATGGCGGAGCTTGTCTGCTGCCGGTTGCCGCCGATAAAGCGTGCCGCGATGTCGCGTGCCGACGCCTTGTTTTGTGGCGCCACGGAATCCTCAAGGTCGACGATGACCACGTCGGCGCCGGCGCCAAAGCCTTTGTCCAGCTTCTTTTCGGAATCGCCGGGCACAAACAGCAGCGAGCGCATCAGGCCGCCTTTTTCATCATCATCGCCTGGCGCGTGCATTTGGCGACGAGCACATCGTTCTGATTGTAGGCGCGATGCTCGAACTCGACGATGCCGCGGTCCGGCTTGGATTTCGATTCCCTGACCGAGATCACAGTCGTTTCGACACGGATGGTGTCGCCATGGAAGACCGGGTGCGGAAACACTGTCTCCCTCATGCCGAGATTGGCAATTGTGGTGCCGACGGTGATGTCATTGACGGAAATGCCGATCATCAGGCCGAGCGTGAACAGCGAATTGACCAGCGGTCTGCCCCATTCGCTCTTGGCGGCGAAGTCGAAGTCGATGTGCAGCGGCTGCGGGTTCAGCGTCATCACCGAGAACAGCATGTTATCGCTTTCGGTGACGGTCTTGCGCAGCGTGTGCCGAAAGACATGTCCGACGACGAACTCTTCGAGATAAAGCCCGGGCATCGTTTTTCTCCTCCGCTGCCTGACGGTTGATAGGCGCTGCCCATGCCACCCGCAAGCCAGTTAATAAACATGGTGAACCGTTCGTAAACCATTTCTGCCTAGGGTCATTCCTGGGGCCGGAAGCTTTCCGGCAAGGGGCGTAGCAGGCAGTATGGTTGTCTCGCATTTTCTCAAATGGATCTACACCGCGAGAGTTTCGGAGCGCGCCGCGGCGGCAAGCGCGCTGGCCCGCGCCTACGTCAATTCCGACCTGCCTTTCGAAGACCGTTGCGCGGCCGAAGCGGCGCTGACGCTGCTGCTCGACGACGCCTCGTCGAAGGTGCGGCTGGCTATGGCCGAAGCGCTGTCGATGAGCCATCACGCGCCGCTGCAGATCATCAGCGCGCTTGCCTCCGATCAGCCGGAAGTGGCAGCCCTGGTGCTGGCGCGCTCCCCGCTGCTGACGGACGCCGACCTGATCGACCGCGTCGCGGCCGGGCACAAGGCGACGCAAAAACTGATCGCCGACCGGCCGGTCGTTTCGATGGCGGTTGCCGCGGCGATCGCCGAGATCGGCGAACCGGAAGCGTGTGCGGCGCTGCTCGCCAATGACGGCGCCGACATAGCCTCGCTCTCCTTCCGCCGCATCGCCGAGCGGCATGGCCATATCGCTCATTTGCGCGAGGCAATGGTCACGGATGTGCGGCTGCCGGCCGACTGCCGGCACATGCTACTGGTCAAGCTCGGCGAAACGCTGAAGGCTTCGCCGCTGGTGATGGCGCTGATGGGGGCGGCCAGAGCCGAGCGCGTCACGCGCGATGCTTGCGTCAAGGCTTCGGTGCGGCTGGTCGAAGGCACGCGCGCGGAGGAACATGCGGCACTTATCGAACATCTGCGCCTGCGCGGCGACCTGACCGCAAGTTTCATCATCCGTGCCATTGCCCACGGCAAGGTCGACTTTTTCGGCTCGGCCCTGGTTGCGCTCAGCCAGCAGTCGGAGCAGCGGGTGCGGGCCTTGCTCGCAGGCGGCCAGGACGTTGCGTTGCAGGCGCTGTTCCGCGGCGCCGGCCTTGCCGCTTCCACCCATGGCATCATCCTGCGCGCGCTCAAAATCTGGCGCGAAGTCGCCAACGGCAAGCGCCTCGCCGGCGTGCAGGAGGTCAGCTGGCTGATGCTGAAGGAGCTCGGCGGTCATGCCACCGAGGGCGATCTCGCCGGCCTGGTCAAGTCGATCCATCTCGACGCGCTGCGGGAAAACGCGCGCGGGCATGCGCTGGCGATAGCCGCGGCCTGACGCCCTAGCCACGGTCCCTGGTGAAGAAATCCGGGAAATCCTCGATCGCGGCGGCGATGATGCGCAGCGAGGCTGCGATCTGCAGCGTGTCGGCACTACCGCTGCGCTCTGAGAGGCCGGCTGCATATTGCCGGGCCACAGTGATGGTCGCCGTCTGGGGCTCGCCTGGTGCGCGAAAGAGCAGTTCACGCGCCAGGCCGCGCAGGAAATTGGCGATCGAGAGCGCGGTGTCGGAAGGAGTGGACGGGCTCTGCTGCGCGGCGCGCAGACGCAGGATTTCAAGGCCGACGGTAACGGCGGCGACCCCGCCGCCCAGAATCGCATCGCCTTTCCTGCCGGCATTTTGCAAGAGCGGCATCAGCTGGTTGATGCGGTCATAGGCCAGGCTCTCGAAGGCCGAACGCCGCGGCACCCGCTCATGCAGGCACAGCCGCGCCAGATCCTCGCGCATGGCCCGCACGATGCGGTTGGCCGCGCGCCCTGGATCCACCGGCAGCACCACGATGAAGACGCCGATCGCCAGCAGGATGCCGACCAGCACCGACGCCGAGCCGGCGAAAAACGGGCCTGGGGCATAGGTCATCGCCTGATGCGGGCTGAGGAAGGCGAGGAAATTGATGGCAAAGGCCGTCGCCACGCCGACGGTGCGCGGATTGGCCATGCCCAGCGCCGTCGGTACCAGGATCGGCACGACAAACAGCGTGAACCAGCCGAAGCCGGGCAAAGCAGGCAGCGCGACCTGGCCGACAAGGAAGGCAAAGGGCAAAGCCAGCAGCGTTCCCTTGAAGAAGCCCCAGGACACCCGCACCGGGTCAGGCCGCGCGGCGAAAAGACTGGAGACGACGGCAACGAGGATGACGGTGCCGGCCGCGTCGGACCATTTCGTCGTCAGCCAGAAGGCGGCGACCGCCAACGTGGCAAGGCCGGCGCGTATGGCATTGCGCGAAGCCCCGGGATAATCGCGGTGCACCACCAGCGCAGGCGGCTGCCTGTTGCTCCGGCTGGGGCCCGTCACCGGTGCGCGCAGGGCGTCGAGGCCGCGCAGCACCTGCTTGAAGGCTTCGGCGAAATCGGCGGCGATGGTGAGGCGGGTTATGGTGCCGACCCTGTCGTCGCCCTGATCGGTCGAGGCGTCGGGCATTTGCCGGGCCTTGCCGGCAATCGCGTCGAGCCGCGTCACCCAGGGCGACGTGTCGTCCAGCGCCTCGGGCGTCGCTGCCAGCTCGCTGACCAACGACTGCAGTTCGGAGCGTACCGGAATGAGCGCTGCGTTTTTCGGCGCGGCATGCGAATGCAGCGCGCGCGCCGCCGACAGCGCCGAGAGAAGCTGACCGATGGTTAGGCGGACCGGATGGGCGCGGGTGGCGAAGCTCGGTGCTTCGAGCCGGGCATAGGCGCGCATCTCGGCCAGCATCTGGGCGTCGGTGATCAGCTTGCGGTGCAGGCCGGCCAGCGTCGCCGGGTCGCCACCGGAAAAAGCGCCGCCTGCATAGGTTGCAAGGTCGAGGATGCTGCGCTTCAGCCTGGAGATGATGGCGTCAGCGGCCAGCTTGGGCAGGATCAGCCGGCTGGTCAGGCCGGCGCAGACGATGCCGAGCACGATCTCGGCGCAGCGCGCGACAGCGAGATCGACGACCACGTGCGGCTGGCCGAAAGCCGGCAGCCCAATGATCATCGCGGTATAGCCGGCAAGTGCGGCGCCATAGGCTTCCGGATTGCGCAGCAGCGACGAAACCAGCGTGCACAGCCCAATCCAGACGGATAGCGCCGTGACCAGCAGCCAGGGATTGGTGCCGAAAACCGAGGTGATGCCGATCGCCGCAAGTCCACCGGCCAGCGTGCCGAGCAGCCGGTAAAAACCTTTCGCCAGCACCATGCCGGCGACCGGCTGGGCGACGATGAAGACCGTCATCATCGCCCATTGCGGGTGGTCGAGTTTCAACGCGTAAGCAGCGAGAAGCGCGATCAGACCGGCCGAAACCGTGCGCAGGGCGAAAATCCAATCCGAGCGCGTCGGCTGCGTCAGGCCCGCCAAACTGGTTTCGAAGTAGCTCTTCAGCCGCGCCCGGATCACAAGCTGGTCTCCGTATCGGAAGTGCAGGCTAGAGCAATTCCAGGAAAAGTTTGAAACGGTTTTCCGCCCGGAACTGCGTCAAAACGAAGAGTCGGCCGGCGCTCAGATATCCAGCACTTCCGTCGCGGCGAATTCGGCGCGTTCCTGGATGAAGCGGAAGCGGGCTTCCGGCTTGGTGCCCATCAGCGCGTCGACAGCATCCTTGGTCGCCGCCACGGCGTCGATCACATCGACCCGGAGCAGCGTGCGCTTCCTCGGGTCCATGGTGGTTTCCTTGAGCTGCGCGGCCATCATTTCGCCCAAGCCCTTGAAACGGCCGATCTCGACCTTGGCGCGGCCGGTGAATTCGGTGCGCAACAGCTCGTCCTTGTGCGCATCGTCCCTGGCATAGGCAACCTTGCCGCCTTGCCGGATCGAATAGAGCGGCGGCACCGCCAGATAGAGATGGCCGCCATTCACCAGGTTCGGCATTTCCTGGTAGAAGAAGGTGATCAGCAGCGAGGCTATGTGAGCGCCGTCGACGTCGGCGTCGGTCATGATGATCACGCGGTCGTAGCGCAAATCCTCATCGCGGTATTTCGAGCGCGTGCCGCAACCGAGCGCCTGAATCAGGTCCGATATCTGCTGGTTGGCGGCGAGCTTGTCGTTGCCGGCGCTGGCGACGTTGAGGATTTTTCCGCGCAGCGGCAGCACCGCCTGGCTCGCACGGTCGCGCGCCTGCTTGGCCGAGCCGCCGGCCGAGTCGCCTTCGACGATGAACAGTTCGGCGCCCGCGGCGGCGTTCTGCGTGCAGTCGGCGAGCTTGCCGGGAAGGCGCAGCTTGCGCACCGCGCTCTTGCGCGACACCTCCTTTTCCTGGCGCCGGCGCACCCGCTCGTCGGCGCGCGCAATCACCCATTCCAGCAGCTTGGAGGCTTCCTGCGGATTGTCGGCCAGCCAGTGGTCGAAGGGATCGCGGATGGCGGTCTCGACCATGCGAATGGCTTCGATCGTTGCCAGCCTGTCCTTGGTCTGGCCGACGAATTCCGGCTCGCGAATAAACACCGACAGCATGCCTGCCGCCGAGATCATCACGTCTTCGGAGGTGACGATCGAGGCGCGCTTGTTGCCGACCAGGTCGGCATAGGCCCGAAGCCCGCGCGTCAGCACATTGCGAAAGCCGGCCTCATGCGTGCCGCCTTCGCCGGTCGGGATGGTGTTGCAGTAGGAGTTGACGAAGCCGTCACCGCCGAACCAGGTCACCGCCCATTCCAGCGAACCGTGGCCGCCCTGCTTCTCGCTCTTGCCAGCGAAGATTTCGCGGGTCACCTGGAAATCATCGCCGAGCGATGCCTTGAGATAGTCCTTCAAGCCGCCGGGGAAATGGAACTCCGCCTTGGCCGGCGTCTGGTCCTTTTCCTTGATCAGCGATGGGTCGCAGCTCCAGCGGATCTCGACGCCGCCGAACAGATAGGCTTTCGAGCGGGTCATGCGATAGAGCCGCGCCGGCTCGAAGGCGGCGCCCTTGCCGAAAATCTGCTCGTCGGGATGGAAGCGGATTTTGGTGCCGCGCCGGTTGTGCACTTCGCCGAGCTGCTCCAGCCCGCTCACCGGAACGCCGCGCGAGAACCTTTGGCGGTAAAGCTGGCGACCGCGCGCGACCTCGACTTCGAGATGGTCCGACAGCGCATTGACGACCGAGACGCCGACACCGTGCAGACCGCCGGAGGTCTCATAGACCTTGCTATCGAACTTGCCGCCCGAATGCAGCGTCGTCATGATGACTTCGAGCCCCGGTTTCTTGAATTTCGGATGCGGATCGACCGGAATGCCGCGGCCATTGTCGGTGACGGTCAGAAATCCGTCGGCCGACAGCTCGACATCGATGAAGGTGGCATGGCCGGCGACCGCCTCGTCCATCGAATTATCGATGACCTCGGCAAACAGATGGTGCATCGCCTTGTCGTCGGTGCCGCCAATATACATGCCGGGACGGCGCCGCACCGGCTCCAGCCCCTCCAGCACCTCGATGTCGGCGGCGCTATAGCCCTCGCTGCCGTCCTTGGTCGCGGCAGGACGCTTCGTGGCCTGCACCAGCGGGTCGGCCGGGCGCGAAGGTGTCCGAGCCGGTTGGGGCTGCTTTTCCAGATTGCCGAAAAGATCGTTGTTGTCGTCCATGCCTACCATAGAATCCGTGCCGCGAATCACCCGTCGATACTGCCACGCTTTTCGGCGCCAAGCGACGGAAGTTCCTGTTACGTTCGGGGATTAAACCCTTCTTATCCTAAAACCTTTCGATAACCAAGCCGGCGGAAATAGGTCCGTGCGGAGCGGCCGCGATTCCTGAATCTTTAACAAAGCGGCCTAGCGTCGCTCCAACAAAACAAAAGACCACGAATGTCAGGGGTTGGTTGTGAGGGGCAAGGCCATAACGATGATTGGCATCGCTGCCGTCTTCGGCGCGATTTCAATCTTTGCCGCGGATTTCTGGGTGAAAAGCCAGGCCAAGGCCGATGCCGAAGAGAAAACGGCGTCGATCCCGGCGCCCGCCGTCCCCAAGGTCGTCTTCAAGACCATAGTGGTGGCCAACGCGCCGCTGCGTTACGGCATGGAGCTTGACCGGGCGCAGCTCAGCGAAATCCCATGGTCCGAGGATTCGGTGCCGCAGGGCGCGTTCACCACAGTCAATGCATTGCTCGCCGAAGGCAGCCGCGTGGTATTGTCGCCGATCGAGGTCAACGAGCCGGTGCTGATCAGCAAATTGTCGGGGCCGAACGGCCGCGCGACGCTATCAAACATGATGACGCCCGGCATGCGGGCGGTGACAATCCGCACCGACGAGATCGCCGGTGTCGGCGGCTTCGTCATGCCGGGCGACCGGGTCGACGTGGTGCTGACACGCGATGCGGGCGAAATCCAGGAAGTGGCCAAGAACGCGCAGGGCGCTGCCGGATCGACCGTTACCTCCGAGATTGTCGTCTCCGACGCCAAGGTGCTGACCGTGGGGCAGGGCGCCGACGAGCGCCAGACCACACCGCAGATCGCCAATTCCGTCACCATCGAGGTGACGACCGAAGGCGCGCAGAAAGTGGCGCTTGCCCGCACCGTCGGCACCTTGTCGCTGTCGCTCCGCTCGGCCGCAGACGGAGGGGCCGCCAAGGACGGCGTCACCACCATCTCGTCCTTCGGCGGATCGGTCGCCTCCGGCGTCCAGGCCGCTGCCGGCGCGCTGTTCACTGCCGCGACCAAGGAGCCTGAGAAGCCGAAATTCAAGACGATCATCGTGACGCGCGGCACGCAGGTCGAAGAATACCAGGTTCCTGCGCGGGACCAGCAATAACTGCCGGTGGGGACCGGGCGAGGGACGGGACAGATGTCGGGACTTCATGCATTTCGAACTACGAAAGGGCTGCGCCCAATGCGGGCGCTTGCGGTGGGGGCTTGCCTGGCCGCGGCCGCAATGCTCGGCCTCAGTGCACCAGCCAAGGCCGACAACGATATCGTCCATGTCTCGTCGACAACGAATGCGTCGATCAAGGTAGCCAAGGGCAAGCCGAAGACGGTCATGACCAATGCCGCCTTCTACCAGATCGTCATCGGCGATCCGGAGATCGCCAACGTCAATCCGCTGACCGACAAATCCTTCTATGTGCTGGGCAACAATCTCGGCACCACCGGCATCGCGCTGTTCGACGAGAACAAGCAGTTGGTCGGCACCGTCGACATCGAGGTGACGCTGGACACCGACCAGCTGGCCAGCACCATTCGCGCCAGCGTGCCGGACGCCAAGATCAAGGTCGGCTCGGCCAATGGCCGCGTCGTGCTGTCGGGCGAGGCCGATGACGCGGTCGCCGCCGAGAAGGCAAGCAAGATCGCCAGCCGCTTCTCCGGCAATGAAGAAGTGATCAATTCGGTCAACATCTCGTCCTCGCAGCAGGTTCAGCTCAACGTCCGCTTCGTCGAGATCAATCGCCAGGCCGGACAGGATCTCGGCGCCAAATACAGCGCCAATTTCGCTTACGGCATTGGCGGGCGCGACGTCACCCTCGATCCTGGCACGGTGCCGGGAGCCGGCAATGGCGAGATCATCGGCCGGCTGCTGTCCAATGGCCTGTCGATCGACGTCGCCATCAAGGCGCTGGAGGAACGTGGTCTCGCCAGGCGGCTGGCCGAGCCGAACCTGATCGCCCGCTCGGGCCAGACGGCAAGCTTCCTCGCCGGCGGCGAGTTCCCGATCCCGGTCTCCGAGGACAATGGCAAGATTTCCGTCAGCTACAAGAAATACGGCGTCAGCCTCGACTTCACGCCGACGGTTCTCAAGGACGGGCTGGTGAGCCTCGACATCGCGCCGGAAGTGTCCTCGATCGACGCTTCGGCCTCCTACAATATCGGCAATATCTCGGTCCCGGGCTTTATCGTGCGCCGCGCCAAAACATCCGTCGACCTGAAGAATGGCCAGAGCTTCATGATCGCCGGCCTGCTGCAGTCACAGAACGACATTACCACATCGCGTCTTCCCGGCCTCGGCAAGCTGCCGGTGCTCGGCTCGCTGTTCTCCTCCAAATCCTATCAGCGGCGCGAGACCGATCTGGTGATCATCGTCACCCCCTATCTGGTCAAGCCGGTCGATCCGTCGAAGAAGCTGCTCGAGCCGACCGACGGCACGCAGCCAGCCAGCAATGTCGACTATTTCCTCAACAACACCGAGGAAGTGAAATCGTCCGAAGCCAATCGTGCAGTGGCAATGGCCAGCGGCAGTACGGCACAGCCGGCCGCGGTCACCACCGTCGGGCATTTCCTCGACCTGCCGAAGGATTGAAGCCATGCGCGTGGAATCATGCATCGCCCTGCTGATCGCCGGCCTCGCCGGCGGCTGCACCAGCGACGACTATGTCCGCTCCGAGGGACCGACGATTGCCGCCGGCAACGCACAGGCCGCCAATACGGCCATGCAGATGGTCGATCCCTGGAAATACGGCGTCCAGAACACCAGGCTGCTGGTGCCGGCGCAGCGCAGTGAGGCGGCAGTCAACGCCGCCGACCAGGCTGCTGCTGCCAAGGCCGTGCAACCGACAGCGACAACCGATTGATTTGCCCGGTGATTTGACCGGGAATGACCTGACAGGCTGACAAAATGGCAAGCGGCATCAAGACCAAGAAGATCCTGCTGGTGTCCAGCGACCGGACCTTTGCGCAGGATACGCGCACCGCGTTCGCGGCCTCGGAGGTGATCCAGCTTTCGGCCGTCGAGAAGAACATTACCGAACTGCGCGGCGAGGTCCAGGAAGCCGATTTCGGCGCGCTCATCGTCGACATGGATGCGGCAAAGCTGGAAGAGATCGAGTCGCTGCAGCGCATCATGCGCCGGCTTGAAGGCCGCGTTCCGGTGGTCGTCGTCACCCAGGAATTCAACGCAGCCGCAGTGCGTATCCTGGTGCAGCTCCAGGTCGCCGATTTCCTGGTCAAGCCGATCACCACCGCCGATCTGGTGCGGTCGGTCGTGCGCGCGCTGCAAGGGCCGGGGCGCGAGGAAAACACCGAGTCGCAGATCTATACCTTCATGCCGGCCGCCGGCGGCGTCGGCACCACGACGCTGGCGCTGCAGACCGCCTTCCAGCTGCATCATTCGGTGACGCGCGGCGCGTCGACCTGCGTGGTCGACCTCAATTTCCAGCAAGGCGCCTGCGCCGAATATCTCGACCTCGAGCCGCGCTTCGACATCACCGAAATCGAGAACCAGCCCGAGCGCCTCGACCGTCAGCTGCTGGATGTGATGCTGTCCAAGCATGCGAGCGGGCTCTGCGTGCTGGCGGCGCCAACGCATCCGTCGGAAATGCGCTCGTTCAAGACCGATGTCGTGGTGCGCATGCTCGATCTCGTCTCGGCCTATTTCGATAACGTCGTCATCGACATGCCGCGCACCTGGTTTCCGTGGACGGAGACGGTGCTGCTCGGCTCCAACAAGCTCTACATCGTCGCCGAAATGACGGTGCCATGCCTGCGCCACACGCAGCGGCTGATCCAGGCGGTCTACGAGACGGCCGGCAAGGAAGTGAAGCCGAACGTCATCGTCAATCGTTTCGAGCAGAAGATGTTCGACAACGGCATCAAGCAGGCGGATGTCCAGGAAATCCTGGGCGAGCATTTCGTCGGCGGCATCTCCAACAATTACCGGCTTGTGCGTGAAGCGGTCGACCGCGGCGTGCCGCTGCATGAGATCGACCCGAACGCCAATGTCGTCAACGATCTGAAGAGGATCATCCTGCCGGAAGAAGCCGTGGTGACGCCGGAGAAATCGCGCTCGCTGTTCGGCATCGGCAGGGGCCTCCTGAAGAGGAAAGCCGGATGACCAGCCGCTTCTCGACCCTGCAGAACCGTGACGTCCGCGCTCTGAAGCCGGCCGAGGCGGCGCCGGTCGCGCATCACGCCGTGGTCATCCCGACGAACCGCAAGGCCTTGCCGCCGAAGCCGGAGACAACACCGGGAAAAAGCGCCAACAAGGTGCTCGATGCCCGCGTGCGCATCCACCGGCTGCTGCTCGAGGAAATCAACCTGGTCGCGCTGGAGCGCCTGCCCAAGGATGAGATGCGCCGGCAGGTGCAGGAGTTCGTGTCGGAAAAGACCCGCCAGGAGCGTATGGCGATCAACACCGTCGAACTTGAAGCGCTGGTCGATGACATCGTCGATGAGATGGTCGGCCTCGGCCCGCTGGAACCGCTGCTCAAGGACCCCGACATCAACGACATCCTGATCAACGGCCACCAGAACTGCTTCGTCGAAAAACGGGGCAAGCTGCAGCAGGTCCATATCCCGTTCAAGGACGAGGCGCACCTGTTGCGCATCGTCAACAAGATCGTCGCCGCCGTCGGCCGCCGGGTCGACGAATCGCAGCCGATGGTCGATGCCCGCATGCTCGACGGCTCGCGCTTCAACGCCGCCATTCGCCCGGTCGCCGTCGACGGGCCGCTGGTGTCGATCCGCAAGTTTTCAAAGAACAAGCTCGGCCTGCACAAGCTGGTCGAGTTCGGCGCCATCACCCAGAACATGGCCGAGGTGCTGGCGGCTGCAGTCCACGCCCGCAAAACGACCATCATCTCGGGCGGTACCGGCACCGGCAAGACGACGATGCTCAACGCATTGTCAGCCTTTATTCCGGAAGACGAACGGTTGATCACCATCGAGGACGCGGCCGAACTGCAGCTGCAGCAGCCGCATGTCGCGCGCATGGAAACGCGCCCCGCCAACATCGAAGGTCATGGCGAGCTGAAGCAGCGCGACCTGGTCAAGAACGCGCTGCGCATGCGCCCTGACCGCGTCATCCTCGGCGAGTGCCGCGGCGAGGAGGCCTTCGACATGCTGCAGGCGATGAACACCGGCCATGAAGGCTCGATGGCGACCATCCACGCCAACACGCCGCGCGACGCCATTTCGCGCCTCGAGCAGATGCTGGGCATGACCGGCATGCCGATGACGGTGCAGTCGATCCGCAGCCAGATCGCCAGCGCGCTCGACCTTATCGTCCAGCTGACGCGACTGTCGGACGGCAAGCGCAAGGTGACCAGCGTCGCCGAGGTGACCGGCATGGAAGGCGACGTCATCCAGATGCAGGAGATATTCCGCTTCGTGCGCACCGGCATGGAAGCCGACGGCAAGATCCTCGGTCACTACGAGGCGACCGGCATTCGCCCGCGTTTCCTCGAGGACCTGCGCAATATGGGCATTGAATTCCCCGGCAAATATTTCGAACCCGGCCGGCCGCAGGAGTAGCCGGGTGTTCGAGAATTTCAGCCCGATCTATGTCGTCTATGCCGCGGCAGCGCTGACCGGCATCATGATCGCCGAAGGCTGCTATCTGCTCTATGCCGGCCGCAGCGACAAGCGCCTGGCTATCAACCGGCGCATGAAGCTGCAGGAAAACAAGATCAGCCAGGAACAGGTGCTGATCCAGCTGCGCAAGGAACGCGGCCTCGATTCCGGCACGTCATTCTTCTCGCCCGACCGTTTTCGCGCCCTGCGCACGCAGTCGGGCATGGTGATGCCCTTGCCGAAATTCCTGACGATGACGACGGGCGTGGCGCTGGCGATGATGCTCGTCGCGCTCTGGTACGGCCTGCCGCTGTTGCTCGCCATTTTGCTGTTTGTGGTGCTGACAGCGCTGCTGCCGGTAATTGTGCTGCGTTCCAAGCGTGCCCGGCGGGTGAAGCGTTTCGGCGTGCAGTTGCCGGAGGCGCTGGAATTGATCACGCGCGGCTTGAAGGCCGGGCATCCGGTTCCGGTGGCGATCTCCATGGTGTCGCGCGAGATGCCCGATCCGATCGGCACCGAATTCGGCGTTATCTCCGACGAGGTGACTTATGGTTCCGACCTGGTTTCGGCGTTGAATTCACTGTTTGATCGCGTCGGCCAGGAGGATCTGCCGCTGTTCGTCACCGCGGTTTCCATTCAGACGAGTTCGGGCGGCAATCTGCGCGAGATCCTCGACGGGCTGTCGACGACGATCCGCGAACGCGGCAAGCTGCGCCGCAAGGTGCGCGCCATTTCGACCGAGGGTCGTATGTCGGCCTATATCCTGACGGCGGTGCCGGCGCTGCTGTTCGCCGCCATCATGGTGATGATGCCGCAATTTTATCAAAGCGTCTGGGATGTGCCGAAGACCTGGTATCTGCTGGGCGGTTCGGTGACATGGCTGATGCTGGGCAACATCATCATGTTCAAGATGTCGAACTTCCGGTTCTGAGATGGAGCAGCTGATCCAGTTTCTTGCCTCGCTGGCGCCGACGTCGCTGATGCCGGTAGCCGCGATGCTGCTGGCATTGGGCGGCAGCGCGGTGGCATGGCCGCTGGTAGTGGCCAAAGGCGACCGCAACGATCTCAAGCGCCGGCTCAAGATCGACGACAGCAAGACTCCCCAACAGGCCGAGGTGGCGCCGAAGAAGAACCAGAGCGTCGTGCGCGAGAAGGCGGTGAAGCGGGCGCAGGAATTCTACGCCAAGAGCGATCCGGAAAATGTCGCCCGGCTGCGTATGAAGCTGATCCAGGCGGGCTATATGGAGCCGCGCGCGGTCGGCACATTCTTCCTGATCCGCTTCGCCTGCCTGGTGGGCGCAGCGATCGGCGCGTTCCTGGTCAACCATTGGATGGGCAGCGCCGATTCCACCGCGACCAGCCGCTGGACCTTCATCATCCTGTCGGGAGCCGCCGGCTATTTCGTGCCCGGCCTGGTGCTCAGCCAAAAGGTGCGGGAAAAGATGCGCGAATACCGCAACGGCTTTCCCGACTTCATGGATTTGATGATCGTCTGCTCCGATGCCGGCATGAGCATGGAGGCCGGCATCGAGCGCGTCTCGAAGGAACTGGCCAAGACCTATCCGTCGCTGAGCCAGAATCTGCAGCTGGTGTCGCTGGAACTCAGGGCCGGCCGCAGCCTCGACGATGCATTGAAGGCGCTCGCCGACCGCCTCAGCCTGGACGAGGTGCGCTCCTTCGCCACGCTCTTGCAGCAGTCGAAGGAACTCGGCACCAGCCTCGCCGGGGCGCTGCGCGTGTTCTCTGACGAAATGCGCCACAAGCGCATGTCGTTGGCCGAGGAGAAGGCACATGCCTTGCCGGCCAAGATGTCGGTGCCGGTGGTGGTGTGCATCCTGCCGGTGGTGCTGATGATCGCCGTCATCCCGATCATCGTCAAAATGACGGCGGTTCAGTAGATACCAAGGCAGTAGATACCAAGTGGCCGCCCGGCGGCTTTCTGCGGTTACTCACTTCAACTACGCTTCGCCTGGATGTCATATCCGGCCGGTTTGGCCGCTCTCCTTCGGCAAAATCCGCAAAAAGCAAAATGAGTGAGCCGTCCATGCGAATAGTCTTGTGCACCGCCTTCCTCGGCCTCGCCGCGGCCAGTCTGTCGCCGGCGGCGGCCGCGGCCGACGATTGCGGCGACGCTGCCGCTCTGGTGCAGCAGGCATATCCCAAGGCCCAAAAGAGTGCCGATGGCGCCTCCTTCACGCTCGAACCTCATACCAGCATCGCCCAGACGCTTTGGGATGGCGATGCGCCATTCGGCGTGGTCTGCAAGATCTGGCCCGCCCATGACGACCTGTTGTTGGTCGCCGTGCCGCTGATCGACAGCTCCCAATCCAGCGACGACGGGCATGTCGGCGATGTCGAGCTTCTGGTCGTCGACAGGAAGTCCCGGCAGGTGCGCCAGCGCCTGCTCCAGCCCGGGCTGATGACCGATGATGCCGTCGGCATCCGCGAGATCGACTTCGATACCGGGCGCTACAGATTGGCGCCCGATGTCGGCGCCTTCGGCCTGCGCATCGACATGGCAAACCATTCGCAGCCGAATCCTTTCAGTGAAACCGACCTGCGGCTCTATGCCCTTGACGGCGGTGCTCTGCGCCTGGTGCTCGACGGCATCATCGTGGCCGGCTTTGGCGGCGAAGGCGACACCAATTGCGCAGGATCCTTTCAATCCAACCGGGTCAGCCTGGCGATGAGCCCGGCGAGACATCACGGCTATCACGACATCACAGTGTTCGAGCGGTTGGACACCGACAATCCGTCTGTCGACAAGAATGGCGAGTGCCAGTCCCATCCCGGCAGGTCCATGAAACGAACCTACCGGCTGCGCTACGACGGCAGGCGCTATCAGTTTCCGGCGGGGCTCAAGGCGCTGGAGCCGGAATAGGCTTCGGTTGGTTAATGGCTTCTGTGCCCGAAACCAAATTTTAGGCGCGTTTCCGCACTGAAGTTTAATCGCCCTGTTGTAGCCTGCTTCCTCAGAGAACGACCCGGTAAATCGGGCGATTGGGGCCAGGGGCATGCGTCACAGAAGTTTCACGGCAATGGCCGCGCTAGCGGCCGTCTTGATGGTCGGCGGCTGCACGACCGACAACGTCGACAAAACCAAGACCACATCGATCCAACCGGTGGCAAAAGACGTCAGCACCTCCGACCTTGCGCAAGGCAAGGCGCAGTTCCGCGAGGCCAATTACGGCCTTGCCGAACAGCATTTCCGCAAGGCCGTGGAACTGAAGGCCGACAGTGCCGAGGGATGGATGGGGCTTGCCGCCTCCTATGACGAACTCGGCCGCTTCGACTTCGCCGACCGCGCCTACGACCAGCTTTTGAAGGTTGCCGGGCGCAAGCCGCAGATTGTCAACAATATGGGCTATTCGCAGCTGCTGCGCGGCAACAAGAAGAAGGCGAGAGCGCTGCTCATGGAAGCAAGGGCCGGCATGGCCGACCCGAGCGTGATCAACGCCAATCTGGCGCTGCTCAACAAGGGCTGAGACTAGGGACACTCGCGTGCCGAGCTTCCCGGGACGGCAGTCGACGCTTTGTAAACCCTGTCGGCAGGTTGCTTTGAAAACCGGCCGAAAACGGTATCTCCGGCCGGTTGCATGCCTATGATGCGCCACAAATCGAAGATCCCAAAGGTTGCCGCTCATCCATGCTGGATTTCAGTTCGCTATTGCTGGCGGCTGCGCTGTCGGGCACATGCCTGAGCGTCACCATGTTTGTGATCTGGTTCACGGCGCCGCGTGCACGCTTCGTGCTGACGGTTGCGTGCGGTATTCTCGTCCTTGTGGCCCACGTCATCGTCTTCTGGCGCTACACGAGGGAGCCCAGTCCGTTGCTTTGTCAGGCAGCGTTGGCGCTGCTCAGCCTCGGTTTCCTGGCGCTTTCACTTTCGGCCATGCAATATCTTGGTGTGCGCAATTACAGCCGCGCTGTCCTGCCGGCCATGCTCGCGATCGCTGTCTGCGCCGGCGTGACCTATCTCGGTTTCGATGGTGTCGGCTTCATCCTCACCTATACGACGGTAACAGTGCTGCTCGCCTCGATCGGGGTGATGTTCTGGATCAAGGGCGGTCAGGATCGCGGCATTCTGCTGGTCGTTTCGGCGCTAAGCGGCGTCTGCGGCGTATCCTTCGGGCTCTGCGGCGCCGTGCTTCTGGTCAAGGGCCATTGGGTGCTCGGCGTCGCACCCGACAATTGGGCCGAGCGGTTGAATTCGGTCGTGGCGGTCGCCTGCATGACGGCTCTCGGCGCGCTGACGCTGTCGCTGCATCATCTGCAGGCACAGATCGAACTGAAGGCCGAGACCCTGACCGACCCGTTGACCGGTCTGATGAACCGGCGGGCTTTGAACTCGCTCTATCGCGAGCGCGTCTTCGGCCCGTTCATGTCGGTCGCCATGTTCGACCTCGACCACTTCAAGCGAACCAACGATGTCTATGGCCATCCCGTCGGCGATCGGGTGCTCTGCCGTTTCGCCGCAGTCATCAAGAAGTATGACAGGGTTGGCGTCGACGCCTTCCGGCTGGGCGGCGAGGAGTTCGCGTTGGTCATGTCTCGGATGACCGAAGACAAGGCCTACGATTTCGCCAGCAGGATCGGCGTCGCCTTCGGCACGGAAGTGGTGCCGACGCCGCGCGGGCCGTTGCGCAGCAGCGTCAGCGGCGGCATTGGCTTTGGCAAGGAAGACGGCAGCAGCCTGGATGAAGTGCTGGCCGAGGCCGACCGGGCGCTCTACGCGGCCAAGAACGCCGGGCGAAATCGCGTGCTTGTCCTCAACGGCAAAGCCGACGGACCGGCCCTGCGCTCAGCCTGACAGGCCAGAGTGTTATTCGGCGGCGCCGAGATATTCCGACAGCGGCGGGCAGGAGCAGACGAGGTTGCGGTCGCCGGCGACATTGTCGATGCGCGAGACCGGCGGCCAGTATTTGGCCGCTGTATCGACATCGCCGGCGGGGTAGGCCGCTTCCAGCCGCGAATAGGGGTGGGTCCACTGGCCGGCAAGGGTTTCGGCCGCCGTGTGCGGGGCATTGACCAGCGGGTTGTCCTCGAGCGGCCATTCACCCTTCGCCACTTTCGCTGCCTCGCCGGCAATGGCGATCATCGCCTCGCAGAACCGGTCGAGTTCGCGCTTGGGCTCGGATTCGGTCGGCTCGACCATCAGCGTGCCGGCGACAGGGAACGACATGGTCGGCGCGTGAAAACCGTAATCGATCAGCCGCTTGGCGATATCGTCGACGCTGATGCCAGCGCTCTCCTTGAGCACGCGCGTGTCGAGGATGCATTCATGCGCGATGCGATCGTGCCTGCCCTTGTAGAGAAGCGGGAAGTGCGGCGCGAGCCGCGTCGCCACATAATTGGCCGAGATGATCGCCGTCTCCGTCGCCTGCTTCAGGCCGGCGGCGCCCATCATGCGGATGTACATCCAGGTGATCGGCAGGATGGAAGCGCTGCCGAACGGGGCAGCGGACACGGCATGCGCCGAACCTTCGGTGACATGACCCGGCAGATAGGGTTTCAGATGCGCCCTGACGCCGATCGGACCGACGCCCGGACCGCCGCCGCCATGCGGGATGCAGAAGGTCTTGTGCAGGTTCATGTGGCAGACATCGGCGCCGATATCGGCGGGCCGCGCCAAAGCAACCAGGGCGTTAAGGTTGGCGCCGTCGAAATAGACCTGGCCGCCATGCTCGTGAATGAGAGCGCACAGGTGGCGCGCGCCTTCTTCGTAGACGCCGTGCGTCGAGGGATAGGTGAACATCAGGGCTGCGAGATTCTTCGAATGCTCGTTGGCCTTGGCCCGCATATCGTCCATGTCGATATTGCCGTCCTCCAGGCAACGCACGACGACGACGCTCATGCCGGCCATCGCCGCACTCGCGGGATTGGTGCCATGCGCGGACTGGGGGATCAGGCAGATGGTGCGATGGCCTTCGCCACGCGAACGGTGATAGGCGCGGATGGCGAGCAGGCCGGCATATTCGCCTTGGCTGCCGGCATTGGGCTGCAGGCTGACGGCGTCGAAGCCGGTGATCTCCGCCAGCCAGCCTTCCAGCTCGCCGACCATGGCGCGATAGCCGGCCGAATGGCTGGCCGGCGCGAAGGGATGGAGGTTGGCGACAACAGGCCAGCTGACCGGCATCATTTCGGCCGCCGCGTTGAGCTTCATGGTGCAGGAGCCCAACGGGATCATGGTGCGGTCGAGCGCCAAATCCTTGTCGGCTAGCCTGCGCAGCAGGCGCATCATGTCGGTCTCGGAGTGGTTTTCGCGGAAAACCGGCTGGGTCAGAAACTCCTTGCCGCGCGGCTTGCCGGGCATCGCGCCGGCCTCAGTAGCGCCGGACTTGGCGCCGAACAGGGCGGCGATAGCCTCGACATCCGCCTCGGTCGAGGTTTCGTCGAAGGCGATGCTGATGCGGTCGGCATCGATGACGCGCAGCAGCCGGCCACCTTTTTCAGCGGCAGCGGCGATCGAAGCTGCCTTGCCCTTCACTTTGGCCGTCACCGTGTCGAAACGGCTTGAGCCGAGCACGGAAACACCAGCGGTTTTCAGGCCTGCTGCGAGGCGGTTGGCGAGCTCATGGATGCGCGCTGCGATCGCCTGCAAACCAGTGGGGCCGTGCCAGATCGCATAGGCGGTCGCCATGTTGGCAAGCAGCGCCTGCGCGGTGCAGATGTTGGAGGTCGCCTTGTCGCGGCGGATATGCTGTTCGCGCGTCTGCAGGGCGAGGCGATAGCCGGGACGGCCTTTGCTGTCTATCGACTGCCCGACGAGGCGGCCGGGCATCAGCCGGGTCAGCTTGTCGGAGACGGCGCAATAGGCGGCGTGCGGGCCGCCAAAGCCCATCGGCACGCCAAAGCGCTGCATCGCGCCGACGGCGATGTCGGCGCCAAGCCTGGCCGGCGCGTCGGTCAGCGTGAGACCAAGCGGATCGGCGATGAAGACGACCACGGCGCCGGTGGCGCGAGCCTTCTCGATCGCCGCCTTGTGGTCGCCATAGACGCCAAACGTGTCCGGCCAGGAGACCAGCAGGGCGGCGGTGTTGTCGTCGATGGTCTCGCCATCGATCTCGATGCCGAGCGGCTCGGCGCGGGTGCGCACGACGTCCAGCGTCTGCGGATGCGGCGTGCCGGCCAGCGCTACCTTGGTGCGCTTGTCGCGATGATGGCGCAGCGCGATGCCGACCGCTTCGGCCACCGCCGTCGCTTCGTCGAGCAGGGAAGCCGAAGCCACCGGCAGGCCGGTCAATTCGGTGACCAGGGTCTGGAAGTTGAACAGCATTTCCAGGCGGCCCTGGCTGATCTCGGCCTGGTAGGGCGTATAGGCGGTGTACCAGGCCGAGTTCTCGAACAGGTTGCGCTGGATGACCGGCGGCACGTGGACGCCGTGATAGCCGGCGCCGATGAAGCTCTTCAGCACCGTGTTTTTTGCCATGATCGCCGACAATTCGGCCAGCGCTTCGGCTTCGCTCGCCGGCGCGGGAAGGGTCAGCGGCAGATCGAGGCGGATCGACTGCGGCACAGCCTGGCTGATCAGCGTCTCGACAGAGGGAACGCCGATCACGGCAAGCATGGCTCTGACATCGTTTACATCAGGACCGATGTGGCGGGCCGAGAAGGGGGTAAGTGCTGCGCTCATGGCAATAGGTCCTGATATCAACCGATATGGGCTTTGTAGGCGGCCTCATCCATGAGGCCTGCGAGTTGGCCTTCGTCGGCGAGCATCATCTTCCACAGCCAGCCGTCGCCGGTCGCAGCGGAGTTGACCAGCGACGGGTCCGAGGACAGCGCGCCGTTGGCGTCGGTGATCTCGCCATCAACCGGCGCATAAACATCGGATGCCGCCTTGACGGATTCGACGACCACGGCGGTGTCGCCCTTACTGAGTTTGGTGCCGATTTGAGGCAGTTCGACGAAGACGAGATCGCCAAGCTGTTCCTGCGCATAGTCGGTTATCCCGACGGTGGCGATGCCTCCCTCGACGCTCAGCCATTCGTGATCTTGTGTGAAATAGGTTTTTGCCATCGGAATTATCCTTTGCGGTAGCGATGAGGAGTGAAGGGCAAGGAACTGATATCGACCGGGATTTTCGTCCCGCGAACGTCGGCGAACAGTTTCGTGCCCGGCTTGGCCAAGGCCGTTGACACATAGCCCATGGCGACGGGATGGCCGGCCGACGGGCCGAAGCCGCCTGATGTCACGTAGCCGGCCGGATCGCCGTCGGCATCGAACAAAGCAGCGCCGGCGCGCACCGGCTGGCGGCCGTCCGGCTTCAGGCCGACGCGCTTTTGCGACGGCCCGCGCTCCAGGATGGACCGCAGCGCATCGGCGCCGATGAAGGACCCGCCGGCGCGGAGATCTTTGGGGATCGCCCACATCAGGCCGGCACTCGCCGGATCGATCTCCGGCGTGATGTCCTGGCCGTGCAGGCACAGGCCGGCCTCCAACCGCAGCGAGTCGCGGGCAGCAAGGCCGATCCACAACACACGCTCGTCCTCGATCAGTTTCGTGGCCAGAGCGCGCGCATCCGCCTCCGGCAGGCCGATCTCGAAGCCGTCCTCGCCGGTGTAGCCGGAGCGGCTCATGAACCAGTTTTGCTTCGGCTCGATGCCATGCATGAACAAGAGCGAGCCGGTCTCGATGCCGGCGCGGGACAAGGCAGCCCAGGCTTCGGGCCCCTGGATCGCCAGGAAGACGCGATCGAGCGCATCGACCTTCACGTCGAAATCGGTCGCCAGCGCACGCAAATGCTTCTCGTCCTCGACCGCATTCCCGGCGTTGGCGACCACCATGAAGCGCTCGGCGCCGAGCCGGGTGACGATCAGATCGTCGATGATCCCGGCGGCCTCGTTGAGGAAGAAACTATATTTGGACTGTGAAATCTCAAGCGCGCCGGCATCGAGCGGACTGGCGCGGTTGAGCAGTGCCGCAGCGCCCGGTCCGCTGACAGCGAACAGCTTCATATGCGAAATGTCGAACAGGCCGGCATGTTCGCGGGTGTGAAGGTGCTCTTTCATCACGCCGGCCGGATAGATCAGCGGCATAGACCAGCCCGCAAAGGCGCCAAAGCGTGCGCCGGCGGCGGTGTGCAGATCTTCGAGAGGAAGGTGTTTGGTGTCGTCGCCCGTCATGTCATCTCCAGAGTCGCACGCAATCGGCCGCTGCTGGCGACCAGTCCGTGCCCCTCTGTCTGAAGCCTGAGAGACTCGCGCAACCGGAACTCTGTCGGCGACGCTTACACCTTCGGCGCGGGGGCAAGCCCCGACTTTCCAGAGTGTCTTTCCCGTCTACGGTTCTTTTGCCTGAGAGATTTCGGGCGATTTCCCCTTCGGCGGCAGCTCGCGCTGCTCTCTCCCGCAAACAGGTAGGACTCAGACCCTGAGCCCTCGACGCGCCATCCATAGCTTGTCGGCGACACCTTGTCACCTGCCAGCGACATCTTCCTGACAAGTCTTCGCTAACCACGCCGTTTGCCGGTTTTTCAAGACAATGCCGATATTCAGGGCTGATAATTTGGCCGGCAATTGCGTTGGGCACGGCGGATGGGGATTGACAGAATGGGCGAACGGATCGGCAGCGCGCCGGTGGCGGGGCTGGCCTCGAAGGACCGCATCACGGCGGAAGATGTCGTCATGCTGCGTCGCGAAGTGTTCGCCGACGGCGTGGTGACGCGCGGCGAGGCTGAAGCACTGTTCGCGCTCGATGCGACAGCGACGGACAAATGCCCGCAATGGCCTGAGTTCTTCGTCGAGGCCGTTACCGACTACATCGTCCACCAGGAAAAGCCGGCAGGCTATATCTCTGAAGACAATGCCGGTTGGCTGATACAGACCATCTCGCGCGACGGAATGGTCGACAGTGTGACCGAACTGGAGCTGCTGGTGCATGTGCTGGAAAGGGCGAAATCATCGCCCGGCCGGCTCTCCGCCTATGCGCTCGAGCAGGTCGCCAACGCGGTGGTCGACGGCAAGGGACCACTGATGCTCGGCGGCGCGCTGGTTCCCGGGCTGGTCGCCAAGGCCGAGGTCGATCTGTTGCGCCGCATTCTCCATGCCTATGGCGGCGACGGTAACATCGCCATCACACGGGTTGAGGCCGAGGTGCTGTTCCAGATCAACGAGCAGACCGCAGCGGCCCACAACGACCCGTCCTGGAACGACCTGTTCGTCAAGGCGCTCGCCAATTTCGTCATGTGTTCGGCCGGCTACGAAGCGCCGACGCGCGATGTGGCGCTGCGCCGTGACAGTTTCTTGGACCAGGCGGAGCCCGAGATCGGCGGCTTCTTCAGCCGCATGGTCTCGGGCGGACTGGCCGGCATCATGGAAGCCTATCGTTCGCCCGGCGACATCGAGGCCGAATGGGAATCGAAGAACCGTGCCGCCGAGGCACTCGCGCGCCGCGCCGAGTCGATCGACGCCAGCGAGGCGAAATGGCTGGCCGATCGCATCGGCACCGACCGCCCGCTGCATGAGAACGAACGCGCCCTGCTGGCGCTGATCATACACGCGTCGCCGGAGATACATCCGGCGCTCAAGCCGATGCTCGACAAGGTTGCTTAAGCCGCGCCGTTTTCTGCGACCGTTTTGCAGAGGACGATATTGGAGTGTCTTCAGGCCAATCGCCAAGTTCGGCCACGCGCTCGAAACCGGCTTCCTTCAGGCAAGCTCGGTTCGGTCGGAGTCAGATCGTGCTCGGTCAGAATGCGAGGCCTATCAAATCCCGCCATACCAGTCATAGCCATTGTCTTCCCAATAGCCGCCGCGGCCGCCGCCGATATTGGCAAAACTGTCGACGAGCTCGATCTTGTAGAGATACTTTGGCATCTTGTAGCCGAGCTGTCGTTCGACGCGCACGCGCAGCGGCGCGCCGTTTTCGACCGGCAGCGGCTTGCCGTTGAGGCCGTAGGCGAGGATCGTCTGCGGGTGGCGGGCATCGATCAGGTCGATGGTGCCATAATATTTAATTTCCCCGGAGAGGCTACGATCGATCGTGTCGAGGCAGTGGAACATGACATAGCGGGCCTGCGGCTTGACCACAGCCTGGTCGAGCACCAGCGACAGCGGGGTGCCGGTCCATTTGGCGATGCAGCTCCAGCCTTCGACACAGTCGTGGCGCGTGATCTGCGTGCGGCTCGGCATGTTCTCCAACTGCTCGCGGCTGAGCGACAGCGGCTTTTCGACCAGGCCCGTTACCTCCAGCCGCCAGTCGGCGAAATTGTTGGCGAGCAGGCCCTTGTAGGTGTCATCCTCGGGCGCGGTGACGCCGTTCGGCCGCTGCGGCTGGCGGATGTCGGCCTCGGTGAATTCCGGCGCCAGAGCATCGCGGCCGGCAAGCCAGCGTTGCGCGCGGTAGGTCAGGCCATTGGCGTTTTCGAGGAAACTGCGCAGGCGATCGCCCATGCCGAGCTGGCTGTCGAAGGCATCGCAGCCCGACAACATGATGCCGGAAACGCCGAGGCCGGCACCCGTCAGGAACTTTCGGCGGCTGATCTGGAATTTGGCCATCTCACGCACTCCTCTCGGTGTCGCCATGCCTTGGCGGATCGGTGCGGTACCAGCCGGTGATGATCGAGCGCAGTTCGTTGATCGGGCCGGCGGCGAGGATCATCAGCATATGGACGATGAAAAAGCCGACCAGCAGCACCATCACCGTGAAATGGATGGTGCGCGCCGTCTGCCTTCCGCCGAGCAGTTCGTTGAGCCAGGGCAGCACCGAGTTCATGCTCGGCGACATGGCAAGGCCGGTGATGATAATGAGTGGCAACAGCACGAACAGTACGCCGCCATAGGCCATTTTCTGCAGCGTGTTGTATTCGCGTGTGTGGTGGAACCTGAGCTTGGCGTGCTCGATGATGTCCTGCGGCAGCCGCTTGAGATCGTCAAGGCGCGGCGCCAGGTCGCGGCGCAGATGGCCGTTGACCAGGCTGGCGACCAGCCAGACGACCAAGGTGGTTGTCAGTATCCAGGCGAAGAAGAAATGCACGACGCGGGCGGTGCCGAGATCGTAATAGGACGGGATTGTCGCCCAGGACGGGAAGGCACGCGACGTTTGCTGCCCGGCCGGGCCAGACCAGCCGAGCACGCCTGTGGTGTCGAAGCGATGGCCGAAGATTTCGGTATAGCCGCGCGGGCCGGTGGCGGTGTTTTCGGCGCCGATGGCAAAGACGGTGTTGTTGTACTCGAAGCCGGATTGCTTGCCGATGTAGAGCTGCGGCCGGGCATTGAAGATCTGCAGGCCGGACAAAAGCATGAAGAACAGCGAGATCGCCCACAGCCAGTGCGTCAGGCGGGTCCAGCGCGATTGCCGGTAGATCAGCGTCGTATCCTTCGGTCCGGCGGCATTGGCGCCTGCGCCGGGCTGACTCATGGCAATGGCTTCCATCTTTTCCTCGCCTTCCGGCTGCGCGATCCTGGGACGGCCGCGCTCGTCCTTGTCCTCCCAATACGTCGCTATCGAAAGCGATGTTTCATGCGATCACGTTTTTATTACGGGCACGGGTTTATCGCGGGCACGGATACTCAATTGCCGAGGCTGACCGCGAGATTGACGACGGCGGCGACGATGACGGTGTTGAAGAAGAACGACAGGATCGAATGGACAAGCACCACGCGGCGCATATGCGAGGTCGTGATCGCCGTGTCGGCGGTCTGCGCGGTCATGCCGATCACCGTCGCGAAATAGAGAAAGTCCCAACCATCCGGCCGTTTGCTGCCGGGAAAATCGAGGCCGCCGACCGGTATCTTCTTCTTGGTTTCGGCATCGATCGCGTCGCCGTCCATCCAGTAGACATGCGCATAGTGGAGGGCGGCCATGGCATGGATGGTGAACCAGCCAAGCGGGATCGACAGCATGGCGAAGCCGAGTTCGATGGGGTCGCGATCCTTGTGATTGATCAAAAGGAACAGCAGGACGATGGCCATGGCGACGATGCCGAGCGTGATGGCAAAGATGCCCAGCACTGGGAGGTCCAGTTCGCGCGCGTTCTTGCTGAGATAGCGGCCGGACAGCAGCGGCATCTTGGCGATGACGAGCGCGATGAAGACGACGAAGAACGCATCGGCGGCAATCGAAATCGAATAAGCAAGCCGCGTGGAGACGGGGAGCGATCCAATCAAAGGCAATACCGCGGCAAATACGACCAGACCGACGGCTAGCGACACAAAGAACTGCTTGTGCCGCTGCAAGGGGTTATTCGGCGATGTGTCGGCCATAGCCCGACCTCGGATGATGCTTCACGTCTGGTCGGGTGTGACGGATTTCAGAGCCCGCCGCAAGATACGGTCGAGCTCACCCAGGAAACGCGAGCGATGCTGTGGCGCAAAGCTGGCATTGTAGCCCTTGCTCTCGCCGGTTTCGCGCAGATGCTGCTTCAAATCGCGCATTGCAACCGCCATGCCGATGGTCTCCGGCGTGAACGGCCGGCCGGTTGGCCCAAGCACATGCGCGCCGAGCGCCACGGTGCGAGCGGCAAGCGGGATGTCGGCGGTGATCACGATGTCGTTGGGTTTTGCGTTCTCGACGATCCAATCGTCAGCGGCATCGGCGCTTTTAGAGACGACGACGTTGCGGATCATAGGATCGCGCGACGGACGCAGCCCGCCATTGGAGACGTAGGTGACGACCACGCCATGGCGCTCGGCGACCTTCTCGACCTCGGCTTTCACCGGGCAGGCGTCGGCGTCTACGTAGATAGCGGGTGCGGGCATTGTCTCTCCAAACGAACATGGGGCCGGCATGTTACCCGGCCCCATGGCAGAAATCTCGTACTGTCAGGCCGGTAGTGCGCCCGACTTCTTCGCCGTCCAGGTGGCGATATAGTCCATCAAGCCGGGGTTGAGGCAGTCATAGGGTTCAAGCCCGATCGACTTCAACTGGCCGCGAATGCCGTCCATGCGCTTGGGGGCAACACCGGATTCGATGATCGACGACACGAAGGCGGTGAAGCCTGGCGGCGACCAGCCGTCTTCCTCGAAGCGTTCGGGATGGATGAAGGACAGGCCCTTGAACGGATGGTCGCGCTCGACCGGCCCGTGCATGTGGACGCCGCAGCCGGTGCAGGCGTGACGCTGGATGAGTGCCGAGGGATCGACCACTTTCAGCTTGTCGCCATTCTCGGTGACAGTGACGTCGCCCGTGCCGGCGACCGCCACGACCGAGAACACCGCGCCGTCAGGCTTCCAGCATTTGGTGCAGCCGCAGGCATGGTTGTGCGCGATCTGGCCCTTGACCTTCACCTTCACCGGCTTGCTGGTGCAGGCGCAGACAAGCGTGCCGCCGGCAAAGCTTGCGCTCTCCTTTGGCAAGCCATTGTCGATTTTGGGATGCAGTTTTTCAGGCATTTTATTCCTCCCTTGTTGAACCCGTGCAACTTCAGTCGCTGGCCCTTCGGTCGGCGGCTTCTTCTCCTCAATAAACGACGACGCTCCTGATCGACTTGCCCTCATGCATGAGGTCGAAGCCCTTGTTGATGTCCTCAAGCTTCAGCAAATGGGTGATCATCGGGTCGATCTGTATCTTGCCGTCCATGTACCAGTCGACGATTTTTGGCACGTCGGTGCGGCCGCGTGCGCCGCCGAAGGCGGTGCCCATCCAGGTGCGGCCGGTGACCAGCTGGAACGGCCGGGTCGAAATCTCCTGGCCGGCGCCGGCCACGCCGATGACGACCGACTTGCCCCAGCCGCGATGCGAGGCTTCCAGCGCCTGGCGCATCACCTTGGTGTTGCCGGTGCAGTCGAATGTGTAGTCGGCGCCGCCGATCTGGTCGGCGCCGCGCTTGGTCAAGTTGACGAGGTGAGGAACGATGTCGCCGTCGATCTCCTTCGGATTGACGAAATGCGTCATGCCGAAGCGCTCGCCCCATGCCTTCTTGTCGTTGTTGAGGTCGACACCGATGATCATGTCAGCGCCGGCGAGCTTCAGGCCCTGGATGACGTTGAGGCCGATGCCACCGAGACCAAAGACGACAGCAGTCGCGCCTTGCTCGACCTTCGCGGTGTTGATGACCGCGCCGATGCCGGTGGTGACGCCGCAACCAATGTAGCAGATTTTGTCGAAGGGCGCGTCCGGGTTGACCTTGGCGACGGCGATCTCGGGCAAAACGGTGAAATTGGAGAAGGTCGAGCAGCCCATATAGTGGAAGATCTTGTCCTTGCCGATCGAGAAGCGCGAGGAGCCATCGGGCATCAAGCCTTGGCCCTGCGTGGCGCGGATGGCGGTGCACAAATTGGTCTTGCGCGACAGGCAGGATGGGCACTGCCGGCATTCCGGCGTGTAGAGCGGGATGACGTGGTCGCCCTTCTTGACCGAGGTGACGCCCTTGCCGACATCGACGACAACGCCAGCGCCTTCATGGCCGAGGATTGCCGGAAACAGGCCTTCGGGATCGGCGCCCGACAGGGTGAACTCGTCGGTGTGGCAGATGCCGGTCGCCTTGATCTCGACCAGCACCTCGCCTTCGCGCGGTCCGTCGAGGTCGACCTCCATGATTACCAACGGCTTTCCGGCGGCGACAGCGACAGCGGCGCGGGTTTTCATCAGGCAATTCCTCCCAAGGCGATTGGTCTTCAGGCTTTCAGGGTTTTTATACTGTTTCAACCCGATTTGGCGACCAAATATGGCGCAAATCTTGGCCCAGTCGTCGGCGAGCCCGATCTTCGCCTCTCGGCACGGGCCTGGCGGGCCGGGAGTGTCTTGATGGGTGCGCTGCCGGCGGTGCTTGAGCCCGGCTGCCGAAGCCCATAAGAAGGACGAAAGACCGAGGAAACGCCTTCGATGTTCACGAAAATCCTGATCGCCAATCGCGGCGAGATTGCTTGCCGCGTCATCAAGACGGCGCGCAGGATGGGGATTGCCACCGTAGCGGTCTATTCCGACGCCGATCGCGACGCCGTGCACGTCGAAATGGCCGACGAAGCCGTGCATATCGGGCCATCGCCTGCCGCGCAAAGCTATCTCCTGCCTGAAAAGATCATCGCTGCCTGCAAGGAGACGGGCGCGCAGGCCGTGCATCCCGGCTACGGTTTTCTGTCGGAGCGGGCCGCCTTCTGCGAAGCGCTTGAGGCTGAGGGCATTGTCTTCATCGGTCCGAAACCCAAGGCTATCAAGGCGATGGGCGACAAGATCGAATCGAAGAAGTTCGCCAAGGCCGCTGAGGTGTCGACGGTTCCCGGCTGGCTTGGTGTCATCGAAAATGCCGACCATGCCGAAAAGATCGCCGGCGAGATCGGTTATCCCGTGATGATCAAGGCCTCGGCCGGCGGCGGCGGTAAAGGCATGCGCATTGCCTGGAGCCAGTCGGAAGTGCGCGACGGCTTCGACCGGGCGCGCTCGGAGGCGAAAAGCTCGTTCGGCGACGACCGCGTCTTCATCGAAAAGTTCGTCGTCGATCCGCGTCATATCGAAATCCAGGTGCTGGCCGACGCGCATGGCACCGCCCTCTATCTCGGCGAGCGCGAATGCTCGATCCAGCGTCGGAACCAGAAGGTGGCGGAAGAGGCGCCGTCGCCATTCCTCGATGCCAGGACGCGCAAGGCGATGGGCGAGCAGGCCGTGGCGCTAGCCAAGGCGGTCGACTACCAGAGCGCCGGCACCGTCGAGTTCATCGTAGATGCTGAAAAGAACTTCTATTTCCTTGAAATGAATACACGATTGCAGGTCGAGCATCCGGTGACGGAGCTTGTTACCGGCATCGACCTGGTCGAGCAGATGATCCGCGTCGCCGCCGGCGAAAAGCTCGGCATCAAGCAGAGCGACGTCACGCTGAACGGCTGGGCGGTGGAAAGCCGGCTCTATGCCGAGGATCCCTATCGCAATTTCCTGCCCTCGATCGGCCGGTTGACGCGCTACCGGCCGCCGGAGGAGGGCACGTTCGGCGATGTCGTCATCCGCAACGACACCGGCGTCACCGAAGGCTCCGAGATTCCGATGTTCTATGATCCGATGGTGGCAAAACTCTGCACCTGGGCGCCCACGCGTATCGAGGCCATCGATGCCATGTCGGAAGCGCTGGACAGTTTCGTCGTCGACGGCATCGAGCACAACATCCCGTTCCTGGCGGCGCTGATGCAGCATCCGCGCTGGCGCGAGGGGCGGATATCGACGGGCTTCATCGCCGAGGAATATCCTGACGGCTTCGCGCCGATCGTGCCCAATGGCGATGAAAAGGCAGTGCTGGCGGCGATCGCCACCGCGGTCGAGCTTCTGCGCCGCGATCGGCTTGACCGGCTGGGCGGGCGGCTGGCGCCGCATTCGGGCGCACTCAAGCGCGATTGGGTGGTGAAGCTCGGCGACGACTATCTCCAGGCTTCGATCATCGAGGGCATGATCTCCATTCCGATGGAAATCGATCTGTCGGTCGATGGCGGCAAAGCGCTGACCGTGGCGTCCGACTGGCGGCCGGGCGACCTCATCTGGCGCGGCACTGTCGGTGCCCGCAAGGTCACGGCGCAGATCAGGCCGCTGCCGAACGGCCTGCGCATCGCCTGGAAGGGCATGTCGGTGACGGCGCGCGCCATGCTGCCGCGAACGGCTGAACTGGAAAGGCTGATGCCGGAAAAGGTGGCGCCGGACACGTCCAAGATGCTGCTTTGCCCGATGCCGGGCCTAGTGGTGTCGATCGCGGTTGCCGAGGGGCAGGAGGTCAAGGCCGGCGAGACGCTGGCCGTGGTCGAGGCGATGAAGATGGAAAACGTGTTGCGCGCCGACCGCGATCTTGTCGTGTCGAAGCTCAACGCCAAGCCGGGTGACAGCCTGGCTGTGGATGCGGTGATCATGGAGTTCGCCTAGAGATTGTTTGGAAATTCTACTCCGGCGGCCATCTGAAGGCGGTTTCTGCGCTTCCCGTGCTCACGGACCAATGGCCGCTGCGCTCCGGTTCTCGAAACCACCATCATATGACTCGCCAGAGCGAACTTCGAACAATCTCTGAGCCGTGCGGCTGGGTACGGAAGCCTGTGGTCGGTGGTCATTTGTGCTGGACTGGCATCGCCCGGTCCGGGACAATACATCTCCATCGACTCAAAGCCCTTCGAGCAATTTGATACATCATGGCGGATGACAAACTTCCACGCGATCCCCTGAAGCGCGAAGCAGCGCTCGCTGCTGCGCGCCCTGAGGCACCGGCGCGGCGGTTCATCCATCTGCGCGTGCATTCGGCGTATTCGCTGCTCGAGGGAGCCTTGCAGGTCGCCGCCGTTGTCGGTCATGCCGTCAAGGACGAGTGCCCGGCAATCGCCGTCACCGACACAAACAATCTGTTCGGCGCGCTTGAGTTCGCCCAGAAGGCGGTGAAGGAAGGCATCCAGCCGATTATCGGCTGCCAGATCGATCTCGCCTTTTCCGGCGAGACCAGTGACGCACAGCGCGACCGCCGCCGCCACGGGCCGGAGATGAACGCCGTGGTGCTGCTCGCCGCCACCGAGGTTGGCTATAGCAACCTCGTCAGGCTGGTCAGCCAGGTCTATCTGGAGACGCCGCCGGGCGAGCCCGTACATCTGACGTCAGCAATGCTGGAAGGCCATAGCGATGGCCTGATCTGCCTCAGCGGCGGGCCGCGCGGCCCGATCGGCCGGGCGCTGAAGGAGGATCGCCGAGATCTTGCCGAGACGCGGCTTCTGGCACTCAAGGCGCTGTTCGGCGACCGGCTCTATGTCGAACTGGACCGCGTTTCCGGCTATGACCGCGCCATCGAGAAATCATCGGTCGATCTTGCCTATACCCATGATCTGCCGCTGGTCGCCACCAATGAGGCGTTCTTCGCCGCCCGCGACGACTATGACGCGCATGATGCGCTGATCGCCATTGCCGAAGGGTCGGTCGTTGCCGCCGACAACCGCCGCCGCCTGACATCGGACAATTTCCTGCGCAGCCAGGCCGATATGGCAAGGCTGTTTGCCGACCTGCCTGAGGCGATCGACAACACCGTCGAGATCGCGCTGCGCTGTTCCTACTATCCCAAGACCCGCAACCCGATCCTGCCGCGCTTTACCGGCGGCGATGTGGCCGACAATGAGGTGGCGCTGAAGGCCGAGGCCGATGAACTGCGCCGGCAGGCCCATGAAGGTCTCGACGCCCGGCTGGCGGCGCATGGACCCACCGCCGGCTACACGGTCGAACAATACCGCGAGCGGCTCGATTTCGAGCTCTCCATCATCGAGAAGATGAAATTTCCCGGTTACTTCCTGATCGTGGCCGACTTCATCAAATGGGCGAAGGCGCAAGGCATTCCGGTCGGGCCGGGCCGCGGTTCTGGCGCGGGATCGCTGGTCGCTTATTCCACCACCATCACCGATATCGATCCGCTGCGCTTCTCGCTGCTGTTCGAGCGCTTCCTCAACCCCGACCGCGTGTCGATGCCCGACTTCGACATCGACTTCTGCCAGGACCGGCGCGAAGAGGTCATCCGCTACGTCCAGCAGAAATATGGCCGCGACCAGGTGGGACAAATCATCACCTTCGGTACGCTGCAGGCGCGCGCGGTGCTGCGCGACGTCGGCCGCGTGCTGCAAATGCCTTACGGCCAAGTCGACAAGCTCTCCAAAATGGTGCCGCAGAACCCGGCCAATCCGGTCAAGCTGGCGGATGCCATCGCCAACGAGCCGCGCTTTGCCGAGGAGGCCGAGAAGGAGCCAATCGTGCAGACGCTGCTCGATATGGCGCAAAAGCTGGAAGGGCTCTACCGCCACGCTTCGACGCACGCCGCCGGCATCGTCATCGGCGACCGGCCCTTGTCGGAACTGGTGCCGATGTACCGCGATCCGCGCTCCGACATGCCGGTCACCCAGTTCAACATGAAATATGTCGAACAGGCCGGGCTGGTGAAGTTCGACTTCCTCGGCCTGAAGACGCTGACCGTGCTGGAGACGGCGGTGAAGCTGATCCGCCGGCGCGGCATCGAGATCGACCTGGCGACGATCCCGCTCGACGATCCTGAAACCTACGCCATGCTGTCGCGCGGCGAAGTGGTCGGTGTGTTCCAGGTGGAAAGTGCCGGCATGCGCAAGGCGCTGATCGGCATGCGGCCCGACTGCATCGAGGACATCATCGCGCTGGTGGCGCTCTACCGTCCCGGCCCGATGGAGAACATCCCGACCTACAACGCCAGAAAGCATGGCGAAGAGGAGATGGCATCGATCCATCCCAAGATCGACCATCTGGTGAAGGAGACGCAAGGCGTCATCGTCTACCAGGAACAGGTGATGCAGATCGCGCAGGAACTGTCGGGCTATTCGCTCGGCGAAGCCGATCTGCTGCGTCGCGCGATGGGCAAGAAGATCCGCGCCGAAATGGACAAGCAGCGCGAGCGCTTCGTCACCGGTGCGGTCGAACGCGGCGTCGGCAAGCCGCAGGCCGACTTCATCTTCGACCTTCTGGCCAAGTTCGCCGACTACGGCTTCAACAAATCGCACGCGGCCGCCTACGCCGTCGTGTCCTACCAGACCGCCTATCTCAAGGCGCATTACCCCGTCGAGTTCCTGGCGGCGTCGATGACGCTCGACATGGGCAATACCGACAAACTCGCCGATTTCCGCCAGGATGCGCTGCGTCTCGGCATCGAGGTGGTGGCGCCGTCGGTGATGACCAGCTTCCGCAATTTCGAGGTCGGCGAGAACCGCATTTACTATTCGCTGGCGGCCCTCAAGGGCGTCGGCGACGCTGCGGTCGAGCACATCGTCGCCATGCGCGGCGAAAAGCCGTTCAAGAATCTCGCCGATTTCTGTGAAAGGGTCGATCCCAAGATCGTCGGCAAGCGCGTCTTCGAAAGCCTGATCATGGCCGGCGCGCTCGACTGCTTCGGCCACGACCGCGCCCAGATGATGGCCGGCGTCGAACGGATGATGGGGCTGGCTTCGCTGGCGCAGCAGAATGCCATTTCGGGCCAGCACGACATTTTCGGCGCGTCGCTCGGCGCGCAGCAGCAGGCGCTCAATTTGCCGCAGACCGATCCGTGGCTTGCCGCCGACCGGCTGCACCGCGAATTCCAGGTCGTCGGCTTCTATCTCTCGGCGCATCCGCTCGACGAGTACAAGGCGGCCCTGCAGAAGATGCGGGTGCAGAACTGGGGAGAGTTCTCGGCCGCGGTCAAGCGTGGCGCCGCCGCCGGCCGGCTGGCCGGCACGGTCACCACCAAGCAGGAACGCAAGACCCGCACCGGCAACAAGATGGGCGTCATCGCCTTTTCCGACACATCTGGCCAATATGAAGCCGTGCTGTTTTCGGAAGGGTTGGCGCAGTATCGCGATCTGCTCGAGCCCGGACGTTCGGTGGTGATCACCGTTTCGGCCGAGGATAGGCCCGAAGGGGTCAATCTGCGCATCCAGACGGTGCAGTCGCTGGAGGATGAGGCCAGCCGTATCCAGAAGGCGCTGCGCATCTTCGTTCGAAATGACGGGCCTGCGTCGGCGATTCAATCGCAGCTTACCCAGCGTGGGGAAAGTCAGGTAAGCATTATCGTCATCAAAGAAGAGGCGCAGGGCGAGATCGAGATCGAATTGCCCAACCGCTACCGCATCTCGCCGCAGATCGCGTCGGCCATGCGCGCGGTGCCGGGTGTGGTCGAAGTCGAGCTCGTCTAGGCTGCGCTGATATACACGGCAATCGCATCGACGTCGGCCAGTGCATGACGGCATAAAGATGCTCTGGGCCTGACATTGCAGCCGATAGGGCCAGCGTGCGGGGCGTGGTTGAACTGACCTTCCTTTGAACCACATGCGTTGAGCAGAAACTTCACAGGAACGCACAATCATGCCCAGCCGCGAACGCGTCGAAGCCTTCCTCAAGGAGGTGGTCGAAGGCAGCCACGTCAAGGCGATCGCCGACTTCTACCATGACGATGCCACCATGCAGGAAAATCTCGGCGTCCCGCGGCGCGGCAAGGAAACACTGATGGCGCATGAGCAGGCAGCACTCGACCGGATCGAGAAGATGCACACCCATCCTGTCCAGACATTCCTGGTCGATGGCGACAATGTCGCCATCCGCTGGACCTTCGACCGTATCGACAAGGCCGGCACCGTGCGCCGGCTGGAAGAGGTGGCCCTGCAGCGCTGGCGTGGTGACCGGATTGCGGAGGAGCGGTTCGTCTACGACACCGCCTCGGCCTGGCGCCTCGTGGGGCCGGACGGCAAGGTGGTGGAGGGCTGACGATCACCGGGGCCACTAGATCATGATGAGATTCGGTTGAAATCTCATCATGATCTAACCCTTTGTTGGAGCATGATCTTTTCCGCAAACCGGCACCCACTTTTTGGGATCATGCTCTAGACGACCCCGGCTGGGACCGTTACGCACTTGGTGATGAAAGCAGCCGAGAAGGACGGATTGCAGCAAAGCTCAGCGATGGCGCGGCTGCGTGACAGGCTGCGCAAGCTCTATCACGGACGCACGCCGGCGGCGTTCCGGTTTCAACTGGTGGCGGTCATCATCGACCTCACCATCGTCGCCTTCTTCGTTGCCACGCCGGTGCTCCAGGACAAGCCGTCATTCCTGTGGCTCGACTATACCGTCGCCGCATTGGTCGCCGCCGACCTGATTGCCCGACTGTTAGCCTCCAACGACATGTTGCGGCTGATGAAACAGCCGACATCCTGGGTCGATGTCTTCATCCTTTTGACGCTGCTGATGCCGACGGCGCTGGCAAATCTGGCGTTCCTGCGCATCCTGCGGCTGTGGTCGCTGTCGCGCAGCGGGTCGCTGTGGCGGCATTTCGAAATGCGTGGCTTAAGGCCCTGGCGCGAGGCGAGCCACGCGGTCATCAACCTGTTGACGTTCCTGTTCGTCATCACCGGCTTCGTCTACACCTTTTTCTTTCGCACCGGCGCCGGCCTCGAGAACTATATCGATGCGCTGTATTTTACCGTCGCCACGGTGACGACGACCGGTTTCGGCGACATCGTGCTGCCGGGGATCGCCGGCAAGCTGACCGCAATCGCTACCATGATCATCGGCATCTCGCTGTTTGTCAGACTGGCGACGGCGATTTTTCGACCCGCCAAGGTGTTCTTTCCCTGTCCGCAGTGCGGACTGCAACGGCATGAGCCGGACGCCGTGCACTGCAAGGCCTGCGGGCATCTTCTCAACATACCGGATGAGGGGAATTGACCGACCGCTACGAGGCCGCGACCTCGGCCGGCTTTGGCGCCTTGCGCTGCAGGTTGAGCAGGTTGCCCATCAGGATCAGCAGGGCGCCGCCGGCTGTAAAGATGTCGATCTGTTCGCTGTAGAGCAGCCAGCCGATCAGCGCCGACAGTGGCACGCGCAGGAAATCCATCGGTGAAATCACCGTAGCGTCGGCATAGGTGAGGGCACGCGCCATGCAGAAATGCGACGACATGCCGGTGAAGGCAATCAGCAGGATCCATGGCCAGAGTTCGAGCGGTGGGTTGCGCCATTCATAAAGCGCCGGGATCAGGCCGACCACCGACTGGATGATCAGCATCCAGAAGATGATGCGCACGACACTGTCCGTGCGGGTCAGCGACTTGACCAACACCACCGATACGCCAAAGCACACGGCCGCGCCGAGAACGACGAGGTGACCCGGATCCATGGAGCCGACGCCGGGGCGAACGATGACCACCACGCCGATCAGGCCAAGCACGACCGCCGCAATTTTCGGGCGGGAGAGCCTTTCGCCAAGAAAGGTCACCGCCAGGATCGCGGTCCAGATCGGCGTGGTGAATTCGATCGATATGAGCACCGCAAGCGGGATCAGCGTCAGCGCATAGAGCCATGCCGCCTGGCCCGTATAGTGGATGACATTGCGAGCGATATGGGCCAACGGGCGCTGCGTGCGCATTGCGGCGAATCCGCCGCTCATCGTCACCAGCGGCAACAGGATGAAGAAGCCGATCACCGAGCGCAGTTCCAGCACCTGGAACACGTTGAGCTCCGCGGTCGTGGCGCGGCCGGCGACCGACATCGCCAGGAACGAGGCGATCGACAGCGCCATCCAGAACGCGGCTTTGGGGATCGATGGGGAAGGTGCCATAGGCGCTATGTCGCAAGCCGGGGCTTCCATCGCAACCGCTAGGCGACGCATTCGACTGGGCCAGACCCGTTGCAAAACAGCCATGCTGGAAGTGGAACCTGACGCAACGGCAGGCGTTGGTTCCCGGTATTGGCCAATTGCTGGACGCATCGTTTCTTAAACATCAACGGGGGAGAGATTCCGATGAAATCATTCGCGCGGTTTCTGCTAGCCGGCTGCCTGCTAACTGCAAGCGCCGCGGCCCATGCCGACGAGGCGAATTTTCTCAGCTCCTTGCAAGGGAATTTCTCCGGCAAGGGGACAGTCAAGGTCACCACCGACGCACCGACGGTGAATGTGTCCTGCACCTTCAATTCCGACGCGACCTCGAGCTCATTGTCGCTTGACGGCAATTGCCGTGGTCTTGTCGTGGTGACGCGCGCCATCAGCGCCAATCTGAAGGCCCGCGGGGCGAAGTATACAGGCGTCTATGTCGGGTCGCGCACCGGGCCGGCACAGCTCGCCGGCAGCCGTTCTGGCAACGCGATCAGTCTCGGCATTCGCTGGGCGGCGGAGGTCAATGGCGATCGTAAGGCGCGGTTGACGGTCGAGAAAACCAGCGGCGACGGAATGCGGTTGACCGTTACCGACGTCGATCCGAAAACCGGCAAGAACGTGGTGACGAGCCGCATCGATCTCAAGCGTATCTAAGCCGTCTCACTCCTCGATCGGCTCCGGCGGGTTGGCGTTGCGGCCTTTGCCGAAGGTGTAGCCGGTTTCCACCGCCTTCTTGCCGAACTTGTCGCGCAGCGTATCGATGGCGCTTTCGGCCATGGCGCGCTTGCGCGAGCCGACGTCGACGAGATCGGGCGGATCGGCCTTCTCGTCATCCGAGAGATCGCTGACACCGATGCCAAGCAGCCGGTACTTTGTCCCGTCCGCCTCCTTGCGCAACAGCTCGAGCCCGGTCTGGAAAATGCGGTCGGCCAGCCGGGTCGGGTCGCCGAGCTGGCGGTTGCGGGTACGCAGCTTGAAATCCTGCGTCTTCAGCTTCAGCACCACGGTGCGCCCGGCAATGCCTGACTTCTTCAGCCGCGCCGAGACCTTTTCCGACAATCCCCTCAGCACTGGAACCAGTTCGCCCATTTCAGCTATGTCGGTGTCGAAAGTGGTTTCGGCCGACACACTTTTCGCATCCTGGTCGGGATCGACACGGCGGTCGTCCTGGCCGCGCGAGAGATGGTAGAGCCGGGTGCCCATCACGCCATAGCGGCGCATAAGATCGGCGCGCTCCATGCGCTGCAACTGGGCGATGCTGCGGATGCCGTCGCGTTCGAGCGTTGCGGCAAAAGCCTTGCCGACGCCCCAGATCAGCGTCACCGGCTGTTCGGCCAGGAAACCCAGCGCCTCGGCTTCGCCGATCACCGAAAAGCCGCGCGGCTTGCGGAAATCGGAGGCAACCTTGGCCAGGAACTTGCAGTAGGAAAGGCCGGCCGAAACGGTGATGCCGATTTCCTTTTCGACGGTCTGCGCAAAGCGCGCCAGCACCACCGCCGGCGGCATGCCGTGCAGGCGCTCGGTGCCGGCGAGGTCGAGAAACGCCTCGTCGATGGAGAGTGGCTCGACCAGCGGCGTCAGCGCCTGCATCAGCGCGCGGACCTCGCGGCCGACGCGGACGTATTTCTCCATATTGGGCGGGATGACGACCGCTTCCGGACAGGCTTCGAGCGCCTTGAACATCGGCATTGCCGAGCGCACCCCCTTGATGCGGGCGATGTAGCAGGCGGTGGAGACGACGCCGCGCTTGCCGCCGCCGATGATCAGCGGCTTGTCCTTCAGCGCCGGATTGTCGCGCTTTTCGATAGCCGCATAGAAGGCGTCGCAATCGATATGCGCTAGATGCAGCTGGTAGAGCTCGGGATGGCGGGTGAGTCGAGGGCTGCCGCAACGCTCACAGCGCCTGGTATCGCTGCGCTGAAAGGTCAGGCAGTCGCGGCAAAAACCGTGCTCGGGATTGTTGACAGGGGCCGCCATCGCTGCGAACATAAAGAGAACAGATGCAATGGTACGTCAGGACGGAAGCCGCCACAAGCGGTTAGCCGGGAGAGAACTCATGAGCACCACCATAGCGCCGCTGGCGCCTGACCTATGGGCGGATTTCGAGGATCTTTTCGGCAAGCAGGGCGCCTGTTACGGGTGCTGGTGCACGCATTTCCGGATGGCGCCGGCGGTCCGGCGGGCCAGCGACAAACAGCGCAACAAGGATCATATCAAGGCGCGCATCGACGCAGGGCCGCCGCCGGGGCTTTTGGCTTTCGAGGACGGCATAGCGGTCGGCTGGATGCAGATCGGCCCGCGCGCCGACGTGCCCGAATGGAACAATCGGGGCAGGGGCTCGGCGCCGGTCGATCCAACCGACGCCGTAGATCCCGGCGTCTGGGCCATCTCCTGCTTCTTCATCCGCGCCAGCGCGCGCGGCCGGGGCGTCAGCCACCGCCTGGTCGAGGGCGGCATCGCTTTTGCCCGCCAGAACAAGGCGCGGCTGGTCGAGGCGTGTCCGATCGACGTGTCGCGCGATTCGCGTTCGATCGGGCTGTTCGTCGGCTCGTCGCGTGTGTTCGAAAAGGCCGGCTTCGAGCGGCTCCTCGAACGCAAGGCCGGCCGGCCGCTGATGCGGCTTGTGCTGTAGGCTAATTACCCGTCGGCGTTTGTTGATGTCCTGTGGAAACTGTAGGTTGGTTTCATAGCAGACGAACGAAGCGTTCCTTTTTGGTCAAATGGAGAATTTTGTGAACCGTGTCTTGCCGCTTGCTTTCCTTCTCGCCCTCAGCGCTCCTGCCTTTGGCCAGGCTGTCGATGCCCAAGGTGCCAAGCAACTTTCCGATGAGCTCTCTCGCTATGTCGGCAAACAGGCGCTCAATGAAGGCATTTTGAAGATCTCAGCCGAGGAGGGTGCCTACAAGATCACCTTCGATGTGAAGGCGCTTGTGGCGAAGATGCCGAAGCAGGATCTGAAGCGGTTCGATTTCCCGCCCGTCACGCTGCGGGTCAAACCGCGCAGCGACGGAGGCTGGGATGTCGCCTCGGATTTCTCTACGACTGGGTCCATCGAGGTAAATGGCCCAAATGGCCTGAACACCGGGCAAATCGTTGTCAAGGATGGCAAGTTCACGGGCGTCTATGACCCGAAACTGGCGGCATTTACCAGTGGCACCAGTTCGATTGCGGGCATGACGATGACGTCGCGCCAAGTCAGTCAATTGACCAATTTGAGCGTGGGGCTGGGCTCTTCCAAATTTGACGCCAGCAAGTCGGCTAACGGCGGCGTCGATCTTAATTTCACACAGGCGATGGCGGACTTCGTCGAAACGGTCAAAATCGATGACCGGTCAATCGCAGCGCTCCGGGCACCGGAGCTCGCTGTGAACGTGACCGCTAAGGCCATTCAGACCAAGCCGCTTCTGGATCTTTTGGCGTTCGCCGTCGCCCATGAGGACGAGGCCCGGCTGAAGGCCGATCAAGCAGAGTTCAAAACGCTTCTGCTCGGTGCGCTGCCGCTATGGGAACGGATCGATGGGACCTACGCATTCAAAAACCTTGCCATTGAAACATATGCCGGCAATTTCGGCGCGGCGCAGCTGAACACCGTTGTCGGCATGGACGGCATCACCAAGGACGGCAAGATCAGCTACGCATTCAAGGTTTCCGGCCTGACAATACCGCAGCAGATGCTGCCCAGTTGGACCGTTGCGTTGCTGCCGACGGATCTCGACCTGAATTTCGGCGGCGCCAACATCGATCTCGACAGTATGGCTCGGAAAACCATAGAAACCCTCGATTTCAGTAAGGATCCACCGCTTCCGGCAGATTTCGGCGATGAGATTTCCGCCGATTTCTTGGCCAAGACACCAAAGTTCGTGCTTGGACACAGCACGGTCAAGAATGGTGACATTGAGGTCGCCATGGAAGGCGAAATGACCTTCCCCGACAAGAAGCCCGATGCCAACGTGACGATCGACGTGACCGGCTACGACAAGATCGTGGCAAGCCTGCAGGAGGCGGCGAAGACGGACCCGCAGGCCTCGCAGGCTTTTACCGGCGCGCTGGCCATCAAGGGATTCGCCAAGACGCTGCCGGGCGGTCGTATCGAATGGGTGATCAACGCCAGGCACGACGGGTCGGTGACGGTCAACGGCGCCATGCTGAAGGGGCCTGATCCGGTCGTGGAAGACAACACCGATCAGGATGCGAGCCCTGGGACAGCAACGAAGCCCTGAGCGCTGGACTCAGAGGCGACTAACTCAGAGCCCGAGCGCGCTTGCGATCTTCGGCGCGGCCTCGTGCCAGTCCTCGACGGAGATGACGTCGTCCGGCACCGGCGGCAGGAAGGCGCGCAGCGAATTGTCGGCCATCAGGTGGAAGAGATGGGCGTCGGCAACCGAGTTGCGTGCCGAGATGAGGTTGGCGGGCTGGTCGTCGACAAAGACCACCGGCCGGCCCTTGCTACCACGCAACTTGGCCACCGCCGGTCCCTTGGCCATCTCGGTGGTCAACAGCGGATAGGGCAGCCCGAGCGCATCGAGATGAGCGCGGCGCGCCGCGCGATGCCGATGCGGCATGGCGGTCAAAAGGACGATCTCGGCGCGGTCGCCGAGGCTGGCAAGCGCTTGTTCGGCACCGTCGGTGACGCTCTGCCAGTCGGCCTGCGTATCGAAGAAATCTCCGAGAAGTGCCGTCACCTCCGGCTGTTCGATCAGCCGGCCGCTCGCCGTTTCGGCAATGTTGCCGGTGAGACGGAACGAGGCCAGCGTCAGGCCGAAGCCGCGCGATTTCAGGAAATGCGGAAACGGCCGGATGAATTCGAGCACGACATCGTCGACATCGAGGATCAGCAGAGGCCGGTCGTCGGCTGCAAGTTCGGCGATCTGGCGTGCCGTCTCGGGATCGTCGCTCATATCGAATGCTCATGGTCCTCGCCGCCAAGAGGCAGCGCGCGCAACGCCTTGCCGACTGAGGCAGGCGGGGTGCCGGTTTCCTCGGCAAAGCGCAGCAAGGTCGGCTCGTGGGCGAGGATGAACTGCAGCACGCCGGCAAGGAATCCCGGTTCGGCCGCGGCGCGGCGGATGGCGGACGCCTCGATGCCGGTGATGGCCAGGAAGCGCGGCAGGAGTTCGGGGTCGGCGGCGACGAAGCCCAGTGCCTTCACGGCAATGGTTTCCGCTTCCTCGCGCATTGACGCTGCGTTTGCCATCACTACTTTCTCGTTGCGGAAATGAGTCTCTTTTCCGCAGTAATCGCAAGCGTCGCCTGCGGCAAGCCACAGCCCCGATCCAATGTGGTTTTCGAGGTGGAATCCGAATGGCTTTTGCCGCTTCGGGTTTCCATTTCGTCAATCATATTGCCTTAAGAGTGAGCGAGGGTTTGGTGTGCTTCGACAAGGGCGCATAGCGGCAGGGCTTCGGGCAGAAGCCTGGCCGGGACGGGAAATCGATGCCTAAGAAGGTCATGATCGTCGAGGACAACGAGCTCAATATGAAGCTCTTTCGCGACCTCATCGAAGCCAGCGGTTATGAAACGGTGCGCACGCGCAACGGGCTCGAGGCGCTCGATCTGGCGCGCCAGCACAGGCCCGACCTGATCCTGATGGACATCCAGCTGCCCGAAGTGTCGGGGCTGGAAGTGACGAAATGGCTGAAGGAGGACGACGACCTCCATTCCATTCCGGTCATCGCCGTCACCGCCTTCGCCATGAAGGGCGACGAGGAACGCATTCGCCAGGGCGGTTGCGAGGCCTACATCTCCAAGCCGATCTCGGTGCCGCGTTTCATCGAGACCATTAAATCCTATCTCGGTGATGCCTGATGCCTTCAGCCGGAGCCTTGTGACATGACCGCGCGGATCCTCGTCGTCGACGACATCCCTGCCAATGTCAAACTTCTCGAGGTTCGGCTGCTGGCCGAATATTTCGAGGTGTTGACGGCCTTCAACGGGCCGGACGCGATCGAGACCTGCGAAAACGGCAAGGTCGATGTCGTGCTGCTCGACGTGATGATGCCCGGCATGGACGGGTTCGAGGTCTGCAAGCGGCTGAAAAGCGATCCGGCGACCGCGCATATACCGGTGGTCATGGTGACCGCGCTGGGCCACGTTGCCGACCGGGTGCGCGGCCTCGAGGCAGGCGCCGACGACTTTCTCACCAAGCCGGTCAACGATCTGCAGCTGATGACGCGGGTGAAGAGCCTGGTCAGGCTGAAGTCGCTGACCGACGAGCTGCGGCTGCGCGCATCGACCACCCGCAACATCGGCATCGAGGCGCTGTTGAGCCGCAGCTTCGCGTCGGAGGACGCCACGCCGAAGGTGCTGTTGATCGACGAGCGCAAATCGTCGTTCGAGCGCATCCAGAAAATGCTGCGCGGCAGCGCCGAGCTCGACATTGCGACCGATCCGCATGCCGGCTTCTTCCAAGCCGCCGAGGCGCCCTATGAGTGCGTGCTGATCTCGACCGGTTTTGCCGATTTCGATCCGCTGCGGTTGTGTTCGCAATTTCGTTCGCTCGACCGCACCCGCTTCCTGCCGATCATCCTGATTGCCGATGGAGGCGAGGAGGGGCGCATCATTCGCGGGCTCGAGCTCGGCATCAACGACTATCTGATGCGGCCGATCGACCAGCAGGAGCTGACGGCGCGGCTGCGCACGCAGGTGCGCCGCAAGCGCTACAACGACCAGCTGCGCGCCAGCGTCACCCAGACCATCGAGATGGCGGTGACCGACGCATTGACCGGCCTGCACAACCGCCGCTACCTCGACAGCCATTTGCAGACGCTGTTCGACCGCGCCGTGGCGCGGCGGCGGCCTCTGTCGGTGATGATCACCGATCTGGACCGCTTCAAGACCGTCAATGACTCGCATGGCCATGATGGCGGCGACGATGTGCTGCGCGAGTTCGCAAGGCGGCTGCGCAAGAACGTCAGGGGTATCGACCTTGCCTGCCGCTTCGGCGGCGAGGAATTCGTCGTTGTGATGCCGGACACGGACGGCGCGGTGGCGGAGAAAGTTGCCGAGCGCATTCGCGCTGAAATCGCCCAGCTGCCGTTTGCCATCGGCCCTGAAGGCAAGGCGATCGAAGTCACGGTCAGCGTCGGCGTGTCATCGGTTCTGAAGGGCGCGGACACGGTCGCGGCGTTGATGAAACGTGCCGACGTGGCGCTCTACGAAGCCAAAAGTGGCGGCCGCAACCGGGTCGTCGCCAAGGCAGCGTAGGCTAGACCACCGATTATGCAGTCAATCGGACAGGGTTAGGAATTTACCTTAATCCAAGCGATTCGGCAGGCTTGGTTAAGAAACTATTGATTTTCAAACATTGTTGCGCAAATGTGCGGTGCAAGAACAAGGGCGATGCGGGCACGAGGGTAGACAGCCGCATCGCTTCGCCGAATACCCCATGATGCTCAGGTCCGCCGCATCTCCTGGGTCCGTGGGGTCGGCCGGCCGGCGCTGGCACATAGTGGCCTCCTCGTACCGCTGCCATACGCCGACCGGCCCCCTTTTTTGCCAAAAAATGAGATGAGCACTTCGCGCCAAACAGCGGAGGGTTCTGGCTTTTCGGGGCCTTGAATCAAAAACGCCGCCCGAAGGGGCGGCGCTTTTGACAGAGCGTATGAAAACCAGATTACTTGATCTTGGTTTCCTTGAACTCGACATGCTTCTTGGCGACCGGGTCGTATTTGCGGAACGACAGCTTGTCGGTCTTGGTACGGCTGTTCTTGCTGGTCACGTAGAAGAAACCGGTGTCGGCGGTCGACAGAAGCTTGATCTTGATGTTTGCGGCTTTGGCCATTGTATCAGTCCGTTATGTTCGTGGGGTTTTGGCCGCTGGAGCGGGGGAAAACACCCGGACGCGGGAAACTTGGCGCGACACATAAAGAACGTGCCCGGAAAGTCAAGCCCGGCGCGGCCGCCGTGTCGTAAGCACATGAGTTGTCCGGATTAGGTAGCACATGAGTTGTCCGGTTTTATCACCGGCTCGATGGAGGCTGAGGCTCAGGGCGTTCGAATCTCGAAAACCAAGCAATTGGCTTTTCGTCCGCTACGAGGCCGCTTCTCACCCCACAAGGAGAGAAGGTAAGGTCGCTGTTGCTCGCCCTCAGCGGGGCCGGATTTCTAGGCTTCTTCCTTAACTGGAAGCGCTTTTTTCCAGTCCCCGGTGGTGTTCCACCAGCGATTCGGATTGGCGCGGTCGTCCAGGCCCTTGGAGCGGCTGGCGAGGATCGGCTGGATGCGGATCACCGGCTCCTGGTAGGAATGCGCCTGGAAAATCGCCTCGACGACGCGGGCGGCGAGCACCTGGTCGTCGGGCAACTCGAACGAGACCTCGACGGTGCCGGGGCGGCGGCGCAGTTCGGTTTCGACGCCGGCGGCTGCACCTTCCAGCGGTCGGTAGCGTTCGATGCCGTGCGCCGTTTGATAGGCGTTGCGGTCGTATTTGCCCATTGCCAGCGGCGCGATCGCGACCACGGCGTCCATGATGCGGTCGACATCGGTTGCCGGGGCCTGGAAGCTGACAAGCAGCAGAAGCGTCATGCGCAGAGATGTGGTTTCAAAGCCGCTGTCGATCATCACCGTATCCTCAAACTCGGGTTTTTTGGGACACCCTTTTAGCTGAGGTCTCCTGACACGGTTCTGTCAGCAGCGGCGACATCCCGTCAGGATTGCGCAGGCTGGCGACGGACAGGCTACCAGATCTTGCGGACCAGCCTGGCGCTGACCAAGGCGATATAGGCGGCAAAGAACAGGCCGAGCGACCAGCCGAAGCCGGAGGGCCCGAAGGCATCCATGCCGATGCCGATCGCCTGCGGGCCAAGCACCATGCCGACGCCGTAGCAGAGCACGAAGGCGGCATTGGCCGAGGCCAGTTCATGGCCGGAGAGCTGCGAGCCCAGATGGGCAAGGCCGATCGTGTACATGGCGGCCACCACGCCGCCCCAGACAAACAGAAGCGCCGCCATCAGGTGCCAATTGCCGGCGAAGAACGGCATGAAGATGGTGCCGGCAAGTCCGACCGTGGCACAGGCCAAAAGCAGATAGCGGCGGTCTGAGACGCGGTCGCTGATCATGCCGATAGGGATCTGCAACAGCACGTTGCCGAGGCCGATCATGGTGAGCAGGAGGGCTGCATCCGCCTCGGAATAGCCGATGCGGTTGCCATAGACGGGGAACAGCGCAAAGCCGCCGGTCTCGACGGCGCCGAACACCAGCACGGCGGCGGTCGCTGTCGGCACCAGCCAGATGTAGCGCAGGAAGTTGCTGGTTTCGCCGTCAACCACGATTGTGGGACTTTCATTCCGTGCGGCCAGCACCGGGATTGCGGCCAGCGCGACCAGGACGATGATGACGCCAAACGGCAAGAAGCCGGTGCTGCCGATATGGGCGAAGATCCATGGCCCGGCGGCGAAGCCGAGCGACAGCACTGTGGCGTAGATGCCGAGCACCAGGCCGCGCCGGCGCGGCGGCGCCGAGGTGCTGATCCAGAATTCCGACAGGATGAACAGCACCGTCAGCGCGATGTGCAGCACGACGCGTAGTGGGAACCACATCCAGAAGTCCGGCGCGAAGTGGAAGCCGACAAAGGCGAGCGCGCCGGCGGCGATCATGGCGATCATCGTCCAGGCGACGCCGAAGCGCATCGCCAGCGGCGTGGCCAGCGGGGCGCCGGCGATCGAGGCAAGGCCGGCGACCGCGGTGTTGAGGCCGATCATCGATGCCGAGTGGCCGCGGCTCTCGAGAATAACGCTGAGCAGCGGCATGCCGAGGCCTATGGCGATGCCGACGACGCTGATCGACGAGATCGCGGCGATCATCGGTAGCCAATGTACGCGCTCGTCGCCCTCTTGCTGGGTATCGACCGTCATGTGATGCCTGAATACTCTGTCTGTTTGATATTGCGTAATTCCGGACGGAAAACCGCGTCACACTTTTCCTGGAATTGCTCTAAAGAATTTCGCGAACGAAGCGGTTGCGGATAAGCCGGTAGAACGGCACGGACCCACCGGATCGCAGGCGCGGATCGCCGGCAAGCCGCGTCTCCAGCTCCTGCAAGATCGTTCGGGTGATGTCGGGGATATCGGCCTCTCTGGCCTTGGCAAGCGGCAGCCAGACCAGTTCTTCCAGCTCATTGGTCGGGCCGCCACCCGGCAGTTCCACGGCGACATCGCTGCGCCAGGCGCTGAAGAAGCGGGTGTCGAAACGACGCACGCGATTGGGCGGGGTGATGGCGCGGGCGATGAAGCGCAGCGGCGCCAGCGAAGGCTGGACGCCGTGCTCGACAAAGCCCTGCCAGTCGCGCTTGTCGGTTGCGAACGAGCCTTTGCGGCCGATGAGCAGGCCGGCTTCCTCATAAGTCTCGCGGATGGCCGAGAGCGCGATGGCACGGGCCCGCGACGGGCTGATGCGGCCGACGCCGGCGGTCAGCCTGGCTTCTTCCTCCGGGAGCAATGGGGTGGCAACGGCTATGCGGCTGTCGGCCGAATCGGTGCGGCCGCCGGGAAAGACGAACTTGCCGGGCATGAAGGCGTGGCCTGCATGGCGCCGGCCCATCAGCACCAGAATCTCGTCGCCCTCGCGGTCGAGCAGGATCAGGGTGGCGGCATCGCGCGGGCGTATGGGCAGGCCGCTGTGGGCGGCTGCGCCACGGTCCATCCTGCTGACTTCCGCCTTGGTCATACCTTCCATGCGCAGGACCTAGCGGAAACTTCTGGCAAACGAAAGTGGCCTTTCACGGTCGGCATGTTGCGCCAGGCGACATTGCCCTGAAGCAAACTAGGTTCCGGGATGCGGCTCGGTGCCGTCTTTTTCGCCGCCGAAGCCGTGCATATAGAGCGCCCATTGCAGTCCGATGACGGCGCCCTTGACCGGTTGCAGCAGAGCGACCGACAACACGATGGTCAGCGGCACCCAAATGGCGATGTGCTGCCACATGGAGAGCGTCGAGGTCGCCTCAACGCCCATGAAGGCGCCGAGAACGATGTGGCCGACAATGACGATGACGAGATAAGCGGGCAGGTCGTCGGCGCGGTGGTGGTGGAACTCCTCACCGCACACGGCGCATTTGTCGACGCTTTTGGTGAAGCCGGCGAATAACCTGCCTTCGCCGCAATGCGGGCAGCGGCCAAGGGCGCCGCGCTTCATCGCCGTCCACAGCGGGCGGGCGACTCGGCCCGAATGATGTTCGCCGCCGAAAACCTGCTTCTGGATTCCCATTTCGCTTGCCATTATCGTCTCCTGCCGCGCGACCCCGGGCGCGATTGCGACGCGCGGGCGCGGCCTTTTGCCTTGTGAAACGACCGTTTGGAGCCGGGCAGGGGCTTCGGGTCGGTCAGCATCTCGAAACGCATCGCGCCGGCCATAGGCGCCACCTCGATCAGGCGAACCTCGACGCGGTCGGCAAGCTGATAGCCCTTGCCGGTGCGTTCTCCGAACAGCGATCGCGCGGTTTCGTCATATATATAGTAATCGCCATCCAGACTTGACACCGGGATGAAGCCATCTGCGCCAAACTGCGGCAATTGGACAAATAGTCCCGATTTGGTGACGCCCGAAATGCGGGCGTCGAAGCGGTCGTCGATGCGCTCGGCGAGGTAGGCAGCGATCAGCCGGTCGACGGTGTCGCGCTCGGCCGCCATGGCGCGGCGCTCGGTGCCCGAGATCAGCACCGCGACGTCTTCCAGCCGCGTCTCTTCGTCCTGCGTCAGCCCGCCGGGGCCGAGCCCAAGTGCGGCAATCAGCCCGCGATGCACGATCAGATCGGCATAGCGGCGGATCGGCGAGGTGAAATGCGCGTAGCGCTTCAGGTTGAGGCCGAAATGGCCGATGTTCTTGGGCGAATATTCGGCCTGACTCTGCGAGCGCAGCACCACTTCGTTGACCAGCCCCTCATTGTCGGCGCCACGCACGCGCTCGAGAATGCCGTTGAACTGGGCGGGCCGCATCTGCGCGCCACGCGCCAGCGACAGGCCGAGCGTCTGCAGGAACTCGCGCAGCGATTCCTGCTTGGCCAGCGACGGCGCATCGTGGACGCGGTAGACCAGCGCCTGCTTCTTCGCTTCCAGCGTTTCGGCGGCGGCGACATTGGCCTGGATCATGAATTCTTCGATCAGCTTGTGGGCGTCGAGCCGCTCCGGGACGACGACGCGGTCGACGGTGCCGTCCGGCTTGAGCAGGATCTTGCGCTCGGGCAGATCAAGCTCGAGTGGCTGGCGGCCATCGCGGCCGCGCTTGAGGATGGCGTAGGCGTCCCACAGCGGCTTCAGCACCGTATCGAGGATCGGGCCGGTCTTGTCGTCAGGAAGGCCGTCTATCGCGGCCTGGGCCTGCGGATAGGCGAGCTTTGCCGCCGATTTCATCATGACGCGGTGGAAGGTGTGACGCAGCTTGCGGCCATCGGCGGCAAAAATCATGCGCACGGCAAGCGCGGGACGGTCCTGGCCTTCGCGCAGCGAGCACAGGTCGTTGGAGATGCGCTCTGGCAGCATCGGCACGACGCGGTCGGGGAAATAGACAGAATTGCCGCGTTTCAGCGCCTCGCGATCGAGTGCGGTGCCATAGCGGACATAGGCTGCAACATCGGCGATCGCCACCGTGGCGATCACGCCGCCGGGGTTCTTCTCGTCGAGGTCGGGCGTGGCGAAGACGGCGTCGTCATGGTCCTTGGCGTCGGCCGGGTCGATGGTCACCAGCGGCAGGTCGCGCCAGTCCTCGCGGTGAGCAAGCGTCGCCGGTTTTACCGCCTCGGATTCGGCGATGACGTCGGCCGGGAAGATATGCGGAATGTCGTGCGCGTGGATGGCGATCATCGAGACCGCCTTTTCGCTGGTCAGCGAGCCCAGCACCGCCAGCACTTTTGCGCGCGGCAAACCATACCGGGAGGCCCGCGCGGGCTCGACCTCGACAAGGTCGCCGTTCCTGGCGCCGTTCTGGAATTCCTTGTCGACGATCAGTTCGGGCTGGCGACGTTCGACCGGCTCGATGCGGAAGGTGCCGTCCCTCAGTATCCGGAAGACGCCCAGCACGGCATCGGTGCGCTTCTCGAAAATCTTCATCACGCGGCCGGTATAGGCAGGCCCGGTCGCATCGTCGGTCGGGAAGGTCTTGGCCAGCACACGGTCGCCGATGCCCGGCTGCGGGCCATTGCCGCCGCGCGAGACGCGGATCGAGACGACGGGCGGTTCGCCGGTGCCTACGGGCTCGGCAGGATGCGCCAGCAGGATGCCGTCGCCATCGCGGCCAAAAATGTCGAGTACGGCGACATGCGACAAGGCGCCGACACGGGCCAGCCGTTTGCGCTCCTTGGTCAGGATGCCTTCGTCCTGCAGGTCGCGCAGGATGTCCTTCAGCCAAATGCGGTCGTCGCCGCGCAAGGCAAACGCCTTGGCGATGTCGCGTTTTCCCGCGCGGTCGGGGTTCTCGGCGATGTAGCGCAGGATTTCGTCACGCGAGGGCCTGTAGTCGTCCTTGACCTTGGCCCTCGTGTCGGCGGTGCGCGGATCGCCGTGGCTTCTACCGGTGATCCTGCGCGCCACGCTGCTATCCCTTTTTCTTCGCCGCCGGCTTCTTGGTCGCCGACTTCTTGGCTGTGGTTTTCTTGCCAGTGGTTGTTTTGGCAGTGGTTTTCTTGGCTGTGGGGGCCTTGGCGGCTGCCGCCTTGCGGAACGGCTTCTTGCCGCCGCCCTTGGCTTCCTTCTCGGCGATCAGCGCCAGCGCGTCCTCGACGGTCACCGACTGCGGATCCTTGCCCTTGGGCAGTGTCGCGTTGACCTTGCCGTAGTTGACATAGGGCCCATATTTGCCATCGCGCACGACGATCTTGCCCCCGCCATCGGGATGGTCGCCGAGTTCCTTCAGCGCCGCCGCAGTGCCGCCATTGCGGCCGCCCTTGCCCTTCAGCTGCTTCTCGGCGATCACGGTGACAGCGCGGTTGAGGCCGATCGAGAACACATCCTCTATGCTGTCGACATTGGCATAGATGCCATCATGCAAAACGAATGGACCATAGCGGCCAAGCCCGGCGGAGATCATCTTGCCGGATTCAGGGTGCTTGCCGATATCGCGCGGCAGCGACAGCAGCGCCAAGGCCTTTTCATGGTCGATCGAGTCGGGCGTCCAGCCCTTGGGCAGGCTGGAGCGCTTGGCTTCCTTGCCGTCGCCGCGCTGGATATAAGGACCGAAGCGGCCTGAGCGCAGCGTGATTTCCTCTGCCGTGTAGGGGTCCTTGCCGAGGACCTTGGTGCCGTCCTCGCCGCCGCCATTCTCGCCATTCGGGTTGGCGGCATCGCCGAGTTGGCGGGTAAAGGAACATTCCGGATAGTTGGAGCAGCCGACGAAGGCGCCGAACTTGCCGAGTTTCAGCGACAGATTGCCGGAGCCGCATTTTGGGCAGATGCGGGGATTCGAGCCATCCTCCCGCGCGGGGAACACCAGCGGCGCCAGTTCCTCGTTCAGCGCGTCGAGCACGTCAGTGACGCGCAGTTCCTTGATGTCGGCGACGGCGCCGGAAAAATCTTTCCAGAAGTCACGAAGCACGTCCTTCCAGGCGAGCTTGCCGTCGGAAATCTCGTCAAGCTTTTCCTCGAGTGAGGCCGTGAAGTCATATTCGACATAGCGCTCGAAGAAGCTTTCGAGGAAAGCCGACAGCAGCCGGCCCTTGGCCTGCGGCACCAGCCGGCGCTTGTCGATGGTGACGTAGTCACGGTCTTCCAACGTCTTCAGGATCGCGGTGTAGGTCGACGGACGGCCGATGCCGAGCTCTTCCAGCTTCTTGATCAGCGACGCCTCGGAGTAGCGCGGCGGCGGCTCGGTGGTGTGCTGGGTGGCATTGATCGCCTGACGGGCCAGCTGCTCGCCGGCACGGATCTCGGGCAGACGACGGTTTTCCTCGTCTTCGGCGTCGTCGTCCTTCTGGTCGGTGTAGGCGGCGATGAAGCCGTCGAAGCGAACGACGGAACCGACGGCGCGAAGCTCCGCGGTGCGAGCGCCATTGACCGCCTCGATTTCGACCGTGGTACGCTCGATCTCGGCCGACTGCATCTGGCTGGCGATGGCGCGCTTCCAGATCAATTCGTAAAGCCGCAGCTGGTCGGAATCGAGATACTGCCTGACCGAAGCCGGCGTGCGCATGAAATCGGTCGGGCGGACCGCCTCGTGCGCTTCCTGGGCATTCTTAGCCTTGGCTGTGTACTGGCGCGGCTTTTCCGGGAGGTATCGTGGGCCGAATTCCTTGGCGATGGTGTCGCGGGCGGCGTCGATCGCCTCCGGCGCCATCTGCACGCCGTCGGTTCGCATATAGGTGATCAGGCCGGTGGTCTCGCCGCCGATCTCCATGCCTTCATAGAGGCGCTGCGCCACCTGCATGGTGCGCGTCGCCGAAAAGCCGAGGCCCGACGATGCCGCCTGCTGCAGCGTCGAAGTGGTGAAGGGCGGGCCAGGATTGCGCCTTGTCGGTTTGGCTTCCACCGACAGAGCCTTGAAGGTCGCGCCTTCGAGCATGCCCTTGATATCGTCGGCCTGCGCCTTGCTGGCGATGTCGAGCTTCTGCAGCTTCTTGCGCTCGAACGCGGTCAGCCGCGCCTCGAAGCTGTCGTTACGTGGCGTGCCGAGGAGGGCAGCGATCTGCCAGTATTCCTCGCGGATGAAGCGCTCGATCTCGGATTCGCGGTCGCAGACCAGGCGCAGCGCCACCGACTGGACGCGGCCGGCCGAACGGGCGCCCGGCAATTTGCGCCACAGCACCGGCGACAGCGTGAAGCCGACGAGATAATCGAGTGCGCGGCGAGCCAGATAGGCATCGACCAATGGTGCATCGATCTGGCGCGGATTGGCCATCGCTTCCAGCACCGACGACTTGGTTATGGCATTGAAGACGACGCGGCTGACCGGCTTGTCCTTCAACACGCGCTTCTGCTTGAGCACCTCCAGCACGTGCCAGGAAATGGCTTCGCCCTCGCGATCCGGATCCGTGGCGAGGATCAAGCCATCGGCATCCTTGACCGCGTTGGCGATGTCGGTGAGACGCTTTCCGGACGCGGTGTCGACCGCCCAGGACATGGCGAAATCCTCGTCGGGACGCACCGAACCATCCTTGGCCGGCAGATCGCGGACATGGCCGAACGAGGCCAGAACCTTGAAGTTCTTGCCGAGATACTTGTTGATTGTCTTTGCCTTGGCCGGCGATTCGACGACGACGACGTCCATGAGGTCTCATATCAGCTGTGGGGCGGCAGAAGAATTCCGCTGCGTGACGCATTCAATTGGTCGCTCACATGGCCGCGCTTTTGCGATCGGTCAAGGGCAAGCGGCCAAAATGCGGAGGCGTGTGCCGCAATACACTCTTAGAGTGTATGGAGAAGATCACAAAATTTCTGTCTGGGACGGTTCGTGTTTCGAGCCACCGGGAAAGGCGCCGCGACTAGTTCGTGCTGCGCGTAAATGCCGAACTGGTCGCCGGGTCGCTTGGAGCCGGCGGCCAGCCGAGTCCCGCCGATGGGGTGCGGGATAGAGGTTCGGACGATCAGTCGGCCTTGACGATGTGCCAGACTTCGCCGACGCCGTCGCCGGTGATGTCACCGGCCTTCTTGTCCTTGATGAAGGTGTAGACCGGCTTGCCGTCATAGGCCCACATCTTGGTGCCGTCGGTGCGGTCGACGATGGTCCATTCGTCGTCCGCCTTGGCGCCGTCCTCGGCCTTCAGCGGCGGCCAGTTGGTGGCGCATTTGTCGTAGCAGTTGGTCTTGCCCTTCTCGTCCTTGTCATAGGTATAGAGCGTCATGCCATTGGCATCGGTGTAGATCTTGGTGCCACCGACATCGGCTTCCTTCCACGCTTCGGCGGCGAAGGATGCGGCGGTGCTGAGCAGAAGGGCGGCCAGGCCGACAGTGATGCTTTTCATGGAAATCTCCCTGGTGATCCGACGAAGCGCGCAGAAATCGCGGCTTCGCTGTGTGAACGCTCGGCGAGGGGCATTTCTTCCCCGACTTGGTCAACTTGGGATTGGTCGGTAACAATTCGTCCGGCCGGACCGTATGTGTAGCCAAATGCCACACGATGGTGATTGGCGAACACGGTTTTCCACCGCTATACCGGCGCCAAGGAATCTGGAGTTCTGGAATGCCATTGGACATCGGCTATGTCAGCGCGGTCGGAGCGGGGGCGATCTCGTTCCTGTCGCCTTGCGTGCTGCCGCTGGTGCCTCCCTATCTCTGCTACATGGCCGGCGTGTCGGTCGACGATTTTCGCGGTGACGATGCCGGCGTCACGGCCAAGGCCGGCGCCCGCGGCGCGCTCATCTATTCCTCGCTCGCCTTCGTACTCGGTTTCTCCACCGTGTTCGTGGCGCTTGGCGCCGGCGCCTCGACCATCGGCCACTGGCTGCGCGTCTGGCAGGAGCCGCTGGCGATGGCGGCCGGGGTGCTGATCATCCTGATGGGGCTGAATTTCCTCGGCATCCTGCGCATACCACTTCTGTCGCGCGAGGCGCGCTTTCAGTCGCAGGGCAAGCCTGCCAGCATGGTCGCCGCCTATGTCATGGGGCTGGCCTTCGCCTTTGGCTGGACGCCGTGCATCGGCCCGGTGCTGGGGCCGATCCTGACCTTGGCCGGCGGCCGCGAGACGGTGGGCGAGGGGGCGCTGCTGCTCGCCGCCTATTCGCTTGGCCTCGGCATTCCGTTCCTGATCGCTGCCCTGTTCTCCGGCGCCTTCATGCGCTTCCTCGGCAGGTTCCGCGTCCATCTCGGCCGCGTCGAAAAAGCCATCGGCGCGCTGCTGGTCGTCGCCGGCGTGTTCTTCCTCACCGGCGGCGTGCAGACGGTGTCCTACTGGCTGCTGGAGAATGTTCCGGTGCTGGGCCGGCTGGGGTAGAGATCCGCTGATCGAGAGTGAACTGCCTCATCACCTCACCGGAATTTAACCCCATTGGTGCAGCATGGCGCCAGATGCTACCACTCTGCGATTCCTGATCCCATTCATACGGTTGTCCTTCCATGAGCCAGAGATCCTGCCTGTCCGTTATCCTCGCCGCCGGTGAAGGCACGCGCATGAAGAGCGCGACGCCGAAGGTGCTGCACCAGATCGCCGGACTGCCAATGGTCGCCCATGTGGTGAAAGCGGCCGAGGCCGCCGGCGCCCGCAGCCAGGCGCTGGTGATCGGCCATGGCGCCGATGATATGCGCAAGGCGGCGGCGAAATTCGCGCCCAAGGCCGAGACCTTCGTGCAGGAGAAGCGGCTCGGCACTGCGCATGCCGTGCTGGCTGCGCGCGATGCGATATCAAAGGGTTATGACGATATTCTCGTGATGTTCGGCGACACGCCGCTGATCGATGCTGAAGCCCTGGTGACCGCGCGGCAAAAGCTTGCCGATGGCGCGGCCGTCGTAGTGATCGGTTTCCGTCCGCCCAGCCCGACCGGCTATGGCCGGCTGATCGAAAAGGGCGGCAAGCTCACCGCCATCCGCGAGGAGAAGGACTGCTCCGCCGAGGAAAAGAAGATCGGCTTCTGCAATGCCGGCATGATGGCGGTGGCGGGCAAGCATGCGCTCGACCTGCTCGACCAGGTTGGCAACAAGAACGCCAAGGGCGAGTACTATCTCACCGACATCGTCGAGATCGCCAGTGCGAAAGGGCTCGATGTCCTCGCCACCGAAACGAGCTTCGAGAGCGCGCTCGGCATCAACAACCGGGCCGAGCTGGCGCAGGCGGAAGGCATCTGGCAGGTGCGCCGGCGCTACGAGGCCATGCTGTCGGGCGTAACGCTGATCGCGCCGGAGACGGTGTATTTCTCGCACGACACCGAAATCGGCGCCGACACGATCGTCGAGCCCAATGTCTGGTTCGGCCCGGGCGTGAAAATTGCAACCGGGGCCAAGATACACGCTTTCAGCCACATAGAGGGCGCCACCATCGCCTCCAATTGCGACGTCGGTCCGTTCGCGCGGCTCAGGCCTGGCGCCGATCTGAGGCAAAAGGCCAAGGTCGGCAATTTCTGCGAGGTCAAGCAGGCGGTCATCGAGGAGGGCGCCAAGGTCAATCATCTGACCTATATCGGCGATGCCCGTGTGGGCGCGGGGGCCAATATCGGCGCCGGCACCATTACCTGCAACTATGATGGTTATTCAAAGTTCTTCACCGATATCGGCGAGGGTGCCTTTGTCGGCTCGAACTCGTCGCTGGTGGCGCCGGTTTCCATCGGCAAGGGTGGCTACATCGCCTCGGGCAGCGTCATCACCGAAAGCGTGCCGGACGATGCGCTGGCCTTCGGCCGCGCCCGCCAGAAGACCATTCCCGGGAAAGGCAAGGAATTGCGCGAGCGCTTTGCCTCGGCCGCTGCGGCGAAGAAAAAGGCCGGCACCGACCATTAACCGCCGAAGCAATTGAACAACCGAGGAATTGCGGTAACCGGATTGCAAGAGCGGTGTGTCATGGTGCATCGGGTTGAGAAGCGTTCCGTTACACCAGACGAAATGCAAAGTGACTTTCGCGGCGGGCCGGCAATCCCTAGATAACGCTGGTTTTCCATCGGGACTGGTTTTCCAGGTGAATCGGGGGCAGGCGCATGTGCGGTATCGTCGGAATTGTCGGCCAGAGCCAAGTCGCGCCGCTCATTGTCGATGCTTTGAAGCGGCTTGAATATCGTGGCTATGACTCCGCCGGAGTCGCCACCGTCGAGAAAGGTGCGCTCGGCCGCCGCCGCGCCGAAGGCAAGCTCATCAACCTCGAACGCCGGCTGAAGGAAGAACCGCTCGACGGCACCATCGGCATCGGCCACACGCGATGGGCGACCCATGGCGTGCCCAACGAGACCAACGCCCATCCGCATTTTTCCAACGGCGTCGCCATCGTTCACAACGGCATCATCGAGAATTTCGCCGAGTTGCGCGATGAGCTGATCCGCGACGGGTATTCCTTCTCGTCGCAGACCGACACCGAGGTCGTAGCGCATCTGGTGGCGCGCGAACTGGCCAAGGGGCTGAAGCCGATCGAGGCCGCGCACCAGGCGCTGAAGCGGCTGGAAGGCGCCTTTGCGCTGGCCATCATGTTCACCGGCGACGAGGACCTCATCGTCGGCGCCCGCAATGGTCCGCCTCTGGCCGTCGGCCATGGCGATGGCGAGATGTTTCTGGGCTCCGACGCCATCGCGCTGGCGCCGTTCACCAATTCCATCACCTACCTCGAAGACGGCGACTGGGCGGTGGTGCGCCGCGATGGCGTCACCATCTTCGACATCGACGGCAAAGAGGTTGCCCGCAAGCGCCAGCAATCACTGTCGACCAGCTTCATGGTCGACAAGGGCAACCGCCGCCATTTCATGGAAAAGGAAATCCATGAACAGCCCGAAGTGATCTCGCATACGCTGGCGCACTATGTCGATTTCGTCTCTGGCGTGTCGAAGCCGCTGGAACTGCCGTTCGACTTTGCCAAGATCGGCCGGCTGGCGATCTCGGCCTGCGGCACCGCCTATCTAGCCGGCCTGATCAGCAAATACTGGTTCGAGCGCTATGCGCGGCTGCCGGTCGACATCGATGTCGCCTCGGAATTCCGCTACCGCGAAATGCCGTTATCGGCGGATGATGCCGCCTTCTTCATCTCGCAGTCCGGCGAAACCGCCGACACGCTGGCCTCGCTGCGCTATTGCCGCAAGGCGGGCATGAAGATCGGCGCCATCGTCAATGTGCGCGAATCGACCATGGCGCGCGAATCCGATGTCGTGCTGCCGACCTTGGCCGGCCCGGAGATCGGTGTAGCCTCGACCAAGGCTTTCACCTGCCAGCTTTCGGTGCTGGCCTCGCTGGCGGTGCGCGCCGGCGTGGCCCGCGGCACGATCTCGAAGGATGAGGAAAAGACGCTGGTGCGCGCTCTTTCGGAGGCGCCTCGCTACGCCAACCAGGTGCTCAAGCTCGAGGAGCAGATCGAGCGCATCGCGCGCGAAATCTCGCGCTACAAGGACGTGCTCTATCTCGGACGCGACACCAATTTCCCGCTGGCCATGGAAGGCGCGCTGAAACTCAAGGAAATCTCCTACATCCATGCCGAGGGTTATGCCGCGGGCGAACTGAAGCACGGGCCGATCGCGCTGATCGACGAGAACATGCCGGTCATCGTCATCGCGCCGCATGATCGCATCTTCGAAAAAACCGTGTCGAACATGCAGGAAGTGGCGGCGCGCGGCGGCAAGATCATCCTGATCACCGACGCCAAGGGCGCGGCGCAGGTCAGCGTCAAGACGATGGAGACGATCATCCTGCCCGACGTGCCGGAAATCATCTCGCCGATCATCTATGCGCTGCCGATCCAGATGCTGGCCTACTACGCCGCCGTGTTCATGGGGACGGACGTCGACCAGCCGCGCAACCTGGCGAAATCGGTGACGGTGGAGTAGTCGGTGCTCATCGGGGGTCTAAAAAACTTCGCGGTTCCAAAGCGCCGTCCGCTTCACTAGTGTGGCGCTGCAACCCGCGTCCCCGGTGAACCATGTCCGATGCTCCCAGAACTTCAGGCATGACCCGGCTGAGGAACTATTTCCTCACAGGCTTTATCGTCTGCGCGCCGCTGGCGATCACCGCCTATATCGCCTGGTCGTTCGTCGGCTGGGTCGATTCCTGGGTGAAGCCGTACATTCCGGCGCGCTACAGCCCCGACACCTATTTGCCGTTTCCGGTGCCCGGCTTCGGCCTGATCGTGGCGCTCGTGCTGATCACGCTGATCGGCTTCATGACCGCCAACATCGTCGGTCGCGCCATCGTCAATTTCGGCGAACGGCTGCTTGGCCGTATGCCGCTGGTGCGCGGCATCTACGGTTCGCTGAAGCAGATTTTCCAGACGGTGCTGTCGAACAAGGGCGATATGTTCCGCCAGGTCGGGCTGGTCGAATATCCGCGAAAAGGCGTCTGGTCGCTGGTCTTCGTCGCCAGCGAGAAGGAAACCGAGATCAACCAGAAGCTCGACCATGCAGGCGACCCGATGATCGCCGTGTTCATGCCGTGCACGCCGAACCCTACCACCGGTTTCCTGATGTACGTGCCGAAATCCGACATCGTGCTGCTCGACATGACGATTGAGGACGGCGCCAGGCTGATCGTCTCGGCCGGGCTGGTGGCGCCCGAAGTCAAGCCGAAGATGGTGACGATGAACGGCCAGCCGATCGACGGAGATCTCGCCAACCCGCCGCTTGGTGCTTTGGCTCAGCCGGCACGCAAGAGCCGCACGGCCTCGTCGCGGCCGAACAAATAGAGCAGCAGCCGCAGCGCCTCGCCGCGCTCAGACTGTAGTTCCGGATCACGCGACAGGATCAGCCTTGCATCGTCGCGGGCTGCTTCGAGCAAGTCGGCGTGCACCTCGATGCGCGCCACCTGGAAGCCCGGCGTGCCGGACTGGCGGGTGCCGAGCAATTCGCCTTCGCCGCGCAGCTTCAGATCCTCTTCGGCGATCAGGAACCCGTCCTCGGTCTCGCGCATCACCGACAGCCGGCGCTTGGCCGTTTCGCCGAGCGGGTCCTTGTAGAGCAGCACGCAGGAAGAAGGCTTGTCGCCGCGGCCGACGCGGCCGCGCAACTGGTGCAGTTGCGCCAGGCCAAAACGTTCGGCATGCTCGATGACCATGATGGTGGCGTCCGGCACGTCGACGCCGACCTCGATGACGGTGGTGGCGATCAGGATGCGGGTTTCGCCGGCCTTGAACTCGCGCATCGCCTCGTCCTTTTCGGCGCCCTTCATGCGGCCGTGGACGAGGCCGATGCGATCGCCGAACAAGGGCTGCAGCGAGGCAAAACGGTCCAAGGCCGACATCAACTTGATCTCTTCGGATTCCTCGACCAGCGGGCAGATCCAGTAGATCTTCTGGCCGTCGGCAACCGCGTCCAGCATGCGACCGACCAGTTCGTCCAGCCGTTCCAGCGGCAGCGTGACGGTGCGGATCGGCTGGCGGCCGATCGGTTTTTCCGTCAGCTTGGAGACGTCCATGTCGCCGAAGGCGGTCAGCACCAGAGTGCGCGGGATCGGCGTCGCCGTCATCACCAGCATGTCGGGGGCGTCGCCCTTGGCGGTGATGGCAAGCCGCTGGTGGACGCCGAAGCGGTGTTGCTCGTCGACCACGGCAAAGACGAGGTCGTGATAGGTCACCGTTTCCTGGAACAGCGCATGGGTGCCGACGACGATGTCGATGTCGCCGCTGGCCAGGCCCGCCAGCGTATCGGCGCGCTCGCGGCCCTTTTCGCGGCCGGTGAGGATGGCGACGCGCAGGCCGGCCTGTTCGGCCAAAGGCGTGATCGTCGCCAGATGCTGGCGCGCCAGGATCTCGGTCGGCGCCATCAATGCCGCCTGGCCGCCGGCCTCGACTGCGCGCCCCATGGCCAGCAGCGCCACCACCGTCTTGCCGGAGCCGACGTCGCCTTGCAGCAGGCGCAGCATGCGCTCGGGGTCGGCCAGATCGGCATTGATTTCGGCAAGCGCGAATTCCTGGCTGCCGGTCAATGAATAGGGCAGGGCTGCGCGCAGTTTCTCGACGATGCGACCGTCGCCGATGAGCGGCCGGCCCGACAGGCGGCGCACTTTTGCCCGCACCAATGCCAGCGAGACCTGGCCGGCGAGAAGCTCGTCATAGGCAAGGCGGCGCCATGCCACCCCCTCGATGGCGACATCGATCGGGTCCGCGGGATAGTGGATGCGGGCGAGCGCGTCGGCGAAGGCGGGGAAAGTCTGCTTGCGCATGAAGGCGCCGTCCTGCCATTCCGGCAATTCCGGCAGCCGGCCGAGCGCCTGGCCGATGGCGCGGCGCAGCACCTTGCCCGACAGGCCGGCGGTCAGCGGATAGACCGGTTCGACCAGCGGCAGTGTTTCCGCCTCGCTCACCAGGGCGATATGGTCGGGATGGACCATGGTCGGGCGGCCGTTGAACCATTCCATACGGCCGGAGACGACGACATGCTCGCCCACCGGCATCGCTTTTTCGAGATAGGCGGCATGGGCGTGGAAGAAGGTCAGGCCGATCTCGCCGGTGTCGTCATGGGCATAGACGCGGTAAGGCACCGACCGGTTGCCGCGCGGCGGCGGCTGGTGGCGGTCGATTCGCACGTCGAGTGTGACGATGGCGCCTGCAGGCGCAAGCGCGATGCCGGGACGATTGCGACGATCGATGACGGTGTGCGGCAGCACGAACAACAGGTCGCCCGCGCGCGCCGGCCGTTCGCCGAGATCGGCCGCCACCACCTTCTCGATCAGAGCGCTAACCTTGGGGCCGACGCCGGCAAGCGAAGTGATGGGGACGAAGAGAGGGTCGAGGAGGGAGGGGCGCATGCCTTTACCCTCCCCCCTGTGGGGAGGGTCGATCCGCGAAGCGGAGCGGGGTGGGGGTAGGTGCGCGTCTAACTTCAGAAGAAGGCGGCGCACCAGCGCCGCACCCCGTCTCACCCGCTTCGCTTTGCGAAGCGTGCTCACCGACCCTCCCCACAAGGGGGAGGGTGAAGTGCGGGCGGTGTCCGGCACCAGCGTTGTCAGGAGTGTTCTTCACACCCGGGATGTTTAGTCGCCCACCGGCCTGTTGCAAGGCTGACACCGCCCTCTATCCACGCTATATGCGCCGCACCAAGCAGGGATGCGGCACGATGACCGGGACGAAACGATCGAGCGAGGGGCTGGATATCAGGCGTCGCAAGCTGTTGTTCCGCTCCTGGCATCGCGGGATGCGCGAGATGGACCTTATCCTCGGTACCTTTGCCGACAACGAAATCGGCGCCTTGACCGGCGATGAAATCGACCAATATGAAAAGCTCCTCGACATCCCCGACACCGAATTCCTGCCCATGGTCACCGGCGAACGCCCGGTTCCCGGGAATATCGACTGTGCCGTCCTGCAAAAGATCCTGGCATCGCGCCGGACCATGACATTTTAAACGTGCAACCATGAGCCTCATTCCCAAAATCGGCCTGCCGAAAGGCCGCGCCGGCCAGTTCATCGTCGACGGCGTTGCCGATGGCTACGAAGCCTTTGCGCTGGTGCAGGCGATCCATGAGATTGCGCCTGACAAACCGGTGCTGTTCGTGGCGCGCGACGGCCAGCGCCTGCCGTCGATCATCGAGGCGCTGACCTTTGCCGCCCCCGGCCTGCCGGTGCTGGAGTTGCCGGCCTGGGATTGCCTGCCCTATGACCGCGTTTCGCCAGGCTCCGATGCCGCTGCCAAGCGGCTCGACGCCCTGACGGCGATGATCGCGCTGGCAAAAAAGCCGCATCGCGCGGTCATCCTGACCACTGCCAATGCGCTGCTGCAGCGCATTCCGCCGGCCGATCTGGTCGAAGCGCAGACTTTCCACGCAAAGCCCGGCAACCAGATCGACATGAACGCGCTGGTGTCCCGGCTGGAGATTTCCGGCTTCGAGCGGGTGCCGACGGTGCGCGGTATCGGCGAATTCGCCGTGCGCGGCGGCATCCTCGACCTCTACGCACCCGGCTGGACGGAAGCACTGCGGCTCGATTTCTTCGGCGACACGCTGGAATCGATCCGCGTCTTCGACGCCGCCACGCAGCGCACCACCGGCCAGCGCAAGTCGATGGCGCTGCAGGCGATGAGTGAAGTGGCGCTGACCCCCGAAACCATCAGCCGCTTCCGCCGCTCCTATATCGAAGCCTTTGGCGCGCCGCAGCGCGACGACGGCCTTTATGCGGCGGTGAGCGAAGGGCGACGCTTTGCCGGCATGGAGCACTGGCTGCCGCTGTTCTACGAGCGGCTGGAGACAGTGTTTGATTATCTGCCGGATGCGCCTGTCATCTTCGACCATCTGGCGCACGAAGCGCTGGCTGAGCGTCACACGCTGATCCTCGACCACTACGAAGCGCGCCGCAAACAGGCCGACGCCGCCTTGAAGGACGCCGTGCCCTACAAGCCGGTGGCGCCGGACCTGCTCTATCTCTCGCCGGAAAACCTCGTGGCGTCGCTCGGACCGCGCGAAGCCATCGACTTCACTGCTTTCGATGCGCCGGATGTCGGGGCCAGGAAGGTCTTCCATGGCGGTTCGCGCCATGGCCGCAGCTTTGCCGAGGAACGGGCTGACCCAAACATCAACGTCTTCGATGTCGTCGTAAAACACATCGCCGACGAGCGCGCGGCGCGCCGGCGGGTCATCGTCGCCGGCTGGACCGAAGGCTCGCTCGACCGGCTTGGCCAGATCCTGGCCGAGCATCATCTCGGCAATCTGGTGCCGGTGGCGACGTTGGCCGAGGCGGAAAAACTCGAGCCGGGCCAGGCGGCGCTTGCGGTGCTGCCGCTGGAATCCGGCTTCGAGACCGAACAACTGGTCGTCGTCGCCGAACAGGATATTCTGGGCGACCGGCTGATCCGGCGCTCGAAGCGCAAGAAGCGCGCGTCGGATTTCATCGCCGAGGCGTCGTCGTTGTCGGCGGGCGACATCGTCGTCCATGCTGATCACGGCATTGGCCGTTTCATCGGCCTGCGCACCATCGAGGCGGTCGGCGCGCCGCATGATTGCCTGGAAATCCACTATGCCGGCGACGACCGGCTGTTCCTGCCGGTGGAAAACATCGAGCTTCTGTCGCGCTACGGCTCTGACACAGCCGAGGCGACGCTGGACAAGCTCGGCGGCGGCGCCTGGCAGTCGCGCAAGGCGCGGCTGAAGAAGCGCCTGCTCGACATGGCCGGACAGCTGATCCGCATTGCCGCCGAGCGCCAGATGCGTACCGCGCCGCCCATGGTGCCGGCGGAAGGGCTTTACGGCGAATTCTCGGCGCGCTTTCCCTACGAGGAGACCGACGACCAGCAGGGCGCGATCGATGCCGTCGTGGACGATCTCGGCGCCGGCAAGCCGATGGACCGGCTGATCTGCGGCGATGTCGGCTTCGGCAAGACCGAAGTGGCGTTGCGCGCCGCCTTCATCGCGGCGATGGAAGGGTTCCAGGTCGCGGTCGTGGTGCCGACGACGCTGTTGTCGCGCCAGCATTTCAAGACCTTTTCGCAGCGCTTCTCCGGCCTGCCGATCCGCGTCGGCCAGGCCTCGCGGCTGGTCGGCGCCAAGGAACTGGCGGAAACCAAGAAAGGCATCGCCGAGGGGCAGGTCGACATCGTCATCGGCACCCATGCACTGCTCGGGTCGGCGATCTCGTTCAAGAATCTCGGCCTGCTGATCATCGACGAGGAGCAGCATTTTGGCGTCAAGCACAAGGAACGGCTGAAGGACCTCAAGACCGACGTCCACGTGCTGACGCTGTCGGCGACGCCGATCCCGCGCACGCTGCAGCTTGCCTTGACCGGCGTGCGCGAACTGTCGCTGATCGCCACGCCGCCGGTCGACCGCATGGCGGTGCGCACCTTCATCTCGCCCTTCGATCCGCTGGTCATCCGCGAGACGCTGCTGCGCGAACGCTATCGCGGCGGCCATTCCTTCTATGTCGTGCCGCGTATCAGCGATCTCGCCGAAATCCATGATTTCCTGCGCGAATCCGTCCCCGAGCTGAAGGTGGCGGTGGCCCATGGCCAGATGCCGCCGGGCGAACTCGACGACATCATGAACGCCTTCTATGACGGCCAGTACGACGTGCTGTTGTCGACCACCATCGTCGAATCCGGGCTCGACATTCCGACCGCCAACACGCTGATCATCCATCGCGCCGATATGTTCGGCCTGTCGCAGCTCTACCAGCTGCGCGGCCGCGTCGGCCGTTCCAAGGTGCGGGCATATGCGTTGTTCACGCTGCCGGCCAACCGCAAGCTCACCGACACGGCCGAGCGCCGGCTGAAGGTGCTGCAGTCGCTGGACACGCTTGGCGCGGGGTTCCAGCTCGCCAGCCACGACCTCGACATCCGTGGCGCCGGCAACCTTCTGGGCGAAGAGCAATCCGGTCATATCAAGGAGGTCGGCTTCGAACTCTACCAGCAGATGCTGGAGGAGGCGGTGGCCGAGGTGAAGGATTCCGGCGAGGTTCAGGATGGCGGCTGGTCGCCGCAGATCGCCGTCGGCACGGCTGTCATGATCCCAGAGAGCTATGTGCCCGACCTGCAGCTCAGGCTGGCGCTCTACCGCCGCCTCGGCGACCTCGAAAACACCGAGGAAATCGACGCTTTCGGCGCCGAACTGATCGACCGCTTCGGCCCGCTGCCGGAAGAGGTGAAGCATCTCTTGAAGATTGTCTTCATCAAGGCGCTATGCCGCAGGGCCAATGTCGAAAAGCTGGATGCCGGCCCCAAGGGCGTCGTCATCCACTTCCGCAAGCGCGAGTTCTCCAACCCGGTCGGGCTGGTCAAATACATCGGCGAGCAGGGTTCGCTGGCCAAGATCAGGACCGACCACAGCGTGGTCTTCATCCGCGACTGGCCAACGGCGGAGAAGCGCCTGGCGGGCTCGGCCGTCGTCATGACGCAACTGGCGCGGCTGGTGGCCACCTAGACTTTCGGATGGAAATTCGACTGCAACTGCAGGTCGGATGCCGAGAACGTGCCGGCGCCGACGATGACGTGCCCGGCAGGCACGGTGAAGCCGCGCGCGGCGCCGGCGCCTTTCAGCAATCCGGCCCGGCGGTCGGGGTCGGACTCACGAAAACTGCCGCCCGGTTCCAGCCGGCAACTGTCGACGGTGATCGCGCCGAGAAGCTGGCTGCCCGAACCGAGCACCGTCTCACCGAACACCGCCGCGCCGTTGAGATAGCGGCCTTGATCGCCGATCACGATCGAGGCTCCCGGCCTGTTGGCCTTTGCAGTAAAACCGCCTTCGCCAAACTGGTTGCGTGAGCCGACGCGGATTGCGCCGGCGGATGCTTCGAACAGTGTGTTGGCGTGGAAAATGTTGGCGTCGCCGATCTCCAGCGCGCCACCGTCGGTGCAGAACAGGTAGACGCCGGGGAAGAAGACGTTGCCTCGCCCGATGACGGCGCCTGCGGAAATCAGCGTGGAGTAGGGGTCGTAGATCACGTTGCCGCGCTCGGACAGGCCAACAACCTCTTCGATCGTAAACAGGCCTTGCTCGCGGCGCACGCGGTCAAGGTAGGCGGACACGGACATAGGGACTCCATGGAGAATTGTTGCGCAGCGGACGATGACCGGCGCGACTACATCGGTGAGGATCGATTCTGGCACCAAGGGATATTGCACAGCCGTCGCGAAGATAAGAAGCCAAAGTGGGTCGCGGCATGGAGCTCCCCATCATTCGCCAGCGCTTGAATTCCGGTCTAGAATAGAAAATCGGCTTCGTGTATGGAGCCGCCATCCCCATATGGGGCGGGAATGGCGGGCAAAAGCCTGCTGGAAAGAGCGTTTGGGTGCAGCGATGACGAAATGGTCGCCGAATTCTTGGAGAGCAAAGCCGATCAAGCAGGTTCCTGCCTATCCGGACCTCGCCGCGCTGAAGAACACGGAAGCCCAGCTCGCCACCTTTCCGCCGCTGGTTTTTGCCGGTGAGGCGCGCAAGCTGAAGAAGCAGCTTGCGGCTGTCGCTGCCGGCGACGCATTCCTTCTGCAGGGCGGCGATTGCGCCGAGAGTTTCGCCGAACATGGCGCCGACAACATCCGCGACTTCTTCCGCGTCTTCCTGCAGATGTCGGTGGTGCTGACCTTTGCCGGCGCGCAGCCGGTGGTGAAGGTCGGCCGTGTCGCCGGCCAGTTCGCCAAGCCGCGCTCGTCCGACAATGAGACCAAGGGCGAGGTGACGCTGCCAAGCTACCGTGGCGACATCATCAACGGCATCGAGTTCGACCCCAAGTCGCGTATTCCCGACCCGGCCCGCCAGGAAATGGCCTACCGCCAGTCGGCGGCGACGCTTAACCTGCTGCGTGCCTTCGCCCAAGGCGGCTACGCCAGCCTGGAGAATGTGCATCGCTGGATGCTGGGCTTCGTCTCCGACAGCCCGCAAGGCGAGAAGTATGGCATGCTCGCCAACCGCATCACCGAGACGATGGACTTCATGAAGGCCGTCGGCATCACCTCGGAGACCAACTACGCGCTGCGCGAGACCGACTTTTACACCAGTCACGAGGCGCTGCTGCTCGGCTATGAAGAGGCGCTGACCCGCGTCGATTCGACCTCCGGCGACTGGTACGCAACGTCGGGCCACATGATCTGGATCGGCGACCGCACCCGACAGCCCGACCATGCGCATGTCGAATATTGCCGCGGCATCAAGAACCCGCTCGGCCTCAAATGTGGCCCGTCGCTGACGACTGACGGCCTGCTGGAGCTCATCGACCTGCTCAATCCGGAGAACGAGCCGGGCCGGCTGACGCTGATCGCCCGCTTCGGCTCCGACAAGGTCGCCGACCATCTGCCGAAGCTGGTGCGCGCGGTGCAGAAGGAAGGTCGCAGCGTCGTGTGGTCGTCCGACCCGATGCACGGCAATACGATCGAGGCTGCCGGCTACAAGACGCGGCCGTTCGACCGCATCCTCAAGGAAGTGCAGACCTTCTTCGAGGTGCATCGCGCCGAAGGCACGCACCCCGGCGGCATCCATGTCGAGATGACCGGCAAGAACGTCACCGAATGCACCGGCGGCGCCCGCGCCATCACCGCCGAGGAGCTGCAGGACCGCTATCACACCCATTGCGACCCGCGCCTCAACGCCGACCAGGCGATCGAGCTGGCGTTCCTGGTGTCGGATCTCTTGAAGAAGAGCCATCCGGTGCAGCACAAGCAGGTGGCTAACGGCTGAACCCGTTTTCAGAATTGAAATGATAAGCGCCAGAGAAATCCGGCGCTTTTTCGTTTGATCAACGCCCGCGTTCCCAGCGCAATCCGTTGAGCCGGGGATCATTGGCGAAGGCGGTTCTGGAAAACTCGATGCGCCTTTCCGGAAATTCGCAGATCCCCTGGACGCCGAGGGAGCCTAGCCGGATGCGCCATGTGTGCGGCTCCAGCGGCTTGGCCTTGGTAAAGCCGCGGCATGTCAGCAGCGCCACATTGACGCCCTTCGGGTCGCGCGCCGAACGGTAACGGATCGCCTCCAGCCCAGCCTCACGCGCGACATCGGCAATCGCCTGGCTGGCGGCATAGTCGGTCGGATGCGTCCAATGGGCCCGATCGCGGTCGAGCGGCGGCCGCGTCAGGTCGATGGCATTGTCGGTATGGATCGCGGCGGCGAAGGCGGTGTATTCGGCGGCGTCGCGCGGCCATGGCGTGTCGGGCGAATCGGCGAAGAACAGCAGGCGGTAGAAGGCCATTTCGGCGACCGCCGTCATGATCGTCTCCGCCGCATAGTAGACGCCCAGGGTGCGGCCGGCGCGGCGGAAGCGCGAGCCGTAGGGATAGATCGAGCCGTAGCGGAAGGGCGTCGCCAAGAGATAGTGGAGATGCCGGCATTCCATGGGGATCTGCGGCTTGGTCTCCTCGATCAGATCCTCGAGCAGCGCCTGTTCGTCCAGCGTGTCGACGATCTTCAGCGTCGAGACGCGGTGCTGCGCCTCGACCATGCGCCAGTATTTGCCGTCGAGCCGGACGGCTTCAGACGAGAGCGCGTCGGGAGTCCAGATAGGCAATGACATCGACAAGCCCGGTAATGGTGAGGATCTTTTCAAGCGGGCTGCCATCGAAAGCCGTGTTGGCGTTCTTCAGCCATGCCCGGGCTATCGTCTCGTCACCGCCGACAATGGCATCGAGCGAACGGAACAGCCGCACGAACAGCACCGCGAGTTCGAACGGCTTGGTGCCGCGCTCCAGCAGGAATTCCTGCCTGCGCATGCGTGAAACCGTGGCTTCCGAGACGCCGATGATCGACGCAAGCACCCTGGCGGTTATATCCAGGAGTTCGGCGGCACGCAGCGTGGCCTTGGTCAGAACCGCGTTTTCGGCCGCCTTCGCGGTCAGATCAGGGGCGGCAGCATTGGGTGGTGTAACAGACATGGCCTCTCTCTTTCCATGGAAAATATAGTCCACGGAAATTCATATGGAAAGAGGCGGGATCCGATAAATTTGCCTGTGCCCGGGAATTGGCTGCACGCCGAAGCGTCAGTCTTTCTTGTAGAGCAGCCAGTTCTTGCCGGTGCGGCCGGCCATTGTCGAGTGCCGGGTGACGCGGTTGCGCCCGCCAACCTTGGAGCGGTAGAGCGCCCGGTCCGCCTTGGTGTAAAGATCCTCCGGGCTTTCCGCTTCGGAAGCCATGCAGATGCCCATGGAAACGGTCACCGTGCCGTAATTGGCGCCGGTCTGGCTGCTGGTGAACGGCGTCTGTTCGATCAGCACGCGGATGCGTTCGGCGATCTCGTAAGTGGTATCCTCGCTGGCGCCCTCGACGATCAGCGCGAATTCCTCGCCGCCGGTGCGGGCAACGAACATGTCTTCACGGATGCTGGTCTGGAAGATTTCAGCGACGATCTGGATGATCTTGTCGCCGACCGGGTGGCCGTAGCGATCGTTGACACCCTTGAAATGGTCGATGTCGGCAAGGATCAGGGCGTTGAACAGGATCCCCTTGTTGGAGGTGTAAATCGCCGTGATTTGCTTGTCGAAGGCGCGGCGGTTCCAGATATGCGTCAAGGGGTCGGTGTCGGCGAGCCGCTTGTACTCCTCAAGCTTCGACTTGACGCTCTCCAGTTCCGCCGTCTTGTCGCTCAGCGTGGTTGCAACCTGCTTGCCGTGGTCGAGGGTCGAGTTGGTGGCCGCCGCCATGGCGCTGGCGACCTTCTGCAGCAGATCCTGCGAAAGCAGGCTGCGGTTGGCGAGGCCACTCGATGTCTCATCGAGGATCTTGCCGTATTTCTCGATATGGCTACGTTCGCTGCGCAGCAGCAAGGCGATGTCCTCGAGTTCCCTGGCCAGCACGTCGCGCGCCTGCTCGACAATGCCGGGACCGTGATGCTGGGCAAAGAAAGCGCGGCCGATGCGGTCGAGATCGTCCTGCGTCGGCTGGTTGCCCAGCGCGACGACGGCCAGGCCGAGTTCGCGATTGGTGCCTTTCAGTGCTTCGTAGAAGATTTCGTAATTGCGCGGCAGGCCAAGCACGCCGAGCTGACGCATGGTCGCCACAACGGCTGTTGCAATGTCGCTGTTTCGGTCGGTCTGGACGGCTGCCGGCTGCATGTTCTGTTCACTCTGCCTCTGGGAACCATCGCAGACCGTGCGAGATGCCGCCGACCGGAGAGTGCCAGCCGTATTTCGGATCATCCTGCGAAAGACACGTCCCCAATCGCGACATTCGCTTGGCAACGACCATAGATGCGCCGGCGCTAAAGTTTCCTTAATGTGCCGCCAGGTAACGCGTCCGTTCTACCGCAGGCTGCAGAAATGGTTTGCAAAGATCCTGAGGTCAGGTCCGAACACGCCCACCCCATGTCGCATTTGCCGGTGCCCGGCTGCGGCAAAACTGAAATCCTCTCGGCCAGCGGCGAAGCCGTGGACGATGGCTGGTGGAGGTAGGGATGAGCAACAACCACAGCGGATCTTGCCTGTGTGGAGCCGTGCGTTTCCAGACGCGAGGGCCGTTGCGCGGCGTCATTTATTGCCACTGTTCGCAGTGCCGCAAGCAGAGCGGGCATTTTTACGCCGCGACCAACGTCGCCGACGGCGACATCACGATAACCGGCGCCGACAACATCAGCTGGTACGAATCGTCTTCCTTTGCCAAGCGCGGCTTTTGCAAGATCTGCGGCTCGGTGCTGTTCTGGAAGCCGGGTCAGAATGCGTATGTCTCAGTTCTGGCCGGATCGTTCGACAACCCGACCGGGCTCGAAGGCCAATGCCACATCTTTGTCGGCGACAAGGGCGATTACTATACGATCGACGATGGACTGCCGCAGTTCGAGAAGTCGACGCCGACGATCAAGGGTTGCGGAGGAGTGATTTTGCGGCGGCTGCCTTATTCCCTTGATCCAGCCATTGCGATATCCCCTGCCGGTGATTCGAAGGGGATGCGGCATGCAGCGGCTGATCGGTGCTTACTTCAATTCTGTGCGAGCCTTTCGCAAGCTCGCCGCCAGCGAAAGGGCATTTCAGCAGGAACTGATGCTGCTGGTGCTGGCGCTGCCGCTCGGCTGGTTCGTCTCGGTCTCGTGGCGCGGCTACGCGCTGTTGATCGGCGCGGTGCTGCTGCTCATCATGGTCGAAGTGCTGAACACCGGCATCGAGGCAGCCTGCGATGCCTTCAGTCGCGAGTTCAACGTCGACATCCAGCTCGCCAAGGACTGCGGCTCGCTGGCGGTGCTGATTTCGGTTGTTATCGTCGCCGGCGTCTGGGGAATCGCCCTCATCGAGCGCATCACGGGACTACCGATCTGATCTGAACGCTCCCATATGTTAGTCACCAAAGGAGACTGACGTCGTGGAAGCCAATTTTCTGCTGCTTGAAAGAGCCGGCCTGCCGGAAGACCTGCGCTGGCTGGCGGAAAAATATCCGCGCGAGACATGGCAGGGCCACGCCAACATCCACGGCATGGCAAACATGTGGCTGCAGCGGCACGACATGTTCCGAGAGCTGGGCGGCATGCTCACCAACGGCATTGGCGACTATCGCGAAGGCAGGCTGACGGCGCCGGATTTCGCGCGCTGGTTCGCGCCGCGGCTGAACCACTTTCTCGGCAATCTCGACGGCCACCACAATGTCGAGGACTACCAATATTTCCCGGCTTTCGCCAAGGCGGAGCCGCGCCTGAAGCGCGGCTTCGAAATCCTCGATGCCGACCATCACACCATTCATGAGGGGCTGGAGCGCAACGCCGAGACGGCGAACGCCTTCATCCGCACGCTCGAGGAGAGCGAGGACAGGCAGCGCTTCGCCGCCGACGCCTATGCGGACGAGAACTGCCGGCTGATCGCCATGCTGAAGCGGCATCTGGCCGACGAGGAAGATCTCATCATCCCGCTGATCCTCGATCGCGGCGACCGGGCTCTGGTCGAGGACGACGACTGAACCTTACGATGTGGTTTCGCTGTCGCGGGCGTCCTTGGCGCGCTCCTTGCCGGCGACGGTGCGGGCGATGAGCCAGGCAATGATGGCGACACCCAGACCTATGGCAAGCGCGATCAGCAGCCGTTCGTGATGGAGCAGTGCCTTGCCTATCATCTGCTCGGCGCCGAGGCCGAAGACGTAGCCGATGCCGCAGAACAAAGCCGCCCAGACCAGCGACGACACCGCGTTGAGGATAACGAAGCGCGCTACCGAAATGCTGGCGAAACCGGCCGCGATGCCGCCGACTAGGCGCAGGCCATAGATGTAGCGGTTGGACAGGACGAATATGTTGGGATGGGACGAGACGAGACGGTAGGCGTGGTTGAAGCCGGGCCTCGCCTTCAGTTTCAGCACCCTGGGATGGTCGGCAAAGCTGCGGCCGAGAATGAAGAAAAACGTGTCGCCGACGAAGGCGCCAATGGCGGCCGTGAGGAAAGCCTTCCAGAGGATGAAGACATGCTGATGGGCGAAGAAGCCGCCGAGGATGGCCGCACTTTCGCCTTCGGCGACACAGCCCATGAAAACCGCGATCAACCCATATTGCTCGATGAGGTGATGGACGATCCCGGTCATTGAGAGGTTTGCCGGCCCGACAGTTTTTCGTCTATGCGGTTCACCTGTTCGGCCAGGCGCGCGATGTCCTCGCGCACGCCGATGATCTGGCTGTGGCGCAGTTCGTCCAGCTTTTCATGCAGAGCCATGATCTCGATCTCGGCCTTGAGGTTGACCTCATAGTCATGCGCGGCGTCGATGCGGTCGCGCGCGGCCTGGCGGTTCTGCGACATCATGATCACCGGCGCCTGCAAGGCGGCGATCATCGACAGCACCAGGTTTAGGAAGATGAAGGGGTAGGGGTCGAACGAGTCTCGCCCGAGCAGCCACCAATTGGCGCCGATCCACAGCACCAGGAAAGCAATGAAGGACAGGATGAACGTCCACGAGCCGCCGATGCGGGCAATGGCATCGGCGATCCGGTCGCCGGCGCCCTGAAGGCCGGTGAGGCTGTCGTTGATATCCTTCGAGATGGGCTTGCGGTCGACAGTGCTCTGCAACACCCGCCGCTCGAGCTCGCTGAGGGTTTCAGGCGTTCGCCTCAACCAGCGGTTGGCAAGTTCTGGCACGGTCTTGTGCATGGATGTCTCCATAGGAAAAGCGTCGGCTTGGCAGCCTTGTTTGCATATAGGAAGATGGCGTTTCGTCAAAAGCGCGGCGCGAGGATGCAGGATGCCCGATTTCGCGAAGATTCGCGCCCGTGCTGCAAAACGCAAAGGCGGCGACGCGGTGCTGACGTCGCTGCTCGGGCCGGCGTCTGACAATGCTGCTGTTGCCGACATTACGGACGATCGCATCCTGTCGACGATGGCCGAGCGGGTATTTGCCGCCGGCTTCGTCTGGCGCGTTATCGAACAGAAATGGCCCGGGTTCGAGGACGCGTTTCTCCATTTCGAGCCGAAACGGCTGTTGTTTCAACCTGATGACTTCTGGCACGACCTGACGGCTGATCAACGCATCGTGCGCAACCCGCAGAAGATCAAATCCGTCCGCGACAACGCCGCCTTCGTTGAGCGTGTGTCGAAGGAACATGGCGGTTTCGGCAAATTCCTCGCGGAGTGGCCTGACGACGACCAGGTCGGGCTGATGGCGTATCTCGGCAAGCATGGCAGCCGGCTTGGCGGCAACACCGGCCAGTATTTCCTGCGCTGGCTGCAATGGGACGCCTTCGTCATCTCGGCCGATATGGTCGCGGCTTTGCGTGACGCCGGCCTCGACATCGCGGAAAGTCCGACGTCGAAGAGGGATCTCGACAGGATTCAGGCGCAGATCAACAAATGGGCGCAGGAAACCGGCCTGCCGCGCCGGCACATTTCGCGCATTCTGGCGATGTCGATGGGAGAGAACCATTCGCCGCAATCGCTGCGCGAATATATGGGCGACGACTGATCACCGAATTGGTCCAAACGAACGCCATTGCTCGGGCAAATTTGCCGCGCTAAACCGCACAGATGACCCAGAAGACCGCACCCGATATTCTGCGCATCGCCGTTGCCCAGCTCAACCCGACGGTCGGCGATGTCGCCGGCAATCTTGCCAAGGCGCGCGAGGCGAGGGCGGATGCCGCCCGCCAGGGCGCCGACATCGTGCTCTACACCGAGCTTTTCCTTGCCGGTTATCCGCCGGAGGATCTGGTGCTGAAGCCGGCCTTCCTCAAGGTTTGCGAGAAGGCCGCTCAGGATTTCGCCGCGGATACCTCCGATGGCGGGCCGGGCGTCATCATCGGCACGCCGCTGAAGCGCAAGAGCGGCACCCACAATTCGATCATCGTCGCCGATGGCGGCAAGATCCTCGCCGAGCGCTACAAGCTCGATTTGCCAAACTATGGCGAGTTCGACGAGAAGCGCGTCTTCCAGGCCGGGCCCGAGGCTCAGGGACCCGTCAACTTCCGTGGTGTGCGCATCGGAATTCCGATCTGCGAGGACATCTGGGGCGACGTTGGCATCTGTGAAACCCTGGCCGAGAGCGGCGCGGAAATCCTGCTAGTGCCGAACGGCTCGCCCTACTACCGCGCCAAGATGGACGTGCGCCATCAGGTCGTTATCCGCCAGGTCATCGAGACCGGTTTGCCGATGATCTATGCCAATCAGATTGGCGGCCAGGATGAGCTGATCTTCGACGGCGCCTCTTTTGCCATCGGCGCCGACAAGACGCTCGCCTTCCAGATGAGCCAGTTCGAGGAAACTGTCGATGTCACCACCTGGAAGCGCAGCCGTGTCGCCGCAGGCGCGCAAAATGCAGATAACTCTGGCGGCTGGGTCTGCTCGGAAGGGCCGATGTCGAAAATCCCCGAGCGCGAAGAGGCGGACTACCGTGCCTGCATGCTGGGCCTGCGCGACTACGTCAACAAGAACGGCTTCAAGAACGTCGTGCTGGGTCTCTCCGGCGGCATCGATTCGGCGATCTGCGCGGCATTGGCCGTCGATGCGCTCGGCGAGGAGCGGCTGCGGGCGGTGATGATGCCCTACCGCTATACCTCGGAGGATTCGCTGAAGGATGCCGAGGATTGCGCCCGTGCGCTTGGCTGCCGCTATGACATCGTGCCGATCTTCGAACCGGTCGAGGGTTTCCTACACACGCTGGCGCAGCTTTTTGAAGGCACCAAGGAAGGCATCACCGAAGAGAATCTACAGAGCCGCGCGCGCGGCACGATCCTGATGGCGATTTCCAACAAGTTCGGCTCGATGGTCGTCACCACGGGCAACAAGAGCGAGATGTCGGTGGGCTACGCCACGCTTTATGGCGACATGAATGGCGGCTTCAACCCGATAAAAGACCTCTACAAGATGCAGGTCTATGCGCTGTCGCGCTGGCGCAACAGCCATGTGCCGCCGGGCGCGCTCGGTCCCTCAGGCGAGGTGATCCCCAGGAATATCATCGACAAGGCGCCGTCGGCGGAATTGCGCGAGAACCAGACCGACCAGGATTCGCTGCCGCCCTATCCGGTGCTGGACGACATTCTGGAATGCCTGGTCGAGAACGAAATGGGCGTCGACGACATCGTCGCGCGCGGCCACGACCGGGCGACGGTGACGCGCGTCGAACATTTGCTCTACATTGCCGAGTACAAACGCCGGCAAGCGGCGCCGGGTGTGAAGATCACCCGGAAGAATTTTGGCCGCGACCGCCGCTATCCCATCACCAACCGTTTCAGGGATCGCGGCTGAACTTCGTTTAATTAGAGAACCTTGGGGCTTTCATGTTTTTCAGCTATTTCAAGGGAACGCCTGAATATCACATCCTGCGCTTCAAGAACGGCAAGGTCCGTGAGCAGGGGCGCGGCATCTCCTTCTGGTACGGGACGTTCGGCACCACCATCGCCATGGTGCCGGTGACGTCGCTCGACAACCCTTTCATCTTCACCGAGACGACGGCGAATTTCCAGGATCTGGCAATCCAGGGGTCGGTCAGCTACCGCATCATCGATCCACTCAAGGCAGCCGAAGGTTTTGATTTCAGCGCCAAGCTCAGCCGTGCCGACGTCGTCGGCGACGGCCGGGAGAAGATCGCCGAGCGCCTGGTGCTTGCGATACAGAGCCGCGCCCGCGCGGTGGTTTCGAGCATGACGCTGGAACAGGCGCTGGCCGAGGTGACCAAGCTCGGCGGCAATCTCGCCGAACTCCTGCGCAACGATCCGATTGCGGCAACCGCCGGCCTGTCGATCGAGGAGGTCCACATCACCTCGGTCCAGCCGACGCCGGAGATCCGCAAGGCGCTCCAGACCGAATATCGCGAGGCGCTGCAGCGCCAGGCCGATGCGGCGATCTATGGGCGCCGTGCCTGGGGCGTGGAGAAGGAGCGCGAGATCAAGCAGAGCGAACTGGCGACCGAAATCGAGCTTGCCGAACGCAACAAGCTGCTGGTCGACACCGAAGCGCGCAACAAGCTGACGCTTGCCGAGGCGCAAGCCAAGGCGCAGCAGCTGGAACTGACCGTCTATTCGTCGGCGCCCGCCCACGTGCTGACGGCGATGGCCTTCAAGGCCTGGGCGGAAAAGGGCGGTTCGGTCGGCAATCTGTCGATCACGCCTGACATGCTCACCAGCGCGCTCAGCCAGCTTTCCACGCCGAAAGCCGGGTCCTGAAAGGCAAGCACGGGTGGCAAGCGACGAGAGCGGCAGGCCGATCGACCGGGTGATCGTCGTCACCCGCAAGACCGAGCTGGAGGAGCTGACGACGCGCTTCAACACGCAGGGACAGGCGCGCTTTTATCTCCGGCAGGCCGGCATGGATTTCGACCCGGTCAAGGCGGCGCATGACGTCTATCACCAGGCGCTCGACCGGGTGATGGGTTCGCTTCCCCAAGGCCTCAAACAGTTGCGGCTCGACCGCGAACTGGTACCGCAGTTCGAATTCGGCTCCGACGCGGTGATCGCGCTCGGTCAGGACGGGCTGGTGTCCAACACCGCGAAGTACCTCCCGTACCAGCCGCTGATCGGCATCAACCCGGACCCGGCGCTTTTCGACGGCGTGTTGCTGCCGTGGAATGCCGACGATACCGAAAAGGTCCTCGGCCTGACGATCGCCGGCAAGGCGAAGCGCCAGGCGGTGGTGATGGCCGAAGCGCGCTCCAATGACGGACGCCGGCTGATCGCCTTCAACGATCTGTTCGTTGGCGCCTCGACGCATGTCTCGGCGCGCTACGAATTGACCTATGGCGGCAGGACCGAGCGCCAGTCGTCGAGCGGCATTATCATCTCCACGGGCGCCGGCTCTACCGGCTGGCTGCGCTCGGTGATGGCGGGCGCCGCGGGACTGGCCGCGGCCTATGGTGACAACTCCGTGCCGACCGTGCCGCCGCAAGGCTATGACCGCGAAGCCGAACAGCTGTTCTTTTCGGTGCGCGAACCGTTTCCGAGCAACACGACCGGCGTGTCGCTTGTGCATGGCGTCATCACCCGCGACCGGCCGCTGGTGGTTTCTTCGCGGCAGAGCAGGGGCGGCGTCATCTTCAGCGACGGGATGGAGCTCGATTTCGTCGAGTTCAATTCCGGCACCCACGTGACCATCGCGATCGCCGACCAGAAGGCCTATCTCGTGGTGCCATAAGCGCGCCACGTGGGCAGCCAAATCACCGGCCGGACTGAATTCGGCCGCCCTCCATTCTTTGCGAGGCACCATGCCCGACTGTGAAATCAGCTTCGACATGTCACGGATCGATTTCCGGGCGACCTCCGATCTGTTGATGGCGAGTTATTGGGGCGCCGGCCGCAGCGATGACTTTCATCGCCGCGCCTTTGGCAACTCGTTCTGCACCGCGGCCTATATCGATAGGAACCAAGTCGGTTTTGGCCGGGCCATCACCGACCGTACGGTGTTTGCCTATCTCGCCGACATCATCATCTGGCCGCAGCATCGCGGCCAAGGCATTGGCACGCAACTGGTGCGGGCGCTCATCAACCACCCTGAACTCAACACGGTCTCGCACTGGAGCCTGTCGACCAGTGACGCGCATGGCCTTTATGAGAAGCTGGGCTTCAAGGCATCGACCGACGGCCGCTACATGCGCCTCGATCGCAACCCGGAATGAGGCATAGCGAGGGGTTGACCCGCTGTTGTTGCAAAATAACCTCACTGGTTGGACCAGTTACGCTTTGCCACGTGCCCGGCCTTGGCGATCCTTCATGGCGTCTCTATAAGGACCGCTCCGCAAGTGTCTTGCGGGAGGTCTGAATGGCAGTATTTCACATGGTAATGCGAGGCCGCGAAGCCTAGGTCTCACCTGGCGTCCGGCGAAGGTTTGCCCTTCGCACCGATGCCGGGTCGAGTACAGGCTTCTGCCGATGCCGGTCGCCACCCGACAACCCGGGGCGCGCCGCCACCCATGCCGAACCTCCGCAGCCCCGGGCGAATTGCCCAGCGCGGTTTTCAATTTTCAGACCTTACCGGGACCGGGCAGATTTGCGCCCGGATGACATCATGGCTCGTTTTCGAATCGATCTGCGTGCAAGCGCCTTTCGCAGCGTTCTTGGCTTCACGCTCAGCCACTGGCGGCGCCAGCCGTGGCGGCTTTCGCTGATCATGGGCAGCTTCCTGCTGTCGACCATAGCGGACGTGTTGACGCCGCTCTATTCCGGCCGGCTGGTCGACGCCGTCGCCAGCAGTGCGTTGGCTGACGATGTCGCGTGGAATGCGGCAATGGCGGCGTTCTTCGCGCTCATCGCTTTGGCGATGACCGGCGTGGTGCTGCGCAACCTGGCTTTCATGGGCATTGTCGAGCTGACGCTGAAGATGATGGCCGACATCGCCGCCGACGCGTTCCATCGCGTGCAACGCTTCTCAACCGACTGGCACGCCAATAGCTTTGCCGGATCGACGGTGCGCAAGGTCACGCGCGGCATGTGGGCTCTCGACCTGCTCAATGACACCATCCTGATTGCGTTGTTGCCGTCGGTCGCCATGCTGGTCGGCTCGACGTTGCTGCTCGGCTGGTTCTGGCCACTGATGGGGCTGGTCGTGGCAGTCGGCTCGCTGCTGTTCATCACGGTGACGGCGCTGCTGTCGCTCGGCTATGTCGCGCCCGCGGCACGGCTCGCCAACAGCTGGGATACGCGGCTTGGCGGCTCGCTTGCCGATGCGGTGAGCTGCAATGCCGTGGTCAAGGGTTTCGGTGCCGAGACGCGCGAGGAGACGCGTCTTGCCAAGGTCGTCGCCAAATGGCGCGCGCGGACCAGCCGCACCTGGGTGCGCGGCACCATCAACGGCACGACGCAAGGCGCCATGTTGCTGGTGCTGCGGACGGCAGTAATCGGCCTGTCGCTGATGCTGTGGGCCTGGGGCCAGGCAAGTGCGGGCGATGTCGCCTTCGTGCTGACCTCGTTCTTCGTGCTGCAGGGCTACCTCAGGGACATCGGCACGCATATCCGCAATTTGCAGCGTTCGGTCAACGACATGGAGGAACTGGTCGATTTCCAGTCGCAACCGCTCGGCATCGAGGACCGGCCCGGCGCCAAGCCGATCCGGATCACGCATGGCCACATCGCCTTCGATAACGTCACCTTCCACTATGGCAGCCATCGCCTGCCGCTCTACCGCGATTTTTCGGTGGAGATAGCGGCGGGCGAGCGGGTCGGACTGGTCGGCCATTCCGGCTCGGGCAAGACGACCTTCGTGAAGCTGATCCAGCGTCTCTATAATGTCAGCGGCGGCAGGATCCTGGTCGATGGCCAAGACATCTCCCAGGTTGCACAGGCGTCGCTGCGCGCGCAGATTGCCATCGTCCAGCAGGAGCCCATCCTGTTCCACCGCTCGCTGGCGGAAAACATCGCCTATGCCCGTCCGGACGCCACGCAGGCCGAGATCGAGCATGCCGCCAAGCTCGCCAGCGCGCACGACTTCATCACCAGCCTGCCGAAGGGCTACGGCACGCTGGTCGGTGAACGCGGCGTGAAACTGTCGGGCGGCGAGCGCCAGCGGGTGGCGATCGCACGCGCCTTCCTGGCGGATGCGCGCATCCTGATCCTGGACGAGGCGACATCGAGCCTCGATTCGGAATCGGAAGTACTGATCCAGCAGGCGATGGAGCGGCTGATGGTTGGCCGCACGACGCTGGTCATCGCGCACCGTCTGTCGACGGTGCGAGCGCTGGACAGGCTGCTCGTGTTCGACCGTGGCAAGATCGTCGAGGAAGGCTCGCATGACGAGCTGATCCGGCTGAAGGGCGGCATCTACCGCCGCCTGTTCGAGCGGCAGGCGCTGGAACTGACCAAGGGCCTGGTGATCTGAGCTGAACGCAGAGCCCTATCCGAGGGATAGGGCTCTGCCTGGTTCATCCAGGCATTCGCTCGAATGGCTGAAGCGCTGGGTCGATCGTGTCCCAGGCGTGGCCGCGCACGGTGTAGGTGACCGCCTGCGGGTCGAACTGGCCGGGATCATCGAGGCTCGTGGCCTGGATAGCCGTCACCTCCGGCATGGCGACGAACGTTACGTAGACCGGCGTGCCGCAGGTCGGGCAAAAGGCCTGGGCTTTTTCATTGCCGCTGTCGGCGATCATCCGCCACGTGCTCGGCTCGCCGGTGATCTTTACGTCAGCGCGCCGGCCGAAGGTCACATAGGAACAATGGCCAGTACCGCTGCGCTTTTGGCAATCGAGGCATTGGCAGTGGTTCTGAAAGATCGGCTCGCCGCTGGCCTCATAGCGGATCGCGCCGCAGGCGCAGCCGCCGGTAAAGTGCTTGGTCATCATCGTTCTCCGCGGTTGCTTCAGGCCGATTTCGGCTTGGCGAACAGGTCGATGCCCGTGCCGGTTTCGAGGAAGGATTTCATGCTGGACAGCACGGCCGGCCAACCCTGGCTGATGCCCTTGGCCATGCCGCTGCCGGCTTCGAGCTCGTCATGGCTGACGGTCAGCTTGACCATGGTGTCGTATTCCTCGATGGCGAACGTCACCTGGCTGTGCTTGGTCGGATCGTCGGCCTGCGAGGCGTTGGCCCAGCTCATGACCAGCCGGGTTGGCGGCGAGATTTCGACGACCTTGCCAACGAGTTCGACGGTCCGTTCGTCATTGGCGCGGATGTGTTCCCATTTCGAGCCGGGCTTCCAGTCGGAGACGTTTTCGTGGCCCCAGTAGCGCTTGGCGATATCGGGCCTGGTGATGGCTTCGAACACCTTTTGTGGCGTCGATCTGATGTAGGTCACGTAGACAAAACTGGTGGTTTCCCGGGTCATTGGTCGTCTCCTTCGAGTTCTTGTTTCAGGTCGTGCAGCAGGCTCAGCCGCTGCCGTTCGAATTTTCGCACCCACCGCTCGTAGACTTCGTGCAGCGGCACGGGGTTGATGAAATGCAGCTTCTCGCGGCCACGCTTGACCGTGCTGATCAGATTGGCCGCTTCCAGCAGATCGATGTGCTGCGTGGCGGATTGCCTCGCCATGTCGAGATTTTCGCAAAGCTCGCCGAGCGTCTGGCCGTTCTTCTCACACAGAAGATCGAGCAGCATTCTGCGGGTCGGGTCGCCCAGCGCTTTGAAAACCTTGTCGGCGTCCATCGGTCTCACTCATCTTGAAGACACAATATGCAGGTAAATGCCTGCATGTCAAGCTGTGGCTAAGCTTGGCCTGAAGGGGAGGGATTTATAGTGTCGGATTGCTGGCGCGCGGAGCGAAGCACCGAGCCCGGAATCGGGGCAAGAACCGGTGCGGGCGCGCAGGACTATGCAGCGGTGGCTGTGAGCTAGGCTCTAACGACGAACTTGTCGGGATCGGCGCAGAAATGGGCGATGATCTGGCAGAGGTCCGGCTCGTTGACCATGCGTACGGCCTCGGCCCCATTGACCCATTTGCGGGTGCGCGCGCGCTTTTCCTTCCAGCGGTCGGCAACGTGCTCGACCTGCAGCGGAAACACCAGCACTTCGCAAGGGACTTCCTCGCCGGACGCGAGGGCCTTGGCGTAGAAGTAACGACCGGCCTCGAAAAGCGAAATCTTGCCACGCAATCCGGCTTCCTCGCCCGCCTCGCGCGCCGCTGCCTCGCAGAGCGGCTCCCTGGCCTCGGGCCAGCCCTTCGGCAGCACCCAACGCCCGGTGTCTCGGCTGGTGATCAGCATGATCTCGACGCCGTCTTCGTTATTGCGCCATGGCAAAGCGGCAACCTGCAGGCGACAAGGCGAAGTGCCGAAGAGCTTGCGGACCCTTTCAGCCAGATGGTCGTGTGTCGCCGGTGTCGTCAGCATCAGTGAAAGCTACCCCAGCCCTCAGAATCGTTAGCCGCCGTATGAATCTTACCGACAAGTGTAAGTCTTAAAAGTAAAAAACATCACACCAACCGTCCAATCCGCCAACAGGCGTCGATTCGACAGAATAATGTGCCTTCCAGTGTCTGTTTTCATAGCAGACGGGGCGGGTTTGGCCGTCTGGGCAGAAATGGGGCTGGCGCGAATCAGCCGGCGTGATCGTCGGCGATCGGCTTCTGGTAGGTGAAACCCATGTCCCAGGGAAAGTAGATCCAGGTGTCCTGGCTGACTTCGGTGATGAAGGTGTCGACCAGCGGCCGGCCTTTCGGCTTGGCGTAGACGGTGGCGAAATGCGCCTTGGGCATCATGGCGCGCACGATGCCTGCCGTCTTGCCGGTGTCTGTGAGGTCGTCGATGATCAACACGCCCGCGCCATCATCGGCGAGCAGCGCCGGCGTGATCTCCTTCAGCACCTGCAATTGCCCCTGGCTGGTGTAGTCGTGATAGGAGGCGACGCAGACCGTCTCGATGACGCGTATGCCGAGTTCGCGTGAGATGATGGCAGCGGGAACCAGGCCCCCACGGGTGATGCAGACGATGGCCTTCCACTGACCCTTGTTGGCGCCGGCAAGCCGCCAGGCGAGCGCCCGGGCATCGCGGTGGAACTGGTCCCAGGAGACCGGAAAGGCTTTTTCGGGAAGGGACATTCTGCACTCCGCGCGCAACATTGTGGAATGCGCGCGGAATTAACTGGAAAGTCAGGGCATTGGCAAGGGCGGGGCCAGCTGTGGAGTTACCGCGACAAAAAGGCCGCAACCGGCACGCTGCGCAACACGGTGCGCGTGACGCCGCCGAACAAAAGCTGACGCAGCCAGGAATGGCTGTAGGCGCCGAGCACCAGAAGGTCGGCTCCGGTCTCGGCGATCCGGGTCTGGATGACGTCATCGACCGAAGCATTACCCGATTTCTGCACCGACACGCTGACCGTTGCGCCATGCCTGGAGAGTGCCGCGGCGATCTCGGCGCCGGCGGCTTCCGGGTTGTCATCCAGCGTATCCGGCGGATCGATGACCAGAATGTCGGTCTTTTCGGCCTCGATGATGAAGGGCAGCGCGTCGAAGGCGGCACGCGCCGCCTCCTTGCTGCCGTTCCAGGCCAGCAGCACATGTTTGAATGTGGTGACCAACGGCCCCTCATGCGGCACCACCAGCACTGGCCGGCCGGCATCGTAAACCAGCGTGTCGACATCGGCGCTCGTGTCGCCCCCGGTCTCGCGCTGCGCGGCAATAATCAGATCGGCGGCGCGCACGCTGGAAATACCCGTCAGCGCGCTGTCGCCGGAAAAGCTCTCGAGGCTGCGCCATTCGAAGGAAAGGCCGGAATTCTCGATCCGCCCAACGAAAAGCGCCTGCAATTTCTCGGCGCGCTCGCGGTTCATGTCGGCGGAGACCTGCAGGAACTCAGTGTCGGGGAAGCCGGTTGCCGAGGTGTAGGGAACGGGCAGCGCTTCGGCATGGATGCCGATGAGATGGCTCTCGAACCGGTCGGCAAGCGGGATGGCGCAGTCGAGCACGCGTTCGGCGTCCTGTTCGTTCTGCAATATGGCGACGATGGTCTTGAAGCGCATGCGAAATCCCTCAAATCTGCCAGCGCGTGCTGCGCCCGAGGGAAAACGTGGGAGTGCGGTGCTTGGTTCCGGCCCGGCGATGGTCCGCGAACCCAGGGTCAATTGGCGGCGGTGAAGCCGGCCACCATCGCCTCGACGTCCTTGCGTGCCGAATCCAGCGCCTCCTGGCTGCGGGCGCGGACCACCAGCTCCGTCCAGAATTTGCCGTCGCCATATTTCGGATAGGAGCCGATGATGGTGTCGGGATGCGCCTTCTGGATGTCGCCCAGGGGACCGCCGATCAGGCCTTCGCCGAACGGGCAATGGACGGTGGCCGACAGCATCTTGGTGCCGGCCTTCAGCGTCGGCACGACATTGTCGAGCATGGCCTGGAAAATCGCCGGCACGCCGGCCATGACATGGACGTTGCCGATGCGAAAGCCGGGCGCGACGGAGACCGGATTGTCGATATGGTCGGCGCCGCGCGGCATGCGCGCCATGCGCTTGCGGGCCTCGGTGTATTCGATGCCGCGCGCGGCATAGCTCTCGCCCAGCATGGCATAGGCCTTGGCGTCGTATTCGCACGGCACCCCAAAAGCCTTGGAAACGGAATCGGCGGTGATGTCGTCATGCGTCGGGCCGATGCCACCGGTGGTAAAGACATAGGTGTAGCGGGCGCGTACGGCATTCACCGCAGCGACAATCTCGTCCTCCTCGTCGGGAACGATGCGCACTTCCTTCAGGTCGATGCCGATGGCCGTCATGATGTCGGCGAGGTGGCCGATATTTTTATCCTTGGTGCGGCCGGACAGAATCTCGTCGCCGATGACAAGCATGGCGGCAGTGACGATTTCAGGCATGGAAGGCTCCGGCAAACAGGCCCATTGGCAGACAAGGTCGCCTGAGGCAGAAAGAAGGTCGCCTGAGATAGCGCGCCATCGAACTGGCGGCAATGCCGACACAAGCCGCCATCTGCCTTGCCGAGCGTTCGTCAGTGGGTGATGGTGCGCGCCGGTCCGCTTCCCGGGTGAAACATGCTGGTATCGATTCTGCTTTGGCTTGTCGCCGGCCTGTCCGTGCTGGCTCTCGTCATCGTGGCCTGCCTGGTGGCCGCTACGCTCTGGATTGCCGCCAAGGCCGAAAGGCTGGTGCCGGCCAGCGGAAACTTCGTCGAGATCGACGGCAGCCGCATCCATTATGTCGAAACGGGCGAGGGACGGCCGATCCTGTTCGTGCACGGACTTGGCGCGCAGCTCCACCAGTTTCGCCACACGCTGTTTGAGCGCTTTGGCCCCGGTTGCCGGCTGATCGCGCTCGACCGGCCGGGATCGGGCTATTCGGTGCGGGCCAAAGGAGCCACCGGCCGCTTGCCTGAGCAGGCCGAGATCATAAGGCGCTTCATCGAAACGCTCGCGCTGGAAAGGCCGCTTGTGGTCGGGCACTCCCTGGGCGGCGCCGTCGCGCTGACCCTGGCCGTGGAGCATCCCGGCGCGATTTCCGGCATCGCTTTGCTGGCGCCGCTGACGCATCTGGAAGCCGGCGCCCGCGAGAAAGCGGGCCTGCTCTATATCCGTTCGCGGCTTTGGCGCTGGATCATGTCCTACACCGTCGCGATACCGACAAGCCTCGGATATGCGCGGCAGACACTGGAGTTCATCTTCGCGCCGCAGGCCGTTCCCGCCGACTACATGATCGATGGCGGCGGATGGCTCGGGCTGAGGCCAAGCCATTTCCATGCGACCTCCACCGATTTCGTGGCGGTCGAAGAGGATCTTGGCCGCATCGAAGAGCGCTATGGAGAGATCGCCATGCCGGCCGGCATTTTCTTCGGGACAGCCGATCGCGTCATCGCCATGCGCATACATGGGGAGCCGATGAAGGACAGGATCGAAGGGCTCGATTTCGAGACGGTCGAAGGCCTCGGCCACATGCCGCAACTCGTCGAGCCGGACCGCGTCATCGCCTTCATCAAGCGCATTGCCGAGCGGGCATTCGCCGGCCAAGACCTCACCACAGCCTCACAACAATTTCACTGAACCATTCGGCTGATATCCGGTTTACCCCGTGTCGCACCCAAGGCGGCGGATACGGAGTAATTCAATGTACAGGAAAGTTTTTGCAGCATCCGTGCTGACGATCGGTCTTGCCACATCGGCGATGGCGCAGTCATCGGACGGCACGTATTCCAACCATCACAGCTGGTGGCCCTTCGGGAACGAGCAGTCATCGACCGTCGACCAGAGCACCACCGGCAGCATCAATGCCGACGGCAGCCAAGGCTATGGCGGCGCTACGGGGCCGTGCGCCTCCGACCCGTCAGGACCCTATGGAAATGTGAGGCCCAACGTGAACGATCAATATTGCGGCAAGTGATCAAGCCGCGGGCGACTGACCGGCAGGATGTCCCGCCTGTTTGTTTTGACGCAATTCCCAAGGGAATTGCTTAGGCGAGCATCCACGGCCGGCAGCGAAAGCTGAGGGGCAAGGATCAGTCGGAAACTTCGGTCTGCGGCCGGTCGCGGCCGTCGGCCAGTTCGTCGTGCCACTTGCCTTCGGCATCCTCATACTGGATGCCGTCCGTGGCGCCGGCGATCTGCTGTTCGGCCGAGGCGATCTCGGCGGCGCGCAGCGCATCCTGATGGGTCGGGAATGTCTCCGAGAATGTCGAACCGACCTTGTAGGCCCAGCCCCCGTCATGCTCGACGATCTTGTAAGTCAGCTTCGCCATGAAATCCTCCGGTTCGTCCGTCCGCTCAATGCGGCCCGTTTTTCATTGCAATTTGGGCTTCAATGCAACTTGGCGTCTGGCAGCCGGTCTTCGGGAACCAGCACTTCCGATTCCTTGGCCGCTTCGATCAAAGCCCTGCGTGCATCGGCCGTCGAACGATAACCTTCCAGCACTTTGAGGCAAGTGTCGAGAGCATCACGATGGCGCGGGCCGCGGTTGAGCGGCCACACCGTCATCAGACACTCCGCCGCTTCCTGGGTGCTGCGGATCTGGCGATATTTGCCGACATGGCCGAGTTCGACCACGACCGGGGTTTCAAAAGGTTTGTTATCCATGATGCCCGCAACGCAAAGCAGCCAATATGGTTGCAAAAATGGCCGTCAGCCTGCGCCCAAACGTCTCACCAACAGCAATCGTTGGTCTCAGTAACCGCAGTCGTTGCGCAGCCAGCGGGCGTTGGCCCAGCCGGTCCGTCCGCCGATTTCGACCTGGTACCAGTTGCCGCGGCGGTCGAAAATCTCGGTGTGGTCGCCATTGAACAATTGCCCGATCATGCGCGACGACAAGTTCGGCCGTGCGCGCACGGCGAGAAACCCGCTGCCAGTATCGAGATCGTAGTGCCTGGACAGGCCGTGCACCGTGCCTTCGCAATATTGCGCGCCGACCGGAGACGACGCGGCGAACGACAGTGCGACCACCAGAGCGGCTGCCGCCGGATAGATTGCCCTTGATGCCATGGACTTTGCTCCCAATCCGGCCGCCAAGGCGGCCTGCCCCCAGGGACTATAGCGGGCGGATTAAAGCGAAGCTGCGGCAATCTGTCCAGCAGATGCGTTTGGCGCATCCGTCGGCGCTGCCTGTTCAGCCCTTCGTCCAATGCTGCATCGTCGTCACCGAGCGGGCGAGCTGTGGCGCGGGATGGATTTTCTCGCCGAAGGTGGCGGCGGCGCGCCAGCCCCAGCGCGGATCGGCGAGGAAGGCGCGGGCCAGCGCCACCATGTCGGCGCGGCCGTCGGCGACGATCGCCTCTGCCTGCGCGGGATCGTCGATCAGGCCGACAGCCCGGGTCGGGATGCCGGCGCCCTTGCGCACCGCTTCGGCCAGATGCACCTGATAGCCGGGGCCGGTCGGCAGCTTCTGCAACGGCGAATTGCCGCCGCTCGAACAGCAGAGATAGGCAACATCAAGCGCCTTCAAGGCTTTGGCCACCTCGATCGCCTCGTCGACCTCGAAGCCGCCATCGACCCAGTCCTTCACCGACAGGCGGGCGCCAAGCATCAGGTTTGGAACTGCCTTCCTCACCGATTTGGCGATCTCGATGAGGAAACGCATGCGGTTTTCCAGCGAGCCGCCCCAGCGGTCGGTGCGCTGGTTGGAAAGCGGCGACAGGAACTGGAAGATCAGATAGCCGTGCGCGGCGTGCAGCTCGAGGAAGTCGAAGCCGGCGCGCTCGGCCCGCCTCGCGGCTTGAGTGAAGCGCTCGATAAGCTGCAGGATTTCATCCTCCTCCAGCGCATGCGGCACATTCCAGCCGGTGTCATAGGCGATGGCCGAGGCCGAGACGGTCTGCCAGGGATCCTCGCCCGGCTGCAATGGGCCGCCGCCTTCCCAGGGCTTTCGGTTGGATGCCTTGCGGCCGGCATGGGCAAGCTGAATACCGAATTTCGTTTCCGGCGCGGCGACGCGCCTCGCTGCATCCAGCGTGCGCCGGGCGGCCGCCTCGTTGTCGTCGGAATAGAGGCCGAGGCAGCCATGGGTGATGCGGCCGCGCCGTTCGACGTCGGTCATCTCGACGGTGACCATGCCGGCGCCCGACATCGCCAGGTTCATCCAGTGATAGAGATGCCAGTCGCTGGCCGAGCCGTCTTCGGCGGAATACTGGCACATCGGCGCCACCGCGATACGATTCGGAAAGGTCAGGCCATCGAGGGCGATCGGCTGGAAAAGCGCTGCGGTCATCAAAAAAACTCCGGAGAGGGACTGCAGCTATTTAGGCGATGGCAGTTGCCGGCACCAGACACGAGGCGGTGAAAGCTTCGCCGTTTCGGTTGCGCGCAAAACCGTTCGCGGTTACGCCATGGCGCCGACAGCTTGGAGCTCATCATGGAAGATCGTATCCGCATCCGCTCGGAGGAAGTCCTGTCCGACGACTGGGCGGTCCTGAAGAAGACCGTTCTCGATTACCGTCGGCGCGACGGGCAGTGGGAGACGCAGATTCGCCAGACCTACGATCGTGGCGACGGCGCGGTGATCCTGCCTTTCGATCCCGAGCGTCAGACGGTGCTTCTGGTGCGGCAGTTCCGCTACCCCGCCTACGTCACCGGCCACCGCGAACCGCTGATCGAGGCCTGCGCCGGCCTGCTCGACAAAAACGATCCCGAAACCGCCATCCTCAAGGAGGCCGAGGAAGAGCTCGGCTACCGCCTACAGAACATCGAGCGGCTGTTTTCCCCCTATATGAGCCCGGGCAGCGTCACCGAACGGCTGTGGTTCTTCGTCGCCCGCTATTCACCCGCCGACCGCATCTCGGCCGGCGGCGGCGCGGCCGACGAGGGCGAGGACATCGAGGTTCTGGAAATGCGGCTTGATGAAGCGCTGGCCGGCATTTCAGACGGCCGCATCATCGACGCCAAGACGATCATCCTGATCCAGCATTTGAAACTGTACCCGATGAAGGGCTAGCTCGGCGAAGCTCGACGTGCCTCACTGCTGCGGGCAGGGTGGCACGTCCACTTCGCGGATGAAGTTGCGCAGGTTGCAAGGACACCGGAATGGCGCGTGGCGCAAAGGCATGGCTGAAGCGAAACAGCGCGCGGGCATCTCTCATCTTGCTGAACGCCGCGCTGCTTGTCCGCTACCGCCGGTTGACCCAGCGTTTCCTTGAGCGGATGCGGCATCTGCCGAATTTTGCAGCCCCGGTGACGTTCACGGAAAAGATCCACTGGCGCAAGATTTTCGATGACGATCCTCGCTTTACCGGCCTTCTCGACAAGCTCAAGTCCAAGGAAATCGTCAGGGAGCGGCTTCCCGGGCTCGCCATCCCGGAGGTGCTGTGGCAGGGCGACGATCCGCGCCAGATCCCTTTCGATGACCTGAAAATCCCCTACGCCGTCAAATGCAACCACGGTTGCGCCATGAATGTCATCGTTCGCGATCCGGCCAACGCCGACCGGGAGGCGATCATTGCCGAGATGACGGAATACCTTGGCCAAACCTATGGCGCCCGCAAGCTGGAGCGCAGCTATGCGCACATAGAGCGGCGGGTTTTCGTCGAAGCGCTTGTCGGCAAGGACCAGGATTATGACCCGGTCGACTACAAATTCTGTGTGCTGGCTGGCCACGTCGCCTACATTGTCGTCGTCGCCTTCCGTTCCACGGTCAAGAATACCGCCCACCTGGATCGCGATTGGCGCCCGCTGAACATCGTCCAGGGCGCGATCGACTCGAGCCTGGAAATTCCCCCTCCCAAGAGCCTGGCGCGGATGATCGAGGCAGCCGAGGCGCTCGGCAGCGAGTTCGACATGGTGCGTGTCGATTTCTACGAGGAGGAGGGGGAGCCGATCTTCGGAGAATTCACGGTCTACCCACGCAGCGGCTTGCTGCAATTCGACCCGGCTGTCTTCGACCGCGAACTGGGCGCGCATTGGGATATTGGCGCGTCAGCTTACCTCAGTCGTTTGCCCAGCCGATTTGCCAAACGGTACAAGGCAATGCTCGTCGCCGCCGGCTATCTCGACGTTTGAGATGGCTGCCTTGGTGGCGTGCTACCCGAAGCTCGAAGAGCGAAGGGTGGTGCGGAGAACCCATACCATTAGAGATCGAGGGAAACTGATAGCTCAGCAGGTCAATAGCCGTGATTTCGAAGTGCTGCCTCAACTGAGCCGTAGCGTTCATAGCGACGCCGCAGTCTTCATCGAGCAAGTTTTCAGCGCGCTTCCTGCTGCGACTCGGCCGATTACCGCTAAGGTTACCGGCAAGCTCTCCCACGTCCGGACTGGGTCGAGATCATTTGAAGAACTCTTTCAGCTTGTTGAGTCGACTGTCGCCAGAGGCCTTCCGGCCTTCAGGACACGCCGCCTCGCCGATCGTATCCTGCTGGATAAAGCGAGGTTCTCAGCCACCATTTTCTCGCTGAGTACCAGCGCGAACTCGGTCTGTTTGATGCGCTGCTGAGCATCAGCGAGTTGCATCGTGAAAAGATCGGTTGCCATTGTTGATCCGGGATCCGCGAGATTCATGATTGCGTAACACATGGCGGGCGAAATCGTTCCTAATTGTCGGGCGAAGCCGGTGCCGCAAAGGGCGGCTGAGTTTGAACTTCCCACCCGGCCAGACGTCCGCGAGCGCCAAGGCATCGAGAGCCCAGTGATCGGAGGGCCACGACGAGCGGGCGCAACCCGACCACTTAAGTGATCAGCCTCGCTACAGCCTTGACAGGTACAGTCGCGGCCTCATCAAGGGGAGGTATCAATGGTCTCGGCGATTGGAAACCAACATCGGCAGGCAGCTGAACCTCGACCGAAACCCGCAAAGACAGAACCGGGCGAAGGATTTGCGCCAGGCAAAAGCGCAGACAGCGTAGGACATCGCGCCAAGGCAATGGCGGCAGAAAGTGGCGACACGGATTCTGGCGCCCAGGGGCGCGCCGCATCGACAATCGCCAGGATGGATATCACCGTTTTGGCTCCACAGAGCGAAGAGCCGCCTTTGGAGTAACCCGGGCGGCCGTGCCGCTGCCTCGGTCCTTGTGCAGCACGACGCGCGCTGGCTACGCTCGGTGGACATCGTCGTCTCGAAACACTTCGGGCGTTGCACTGCCGCGAGCCGCCTTCGCTGCTGGTCGAGGGGCTGTAACCCTTGGTGAGGCCGGCATCGCCTCGCCGGTCGTTGCGAGCCCACGATCGCGCGGCCAAGCGACCTTCCCTGTGTCGGTCTCTATTTGATACTAGGGGACGGCGGTTTCATCACGGGCAATTGCAGCTGGTCAATGGTTGCGACGATGCCGGCGGCAATGGCTTCCGCCTCATGGATCAGTTCCGGACCATAGAGCCCATTGACCATCTCTTCGCTCGGCAGCACGCCAGGAGGACAGTGCTCTTCCATTGTGCGCCGGATGAGCGTCAGCGCTGCCCGGCATTGGTCGGCTTCGATCTTCATAGCCCTTCAAACATCCAATTCGTCTAAAATGTTCCGGAACTAATTTAGCGATAGCTAATTGAAGTCGTGGTTCTGCGAGTCAGTGCATGCGTCTGAAATTCATCAAGCCTATGGAACCCGAACTGGTCGACACGCCGCCGATGGGCGATGATTGGATTCATGAGATCAAATTCGATGGCTACCGCACCCAGGTCATCAAGGATGATGACGGGATTCGGCTGATCACCAAGAACGGTTATGATTGGACGGGCCGCTACATCCAACTTGCCGGTGAGGCGGAAGCGATCGAGGCGAAAGACTTCATCATCGACGGCGAGACCATTACGATCAATGAGGCTGGCCTATCCGACTTCCATGCGCATCAATCAGCCGCGACCAGCCGCAAGCCGTCGCGCGATCTGTATCTGCTAGCATTCGACCTCTTGCATCTGAACGGGCATGACTTGCGGAACACGCCGGTGGAAGACCGTCGCGAGATCCTCCGGGCGTTGATCCCGGACGGCGGCCGAATCCAGTTCAGCGAAGCGATGCCGGGCACTGGCGACGCCGTCTTTCATCTGGTCGACCAGGCTGGGCTTGAAGGTATCGTTTCAAAGCGGAAGGGCAGCAAGTATCGGTCGGGTCCGACGACGAACTGGCGCAAGATCAAGTGCTATGCCGAAAAGGAGATGGACATCATCGGCGTGCAGCGCGAGGCCGGCAAGCCTGCCATGGTGCTGATGGCCGACAAAGGCCACTATGCCGGCGGCGCCTTCGTCACCTTCAAGGCGGACAAGCGCCAGCGCCTATGGGACCGCGTGCAAGGCAAGATTGGCGGGCCGGCGCCGAAAGGGCTCAAGAGTGACAAGGCCGAATGGCTAAAGCCGGGCCTGGTCGGCCGCGTGCGGTTCCTAAAGGGCGAGGAGAAGCTTCGCCATGCCAAGCTGCTGGATTTCCGGGAGGAGACTTAGCCCGGAGGCTTGTCCCGGGGCTGTGCCGGTCCTGTACCGTTCCAGCGGATGAACTGCGCCCTCTGGCCGGTGATGGTCTCGATCGACTTCAACAGGGGTCCATGGACCTTACGTAGAGCTTGGTAGTGCTCGCCGTGGTACGCCAGGAGCGGCCCGACGATGCTCTTGTGCAGCGCTTCGGCTGCCGCCAGGAAGCGCTGGATTTCAGCCCGGGAAAGTTGTTCCGAAGGTTTGGTTCTGGCCATTGGCGCTCTCCATTGAGGGGTCGCCGCAACGAGGACTATAATCCTACATGCCGGACTGCCTGACAAGAGGGCTCGCCGGCCTTACCGCGCAGGTAGCAGTAGGGCGACGGCGCCAAGCGCAGCCATCAGGAGCAACCACCAGCAAAGATGAGCAACGGCAGGCCCGGCGACCTCCTTTGGCACACGGGACAAACAAGAAGGTCGCCGAGCCTTACCGGCGCTGCTTTGTGAGGGAGACGACGCCGGATGAGATGAGAGTATGCGATCGTGCTAATCTCTGCGAACCATGCGAACGAAGGAAAGCCTTGTGGCACCGACGTTGAGATCAAGGTCGGCGGGGCGCTGATCGCTGCGGCAGGATTCTTCCAAAGCGGTAGTGAGTCCAGAGCGGAACATTAGCGTCGGCTAACGGTTAATTCGGCAGTGTTCCGAACCGTGATTGGTAGGGCGATGGTGACGTTTCATCTTGTCTATTTTTCCGGCCTGACGGCAGACCAGCTGCTAGGCAGCGCCGTTTCTATCCTGGCGTGTTTGCTGCTTTATAACGCTCTGGCTACGGACGCCTGACTGATAGGTCGGCCAGCGGCCCGGCATCCTTGGCAGCCGGCGATTGCCATCCCGATGCCAACTCCTATCACGAGGCCAAAGACAAGCTTGCCGACGAAATCAATGGCGAGGGCCGGACAGGACGCCACACGTCCAGGCAGGGCTCTCTGAGGGCATTGGCGATGCCCGTTGCCTCAAGGTGGCGAGCTTTTTCGTTAATGGGCCTCCGCGCTGGGCAATCTGTTCCAAGAGCTTCTGTGATGCCTCTATGACGCGGCAAACCTTGGAAAAGGTTTCCGTGGCAGGACCTGGGTACGATTCTAACAAACTACGGCTGTATAGGCCACTAGCGCCCGACGATCCGGCTAATCATGTCGTCGTCAGGTGCGCTGTCGGTGAATTCCCGTAGGAGCGCCTTCGCGTGGTCTACCCAATGCTCTTCAGCCAGGTTCAGCTCCCGAACGGAACTCCTGAAGGTCTCGCACACCACATCGAAATCGAAGGCGTCAATGCTGTAGCCTTCCTCGTCATGGTCCATCGGCCGCCTCCCCCAATGGGGGAAACTGTACGGAATCGTACGAAGCAAGTGCAAGGGCATTCAAAAGCAATTGGCTGATGCCGCCCGATCGTTCCACAATGTGTTGCTAATATGCAGCACCGACTGAATCTCCGATCAGCGGCACTTGTGGTTGGTTCCAACAGCTGCACGTTGACGGCAAGATGCCAAAGCCAACGACATGCGGGCGACGAAGATGGACAAGCGACAAAACACAAGAAATGTTGAGTTGGTCGGTCTTCTGGCCGTGCCGTTGTCAGTTCTAATCACGCTGCTGATAGCTGGAATGATCCTTTGCTGAAATGTTTGAGTGGCAAAAGGCTGGGGCGGCGGGTTTTTCCCCTTTGAAAGAAGTCACGATGTCCCAATCCGTCGAACCCCGATATTGCCAGAGGATAGCCCAGACCGTGAGGTGAACTGTGAAGTCGCATTAGAAGCCGCGTTTGCGGCCTTGGTGACTGCGTCAGAAGCGCAAGGTTGGACGCCACAGGAAACGGCTGCAACTCTTCTTAAAATCGCGACGGAGCATGCCCACCGGGTTGAGGCCGCTGCGGCCCCAGCCGGCTCCCAAGGGAGTGCTTGACCTGGCCCGCGCGGTCGGTCGCTACCGACAGGAGTGTTGCAGCAGGTATTCCAGCAAGAGTGTTAAACCTCTTCAGTTTTGTCCCTCTCCTCTACCAATGCGCTTTTATCAAAGCCAAGCCCCAGTGGCATCGGCATGATAGGGTCTGTGAGTTGCGGCTTACACTCGAAGAGGATTGCCCTGGCCAATAGGTGGCCGGCTCGCAAAGGTCTTTGAGACGTTCTGCAGCCACATCCTCTATGCCGACATGCTCCATAGCGTATGAAGAGCTACCAGCACGCTTGTAATATAGCTTTTGATCGCTGCGGTGTGGTCGACGTTCCGACCGTGGCACGTCAATGACTATGAAACCGGCATTTTGGTCGGCATTCGATGCAAGTCCGGCGACACGGATACCGTCGTTTTTCGGCTGCATTAGATCCCCAACTGCCGAGCTTACGACCGAAAGGGCTACAGGTTCGGGATTTGGCTCAAGCGCAGTTGCGCCGTCAGCCCCGTCACTGTTCTTACGGCAGCCAATACCGAACACCAAAACTCCAGCATGGCAGTTCCCGGCTTTTGTATCCCGGCTCTACGGCTACCCGCGTCAGCCTTTTCTATGGTAGCCAGTGAGTTCTTACAGAACGAATCCTAAGCATTTCAATTTGGTGCGGACGACGGGAATCGAACCCGTACGATCAGAGATCGAGGGATTTTAAGTCCCTTGCGTCTACCAATTCCGCCACGTCCGCAGGCCAGCCCTTTTCAGACGCCAGCGAAAACCCGTCAAGCCATCTTTTGCCGAGTGTCGAACTCATGAAAGGTGGTTCGTGATTTCAAAACAATTGGTTGTCGCGAAAATCTCAGTCGCCGAGAACGCTCAGAATTTGTAGCTGAGATTGATACCGACCGCGTTCAGCTTCACATCCTGATCGCGATCGTTGAAGGGTTCCGCCACGTCATAGTGCTCGGAGCCGAAATCGTAATAGCGATATTGCGCGCCGACGATGAATTTGTCGGTCAGCGCGTAGTCGACGCCGGCGCCCAAGGTCCAGCCGACATTCGTGCGTGTGCCGGCGAACGACGCGCCCGCGACTTGCGAAGTTTCGATGCCGGCAAAGGCGACGCCGCCGACGCCGTAGACCAGCACGCGGTCCATGGCGAAGCCCGCTTTGGCGTTTACAGATCCGAACCACTTGATGTCCGTGCGGAATGTGCTTCCAAGGCCTGATACCGCCGTACCGTCGACGGCGGAATAATTGAGCTCCGCCTCGGCGCCGAGCACCGCCTGATCGAACTGCCACAGGCCAGCGACATGGCCGCCGACGAAACCGCCGTCAATGTCGGGCGAGATGGAAAACGGCGCGCCTTCCGTCACTGATATGTCGGACTGGCCCCAGCCGTAGCCGGCCTGCAGGCCGGCATAGTAGCCGGTCCAGTCGAAGCCTGGTTCGGTCATCGGCACCGCCATCGGGTCGGCGGCGAACGCCGGCCCGGCCAGAGCAATCAGAAATCCGGCACTGGCAATCGTCAGACAGCGCATCGAGTTCTCCGAAAAGGCGGTTCAGAAGGCGCCTTGTCGGAAGGTAATCCTATTCGCCGCAAAACGGAACCCATTGTTCAACAATCGGAATGCACCCGTTGCTGCGCTGGGTGCTTTAGCTGGGGGCGCTATTTGGCGTCAATGAAGTCCAGCGCCGCCTGACTATATTCGTCCGGCGCCTGCAGCATGGCGAAATGACTGGCGTTGGGCAGGATGATGAGCTTGGCGCCCGGAATGACGGAGGCCATGTATTCGGTGTGTTCGCGCTTGATCGCCTCGTCATGGTCGCCGGCAACGATCGCGGTCGGCGTGGTTATCTTGCCGAGCTGTTCCTTGGTCCAGGCCGGCTCCGACTCCCACATGTGGCTGATCTGCGCCACGAAGGCATCGTACTGGTCGGGAGTCTTCGAAAGTTTCTTGTAGTCGCGGCCCGAGCGGTCGATATAGGCGGCAAAGGTCTTGTTGGTCAGCACACCCGGATCGACGCCATCGGTGGTGACGTTGGCGGCCTGCGCAAAGAGCCGTGTCAGCCGCTCCGGATGATGCAGCGCGATGTCGATGCCGATAATGCCGCCGTCGCTCCAGCCGACAAGAGCGGTCTTGTCGATCTTGAGATAGTCGAGCAGCGCAAGATAGTCCGACGCCATGAGGTCATAGCCGTAAGGCTGCTCGGTGCGGGTAGAGCGGCCATGGCCGCGGCTGTCGGCGATGATAACCTTGTGCGTCTTGGACATGGTCGCCACCTGGCTTGCCCAGATGTCGCCATGGCCAAGGCCGCCATGAATCAGGAGAATCGGATCACCGGCGCCGAAAACGGCATAGTACATCTGAACGCCGTTGACCGGCGCATATCCGCTCTGATCCGGTTTGGGCATCGCCGCCGGCTCCGGCAAGGTCTGCCAACGCTCCTCGGCGGATGCAAAGCCGGACGAGATCAGGAACAGGGTGACGAAGGCGAATGCTTTCAGGAACCGGATCATGACTTCACCTCAGGAGGTTTCGGCCTCATCATAACAAAAACCCGCCTCGCGGCGGGTCGTCGGCGCAAATCAGCACCATAGCCAGAATGGTAGCATAAGTGCCGGCACAAGCCAAACTGAATGACCGCGCCGTTGATGCTGTCATCGGGGTGAGCAGGTGCGGCGCATCCGCCCGGGCGAATCTCATCGAGCGGATTTCGTCTGTGATCGCTGGCCAAAACCTTGCCGGCTTGGCACAGTCTGGCAAACAGGAGTCTTTCATGGCCAAGCAGCCGTCGGCGACGAAACCCAAACCCTGGACCGAGATGGCGACGCATCTGGTCGACGTCGCGACGGGGCGCAAGCCTGCCGATCTCGTCATTCGCAACGGCCGCTGGGTGAACGTGCACTCCGGCGAAATCATAGCCGGCACCGACATCGCCGTTGCCGGCGGCCGCTTCGCCTATTGCGGGCCGAATGCCAGCCATGCCATCGGCCAGGGCACCAAGGTGGTCGATGCCGGCGGCCGCTATCTGGTGCCCGGCCTGTGCGACGCGCACATGCATGTCGAGAGCGGCATGGTGACGGTGACCGAGTTCTGCCGCGCCGTCATCCCGCACGGCACCACCTCGATGTTCATCGATCCGCACGAGATCGCCAATGTGCTGGGTCTGCCCGGCGTGCGGCTGATGCATGACGAGGCCGTCGCCATGCCGATCAACGTCCATGTCCAGATGCCGTCCTGCGTGCCGTCCGCGCCGGGGCTGGAGCATGCCGGGGCCGAACTGACGGTCGCCGATGTCACGGAAGCGATGACCTGGGAAAACATCATCGGGCTCGGCGAAGTGATGAATTTTCCCGGTGTCGTGGCCAACGATACGGTGATGTCGGGCGAGATAGCCGCCACGGTGCGAGCGGGCAAAACGGTCGGCGGCCACTATGCGTCGCGCGATCTCGGCCTGCCGTTCCATGGCTATGTCGCCGGCGGGCCGGAGGACGACCATGAAGGCACACGCGCCGAGGACGCAATCGCCCGTGTGCGCCAGGGTATGAAGGCAATGCTGCGGCTGGGCTCGGCCTGGTACGATGTTGCCTCGCAGATCAAGGCGGTGACCGAGAGCGGTCTCGACCCGCGCAACTTCATCCTGTGCACCGACGACAGCCATTCCGGCACGCTGGTGCATGAAGGCCATATGGACCGGGTGGTGCGCCACGCCATCCAGCAGGGATTGAAGCCGGTGACGGCGATCCAGATGGCGACGCTGAATACCGCCCAGCATTTCAAGCTGGAGCGCGAACTGGGCTCGATCGCGCCGGGACGGCTGGCCGATCTGCTGATCGTCTCCGATCTTGCCGCCATGACCATCGACGAGGTCTATGGCCGCGGTATCAGGCTGGCCAAGGGCGGCAAGCTCGAGATCGACATTCCGGCCTATGATTACCCCAAATCGGCGAAGAACACCGTCAAGCTCGGCAAGAAGCTGAAGCCAGGCGACTTCGACATTGCGGCGCCCAAGGGCGCCAACGAGGTGCGGGTGCGGGTCATCGGCGTGATCGAAAACCAGGCGCCGACGCGGGCGCTGGAGGCCGACCTGCCGGTCGAGGACGGGCTGGTCGCCATGGACCGCCGCAACGACATCTGCCAGATCGCGCTGGTCGAGCGCCACCGCGGCACCGGCGGCGTCACCAATGCCTTCGTCTCAGGCTTCGGCTATATGGGCGACTGCGCCATGGCGTCGAGCGTCGCACATGATGCCCACCACATCATCTGCGTCGGCACCAACAAGGAAGACATGGCGCTGGCCGTCAACCGGCTGGGCGAGGTCGGCGGGGGCGTGGTGCTGTTTTCGAAGGGCAAGGAACTGGCGCTTGTCGAAATGCCGATCGCCGGGCTGATGTCGGACGAGCGCGCCGAAATCGTGGCGGCCAAGGCCGAGAAACTCACCGAAGCAATGCGCAAGATGGGCTGCTCGCTCAACAACGCCTACATGCAGCACTCGCTGCTGGCGCTGGTCGTCATCCCGGAACTCAGGATTTCCGATGTCGGCCTGATCGACGTGACGACGTTCCAGAAGGTCGGTTTGTTTATCTGAGATCAGCCCCGGCTCTCATCCGCCGGTGGCGATGGTCAGCACCTTGAATGGCGTGGTGATGATGATCTCGGCGACGGATCCGACTGCCTTGCCGAGGCCTCGGCCGAGATTGTCGATCTGACCCTGCGTGGGTTCGTCCGATGCCAGGCCGGCTGGAGCGCGCAGACGGTCGCCGAGCAATTGCACCAGGAACGGGTTGTCGGCGAATTTGGCGTGGTTCAGGCGGTCGCCGCCCTTGATCTGGCTGAGGTCGGCCACGACCACGCCGTAGCTGGCAATGTCGGCGGCGTTGCCGTAGTCGCCGACGCGCGGCTTGTCGCCGGATAGCAGGCTGGACAGTCTCAGAGCACGGTCGTCGGCGGAAAGCAGGATGACGAACGGCCTGTCGGGCTTGCCGTAGCGGATCATCTGCTTCTTGAAGACGTCGACATCGATATCGGGCGATGCCAGGACGACACGGCCGAGCTTGCCGTCGAGATCGCGGTCGCCGGTGATGGCGAGCTGGCGCAGCGCTTCCATCGTCACCCAGGTTCCCATCGAATGCGCGATGATGTCGATGCTCTTGACCTTTGTCTTGGCGAGCATCCTGAGCGTCGCCTCGAGGTCGTCGCGCGCGGCGTTGGCGCTGTCCTTGTCGTAGATATAGCCCGTGGTCTTGCCGCTCGAAGCCCACGAAAACAAGATCGGCGTACCCGGATATTCGGTGTCGTGGGCGATCTGCGTCAGCCGGTAGACCCCATCGTCGAAGCCGTTGTTGAAGCCGTGGACGAAGACCAGCGCGCGGTCGCCATTCATGGTGATGTTGGCACCGACGGCCTTGGCGAATTGCGAGGCGTCGCCATAGTGGACGACGTCGGTGGCGGTGAATTGCTTGGCCGGGTTCGAATTGGCCGAGCCCTTGGCGCGCTCGATGGCGCCGACCTGGTGGACCTTCGGCACGGTGACGTCGACGCGGGCGTAGCTGGTGGTCAGCGAGCGATCGCCATCGAACACCTGGCGTGGGTCCTTGGTCGCCTGCTTGCGGGTGGTGGCGACGAAGATTTCGTGGGTGGCCGCGATGTCGGAGGCAGGCACCGAAACCGTCGTCTCGTTCAACAGGTCATGGGTGTTGGGGCCGGCGCAGCCGGCGGCAGCTAGCGCGAACGCAAGGACCAGGACAGTCTTCCATCGCTCGTTCAAGCGGGCTCCCGCTGGCGCATTGGCGCCGATTTCAATGTCGTAGAGGCAGAGACCGGCCCGGTCCAGTTGAAAGTGATCGGGCCGAGCGGCATTCGCGACCTCACGCGGCGACGGTCGCCGCAAGGCGACAGCCTTATTGTCCGAGCGCGCTGATACGGTCGGTCACCGTCTGGTCGCTGGCAAAGCCGTCATCCTCGCGCAGCCGCTGGCCGATCATCTTCACCAGTTCGGGATTGTCGGCGAATTTGGTGTGGTTGAAGCTGTCGCCTCCCTTGACCTTGGAGAGGTCGACCACGGTGACGCCATAAGCGGCGAGGTCGGCGGCATCCTTGTAGTCGCCGACGCGTGGCCGCGAGCCTGCGATCAGGCCTGAGAGCCGCAGCGCCCGGTCGTCGTCGGAGAGCAGCAGGATGAACGGCTTGTCCGGCTTGCCGTAGCGGCGCATCTGGCTCTTGAAGACGTCGACGTCGATGTCGGGAGAGGCCAGCACGACATCGCCGAGCTTGCCGCCGAGATCGCGGTCGCCGGTGATGGCCATCTGGCGCAGCGTTTCCATGGTCACCCAGGTTCCGAGCGAGTGGGCGACGATGTCGATGCGCCGCGCGCCGGACTGCTGCAGCATGCGCAATGTCACCTCCAGCTGATCGCGGGCGGCGCTGGCGCTTTCCTTGTCATAGACATAGTCGGTGGTTCTGGCGCCGGATGCCCAGGAAAACAGCACCGGCGTGCCGGGATAGCCGGAATCGTGGACGATCTGGGTCAGGCGGTAGACCGCGTCGTCGAAGCCGGTGTTGTAGCCATGCACGAAGACCATGACGCGGCCGCCGCGCGCGGCAATGTCGGCATTGAGCGCACTGGAGAATTTCGGCTGCGCATCGTAGCCGACGACCTCGGAGGCCATGAAGTACTTCGCTGGGTCGTTGGACCTGCCGCGCGAGCGGCGCTCGATCTGGCCGGTCTGGTGGATGCCGGGAACGGTGACGGTGACGCGGGCGTAGTTCAGCGTCGCCGAGCGTTCGCCGTCGAAAACTTTGTTGGGATCGTCGGATTTCTTGCGTGTGGTGGCAATGAAGATCGAGTGATTGCCCGAGATTTCGGTCACCGGCGTGGACATGACGGCGCTGCCGAGCAGTTCCTCGGTTTTGCGGCCGCCGCAGCCGGCGATCAACAGGGCAAGTGCAAGAATGCAAATCGTCTTCAAACGCACGTCAAAAATTCCAATCGAAAGATGAATTCACATAGAATTCACTTTGAGGCCCAAAGGCCTGTCTACCCTCGGCCCGTCTACCCTCCGCGACACCTCCCGGACAGTGAGAGTGCGGCAGAAGTAAGTCGTGTCCAGCCGAAATGTGGTCAGCGTCGGGTCACAGCCATCGCACTGTTGCGCGAAAGCCAGAATGGCGGCAGGAACGCAGGGATGTTGGAGAAGGGCAATACCTCGGGCTTGAGCCTGATGCCGAGCACATCGCCCATGAAGGCGCGGCGCGCCTCGATGCGGCGCCATGCCTCGGGATAGCGGGCCGCGATCTCCTCGCGCAGGGACTCATCGGCAAGCGCGATACCGTCTTCGATGTTGGTGGTGAAATAGCTGGTTCCGGTCGCCGGAATGATGTCGACCTGCAGCGCCATGCCCGATTGCAGCTTGATGTCCGAGCCGGAAAACACCGGCGAATGCATCCATTCGTCCATATGGACGAGATGGCCGGGATTGAGCGAGACGCCGAAGAACGGGTCGCCTATGCGGTCATGCACGGCTTTCCAAAGCGCTCCGCCGGCAACGCCTATGCCGATGGTCTCGTACCAGTCGACGACGGCGGCGAAATAGGGCGCTACCAGCTGTTCGACATAGTCGCTTATCTCGCGCGGCAGTTCGGCCGCGCTCTCGACCAGGAAGCCGGCGCGGGCGTTGAGCGAGCCCTGGATGCCATAGGCCATGGTGACGGGATCGCCGCGCTTGATGATGTCGAGGCGCGGGCTAGGCAAGCCGTAGGGCGCACGCCTGCCGGCGGACAGCATCGGGTGGCAGCACAGGGGCAGGCCGTTGATCCCCATCAGCCGCGCGGCCTGCAATTCGCTCATGCCGGGCTCAATATTCCCAAGCACGTTGCGCAGGCCCTGCGAGGAAAAGGTCGCGGCGAATTCGAAGGACGCCAATTGGTCTGCCTCGTTGATGGCGCGTAGGCCGTCGGATGGGTTCATCAACAGGTTGGCGGCGTTGACCACCGCGCCTCTGTCGCCGGCCAGTGTGCGCAGCGTATCGGCGATGAAGGACGGCAGGTCGAGCGTCGTCTCGCCAAAGCCGCCATCGCCGGCGCCGAACGGCTTCCAGCCGATGGCGCCGATTTTCTGGCCGGCCTTCAGGCCGCAGGCGGCAAGCGTGTCGGATAGAGAGGCCGAGCGGTCGCGTGGCTGCGCCGGCAGCGAGAAGGTCTGGTAGAGGACGCGCTCGTAAGGCCCGTCGCAGATTTCGGCATAGCCCCAGCCCTCATTGCCGACGAGAAGCTTTGGCTGGCTGCCGGGGACGATGACCAGCAACGTCTCCTCGAAACGCGGATCGTAACCACTGAGATAGGCGACATTGGCCGCGTGCTCGCGGTCGCCATAGACGGCAAAGCCGTCGAGCCCGGCTTCGGCGCCGCGCGCCAGCAGAGCCTCGATGCGCGCTTCGTAGGTCTGGCGCTTAAGCAGCGGCATCACGGTCGGCTCGGCGAATTCAGGAAGGTCTACGGTCTTCAGGGCGACAGCCGAAACAGGCATGAAGATGGCTCCAATGGATTTCCTGCTGGCGCGTCAAAGCGGCCGCGCCGCATCGGTGGCTGCAAACGGCGAATTGTGCAATAGGCTTCGCCTTCGAACCATTCGATCCAGAGGTGACGGCGCCATGAACAGTTTCTCCTCCCGTGTCGCCACCGCCGCAGCCGCGATCCGCGAGATCTTTCCCGAAACGCCGCTGCAGGAAAACGACTATCTGTCGAAGAAGACGGGGGCTCGGGTGCTGTTGAAGCGCGAGGATCTTTCGCCGGTGCGCTCCTACAAGATCCGCGGCGCCTTCAACTTTTTCCGCAAGGCGCTTGCCGCCGGCAACGAGGCCGAGCTGTTCGTCTGCGCCTCGGCCGGCAACCATGCGCAGGGCTTTGCCTTCGTCTGCCGCCATTTCGGCAAGAAGGGCGTGGTCTTCATGCCGGTGACGACGCCGCAGCAAAAGATCGACAAGACGCGGCTGTTCGGCGGCGATTTCGTCGAGATCAGGCTGGTCGGCGACTTCTTCGACGACTGCTACCGCGCCGCCTTCGAATTCACCGAAAGTTCCGGCGCGCATATGGTGCCGCCCTTCGACCACAAGGACATTATCGAGGGGCAGGCGACGGTCGCCTATGAGATCGCCGGCCAGATGCCAGGCGCGCGCATGCCCGACATCATCATGCTGCCGGTCGGCGGCGGTGGCCTGGCCGCGGGGGTGACGCACTATTTCGCCGATCAGCAACGTGACGCGCGCTACGTCTTTTGCGAACCGGCCGGTGCGCCGAGCCTGCATCAGAGCCTCGCCAGCGGCAAGCGCGTCCGGCTCGCCAATGTCGACAATTTCGTCGACGGCGCGGCGGTGGCCGAGATCGGCCGCGAGCCGTTGCGCCACCTCAAGGAGTTCGCCGCTCAGGCGGTGCGGCTGATCCCTGAGAACCGGCTCTGCGCCACCATGATCGAGATGCTCAACATCGAAGGTGTGGTGCTGGAGCCGGCCGGTGCCTTGGCGATCGACGCGTTGAAGGATTTTTCGCGCAAGGAAATCCGCGGCAAGACCATCGTCGCGGTGGTGTCGGGCGGCAATTTCGATTTCGAGCGGCTGCCCGACGTGAAGGAGCGGGCGCTGCGCTTCGAGGGGCTGAAGAAATATTTTGTCATCCGCTTTCCGCAGCGGCCGGGCGCGCTGCGCGACTTCCTCGAACTGCTCGGTCCCGACGATGATATCGCCCGCTTCGAATATCTGAAGAAATCGGCACGCAATTTCGGCTCTGTGCTTATCGGCATCGAAACCAAAGACCGGCGTAACTTCGATCTGCTGAGGGCAAATTTCGAGGCCGAGGGCGTGCACTATCAGGACATCACCGACAACGAGACCCTGGCCGGGTTCATCATATGAGCGGTACAGCCTGCCACCCGAAGCTCGAAGAGCGAAGGGTGGTCTTCGTCGCACTGTTTTCCGGCATCAATGTCGGCGGCAACCGCATCGTCCAGATGGCGGAGTTGCGGGCGTTATTCGAGGCGCTAGGCTTCACCGATGTCGCCAGTTATGTGCAGAGCGGCAATGTCGTGTTCCGGACCAAGAAGGGCGACGCCGCCACGCTGGCGAAACAGATCGAAATGGCGTTCGAGAAAAAATGGGGCTTTCACTCGCGCATCATGGTGCGCGATCTCTCCTGGTTCGAACGGTTGGTGAAGGAGAATCCTTATCCGGAAGTCGCCGGCGATCCGACCAAGCTTCACGCCTACACGCTGGAGCGCCAGCCGACGGCGGACGAGATCGCCAGGCTTGCCGAAAAATGCACCGGCCCGGAAAGCTTCGAGGTCAGGGACGACGTGCTCTACCTCAAGGCGCCGGACGGGCTCGGCAAATCGGTGTTCGCCAATCTCATCCCGCGCGTGCTGAAAGTGCCCGGCACCGCGCGCAACTGGCGCTCGGTGCTGGCGCTGCTGCAGATAGCGCGTTCGCTTTGAACCGCTTCTGCGTTGCGGTCGCGATGGTAATTAAGCCTCGGCTAAACAACAAGGGCGGCGCGGCGGCGACTCACTACAAATTGAGTTATGGCGATACTTTCGATTTTGACGGGGTGCCCGACCCGGACAGCAGCGCATCGAGGAGCGGAGGCCGCTTCGGCTATACGATCGGTGGCGGTGTCGAATGGGCCTTCGCCGACAAATGGACCACGAAGCTGGAATACCAGTACTTCGACTCCGGCAAGGTCCGTTTGACAGATATCGAGGGCAACGACGCAAGGGTGAAGATCGACGCCCATACGATCAAGATCGGCCTAAATTACAAGTTCTGATCGATCGGCCGCTCCGAAAGTTCAGATGGCGTCGCTACCATGCGACGCCATAGCTTTATTTGGATCTGGGGGGCTGCTAGCTTCCGGTGTTCGCCGTCGCGCCTGATCTGAGGTCAGGTCGCCGGAGCCTGCTTCCACTCGAAAGTCAGCTCCTCGCGGAAGGCAAAGCGCTTGATGTGATCGGCAACGACGCTCTGCATGCGCTCCAGCGATCCGCTTTCATCCGTCGACACCGTGATATGCAGCGCTGCCGCATCGGCATCGAGAACCGTGCGGCCGAGCGACAGATCGATGGTGCCGTGGTTCGGATCGAACTCGACGGGAAATTTGTGCGCCCAGTGCACAACTGCTGCAAATAGCGGCTGGCATACGCGGTGGTGAGATCGGCACGGCTGGTCGGCATAAATGAATTCTCCTGGATGAGGCACTGGCTTTGCTTGGCTGGCGCGACAGGCAGGTAAATAGGTGCCGTTGGTTGAAATGGCAAAGGCGGCCGGCTTGTCGGCGCGGCCGCCTCGCTCAAGATGCGTGATCGCTACCAGGTGCCGGTGTTCGGCATCGATGCCCACGGCTCGGCCTTGGGCTTGGCCGGGCCCTTCTGCAGCAGTTCGAAGGAGATGCCGTCCGGCGACTTGACGAAGGCCATGTTGCCGTCGCGCGGCGGCCGGTTGATGATGACGCCATTGTCCATCAGATGCTGGCAGGTGGCGTAGATGTCGTCGACCTCATAGGCGAGATGGCCGAAATTGCGGCCGCCCTTGTACTCCTCCGGATCCCAATTGTAGGTCAGTTCGATCAGCGGCGCCTTCTCAGTGATGCCGCTTTCTACATCCTCGGAGGCGGCGAGGAAGATCAGCGTGAAGCGGCCCTGCTCGTTTTCGTAGCGGCGCACTTCCTTAAGGCCGAGCTTGTTGCAGTAGAAATCAAGCGAGACATCGACGTCGGCGACACGGACCATTGTGTGGAGGTAGCGCATGGGATTTCCTCGGGGATGTTTGGGTTGCGAGGCAACATAAGGTCCACCCCGCCGAAGGGCAACGAGCATCGGACTGGAAAAGTGGTCACCGGTTTTGGAAAAATCAGATTGCTCTGACAAAAGCGCCGGACACAAGTGGTTGCCGATTTCGGCAAAATCCCTTGCAAATTGCCGACCGGTTGACCGCCTTGATGGATCGTCATTGCTGCCGGCAGCGACGCCGGCAAACAACAAGTCAGCTATTCCTGTATTCAACCGTGAAAAAAGGCACGGCAGGTCTTGCACACCCCGGAAGCGGCGGTGTTAATCTAATGTCAAGAATCACTTGCGGTTTTCTTGAAAAAAGGGGGCGTTCTTATGGGGGATAAGGCCTCTTTCACGAGGCGGGATGAGAACCTTGACGGCGCCCTGAAGCGCGACAGTGGCGGCGATAGCGCCGACCTTGTCGAAATCGCCGGCGCCATCAAATGGTTCGACGTGGCCAAGGGCTACGGTTTCATACTACCCGATGACGGTTCTTCGGGCGACATCCTCCTCCATGTCACCTGCCTTCGAAAGGACGGTTTTCAGACGGCATTGGAGGGCGCGCGTGTCGTGTGCCTTGTCAAGCATGGCGACCGTGGTTTGCAGGCGTTCCGGGTGCTGTCCATGGACACCACCACCGCGGTCCATCCGGCTGAGATGCAGGAACAGCGCACCCATGTGGCGGTGACGCCGGAAAGCGGGCTCGAGCGGGCGCTGGTCAAGTGGTTCAACCGCACCAAGGGCTTCGGCTTTCTGACGCGCGGCGAGGGCACCGAGGATGTCTTCGTCCATATGGAGACGCTGCGCCGCTATGGCATCACCGAGCTCAGGCCCGGACAGGTCGTGCTGGTGCGTTTCGGACGCGGTGACAAGGGCCTCATGGCTGCCGAGATTCACCCCGATATGGGCACCTTGCCGGTCGCGCATTAGGACGCGAGCCTTCCTGAGGAAGTCAGGACGGCGTTTTTCTTGGTTTCACCACGATCTTATCCGAATACCTGAGACCACTTTTAGGGATCATGGTCTTTGGTCGAGGATTTCCAATGGCGTACAGGAACTGGCTGACAGCGGGCGCGCTCTGCGTCATCGTTGCGGTAGCCGCAGGCGCTTACTTCTATTCCGGGCAGCCGACCGCATCCCAGCAGACGATCGCCGGCGGTCAGGCGATGATCCTTCCCGTCGATCCGACACCCTTGGTCGTGGCGACGAAAGGCGGCGATAAATCCTTTTCGATCGAAGTCGCCGACACCGACTCGGAACGCGAGGCCGGCCTGATGTATCGCCAGGATATGGCCGACAATCATGGCATGCTGTTCGTCTTCGAGATGCAGAAGCAGGTCGGCTTCTGGATGCACAACACGCCGATGCCGCTCGACCTGATCTTTGTTGGACAGGACGGCAAGGTCCGGGCCGTCAAGCACGGCACTCCATTGTCCGATGCAGTCATCTCGCCGGGTGTGCCAGTGCGCTTCGTGCTGGAGCTCAAGGCCGGCACCGCCGCCAAAAACGGCATCGACTATGGCGATCTGCTGCGCCATCCGGCCGTCGGCACGGTGTCCGGCCCCGGCATGCCGCCATCGGACAAGGGCAACGCGCCCATGCCCGGCGCCGGCTGAGCCGCTCCCGATGCAATTCTTCTCCCATGACGGGTTCGACTTCGCCTTCCTCGACCGCCAGCCGGCGTCGGGGGCGGGCGATCCGGTGCTGATGATCCACGGCTTTGCCTCCAGCCACTATGTCAACTGGGTATCGCCCGGCTGGTTCAAGACGCTGAACGATGCCGGCTATCGCGCCATCGCCTTCGACAATCGCGGCCACGGCTCGTCGTCGAAAAGCTATGACGAGGCCGACTACACCCCGGCCAAGATGGGCTCGGACGCGGCGGCCCTGCTCGACCATCTTGGCATCGGCCGCGCGCATGTCATGGGCTATTCGATGGGCGCGCGCATCGCGGCGTTCCTGGCACTGTCGGATCCCGACAAGGTGGCGACGCTTGTCTTCGGCGGGCTCGGGATCGGCATGGTCGACGGCGTCGGCGACTGGGATCCGATCGCCGAGGCGCTGCTGGCCAACGATCCGGCCGCCACCAGCCATCCGCGCGGTCGCTCGTTTCGCGCCTTTGCCGATCAGACGCGCAGCGACCGCCGCGCGCTGGCCGCCTGCATCGCCACGTCGCGCGAACTGCTCAGCGAAGACGACATGACGCGCATCGCCCAACCAACGCTGATTGCGGTCGGGACGACAGACGATATCGGCGGCTCGCCCGACGAGCTCGCCGCGCTGATGCCGAACGCCAAGGTGTTTCACATAGACGGCCGCGACCATATGCTGGCTGTGGGCGACAAGACCTTCAAGCAGCGGGTTTTGGAGTTTTATGCCGAAAATCCGCTTTAACCGGTAAGCGATTTTCGGGCGATATGGATTGGGCGGCCGGCGAGGGGTGGCAAACAATGGCACAATGGGGAAGAAGCGCCGACGCTCTGCCGGGCGCCGTCGTGACAAGCAAGTTCGGCAAGCGTTCCGTCATCCTGGCGCTGCTCGCCTTCGGTGCCGGTGTGATGGCGCTGACCACAATGGTGGCGCTTCCGACCCACGCATCCGAGCGTGCCCAGAACATCGCCACGGGTTTCTTCATGGCGGTTTTCCTGCTGGCAGGGCCGTTGGCGCATATTGCCGGATTGATTTTCGGGCTGATGGCGCTGGTGCGTTCGAACGATAGCCGCGTGCTTGGGGTCGTCGGCATCCTGCTCAACGGCGGCTCCCTGGCGGTTGGCTTCCTGCTGCTTGTGGCAATGGCATCGACGATCGGCGCTTTCACCTGATCGGGGACGAGTAATGGCCGGATGGGGAAGAAGCACGATAGCAATGCCCGGCGTGGCGGGGCGGAGCAGCTTGGGCAAACGCTCGGTGATCCTGGCCCTGCTGGCGTTCGCAATGGATTTTGCGGCGGTGGTCACGCTGGCGTTGATGCCAGGCGAGGCGTCGCTGGCCGCTCAAAACGTCCTCGGCGGGGTTTTTCTGCTGGTGTTTCTCGTTGCGGCGCCGCTGGCGCACATCACCGGCGTGGTTTTTGGCTTGATGGCACTGGGACGTTCAAACGACAATCGTGTCCTCGGCATCGTCGGTATCATCCTCAACGGGCTGTCGTTGGTGATCGGCCTGTTCTTTGTTTGGGCGGCCACCAAGTCCGTTGGCGCCTTCAGGTGATCGATCTTCGTCTGGCTTGCAGCCGGAGGCGGTGCCGCTTTGGTTGACCTTCTCGTCACCTATATGGACATGCGCGAACCGAATTCGGCGCCGGCTTTCGACTGCCCGCTATCGGGCGCCACGGTGGCGCGTGAAACACTTGATGTGGCCGACTATATCAGCCTCTACCACGCGGTCGGCGAGCCCGTGCAATGGGACCAGCGGCTGCGCATGCCGGCGGAAGACCTCGAGCGCCTGCTGGCGCTGCCCTCGACACATATCCACGTGCTGCGCGTCGAGGGCGTGGCCGCTGGCCTGTGCGAATTCAACGGCGTCGGCCAGCCTGAGGTCGAACTGGTTCATTTCGGGCTGATCCCCGTCTTCCACCGCCGCAGGCTTGGGCCATTCCTGCTCGACCAGGCGCTTCGCGCCGTCTGGTTGCATGCGCCGCAAAGGGTCTGGCTTCACACCGACACCTTCGATCACCCTGGCGCGCAAGCGGTTTACCGGCGCGCCGGTTTCAAAGCCTATGCGCAGCGCATTGAGACCTTTCCGGATTAGGGTTTGAGCGTTTCGAGCGACCGCGCCATGTTTTGCCTGGCCTGGGGCTCGAACCTCTGGCGGAATTCCTGCGAGTGAAAAATATGCTGGCGCGCGAGGAAAGTCTTGAGAATCACGCCGCGGCCGGCGCGCCACATCGGCTCCTCGACCCAGCCATATTCGCGTCGGACCGCTTGTTCATAGGCGTCGAAAGCGCCGGGTGACGCACCCAGGATCGCCAGGTCCATGTCGAGGAAAAGCGCTGCGTCGCGGAGGGCGTTCTCATCGGCGAGGCCCCGTGGTTGAAGGCTGGGCAGTTCATGCGTGGCGGTGGCGACGATCATCGCCGCGATGCGGCCGAGGCGCTCCGGATCGGTGCGGGCGCCAAGTTTGTCCTGCGCAAGTGCCGCACTCCTGGCCTCGTTGTCCTTGGCGCGGCTGTCATAGATGGCGTCATGGAACCAGATTGCGGCTTCGACGGCGCCGGAATCATGCAGCGATGCTCGATATTCGTCCGCCAGCGCCAGCAACGCCTCGATATGGGCGAGGTTGTGATAGTGGCGATCCGGAGCTTGATAGAGCGCGGAGAGCGCGCGTTTCAGCGGAGCGTCGATCAAGGGTTCGTTTTCCATGGCGGCTTGAATTTCCGTGAACCAAATCCATTTCACCGAGCACTAAGGAAAATTGAGTTCAATCGTGCTATGATCTGGCTTATATGTGCCGCCGGAGAATAGGCAAGCGGCCAGGACGCAGGACAAGACGTCGATGAACAGCATCAGCATTTCCCGCCCCACAATGGTCCAGCCGGTCGATCCGATCTGGCGTTCGGTCCGCGACGAGGCGATGGAAGCGGTCAATCGCGACCCGCTTCTGGCGGCGTTCCTCTATTCGACAATCCTCAACCAGGAGAGCCTGGAGGAGGCGGTCATCCATCGGCTCGCCGAGCGGCTTGCACATCAAGACATCGGTTCCGACCTCATCCGCCAGACCTTCAAGTCGATGCTGGCCGACGACAAGGAATGGTCGTCGATCGTGCGTGTCGACATCCAGGCCTATTACGACCGCGATCCGGCCTGCGACCGCTTCATCATGCCAGTGCTCTATTTCAAGGGTTTCCACGCCATCCAGACGCACAGGCTGGCCCATTGGCTGTGGAATCAGGGCCGCAAGGATTTCGCCCTCTATCTGCAGAGCCGCTCGTCTTCGGTGTTCCAGACCGACATCAACCCGGCCGCCCGCATCGGCAAGGGCATCTTCATCGACCACGCCACCGGCCTCGTCGTCGGCGAGACGGCGGTGATCGAGGACGATGTGTCGATCCTGCACGGCGTGACGCTGGGCGGCACGGGCAAGGCCGGCGGCGACCGCCACCCCAAGATCCGTTACGGCGTACTGATCGGCGCCGGCGCCAAGATTCTCGGCAATATCGAGATCGGCCATTGCTCGAAGATCGCGGCAGGCTCGGTCGTGCTGTCGCCGGTGCCGCACAACAAGACGGTTGCCGGCGTACCGGCCCGCGTCGTCGGCGAGACCGGCTGCGACCAGCCTTCGCGCCAGATGGACCAGCTTTTGCCGTCGCAATCGATGGACCAGGTCGTCAGCTTCGACATCTGATTTGCAACACCCGGCGCGCCGGACTGAAGTCCGGTTGCCGGCGCCGTTGCCTCTGAAGCATGATGCCGAAAAGTGTGAGGCGGTTTTCGGACGACATCATGCTCTACCTCCTTGATTTAGAGGCGGATTTGGATTCGACCTGAAATCATCCGGCCCCAGGGTTCGCGTTCTATCCAGCCGGCTTGCCTTTACATCGCCATTGTCGACGTGCCAGAAGCGCGTTCCAACGAGCAAGCCCGACGATCGGAGAAGACTTTTGAAGCCGGACGAAATCAGAAAGCTGGACGCCTATTTCAAGCGCGTCTTCCAGAATCCCAAACTCGAGGTGAAGGCGCGGCCGCGCAAGGAAGATTCGGCCGAGGTCTATGTCGGCGACGAGTTCCTCGGCATCGTCTTCAAGGACGAGGACGACGGCGACTATAATTTCTCGATGGCGATCCTCGACATCGATCTGGCCTGAGCCCAGAGGGCTACGGACTTCGGCGATTGGCGGCAGCCACCTGCGCCATCGTCATCCCGGGGAGAAGCAGCCGCACAGCGGCGTCGCTGAGACCCTGGGATACATTCCGGGCCTCGGCTCAGGAATGTGGCGGTCCAGAACTGCCTCTGCTGCTTCCCAACAGTAATTCTGCACCGCTTCGCTGCCTTAAGGGCATGGAACGGATCCTCGGGTCCGCGCGGCTTCGCGCCCGTGTATGACAAAAGCAGAGGGCCGCTACCGTGCGGTCTTTAAGACGCGCGTGGCCTCGGCGACGATAGCGGCGTCAAGCGCCGGCCAGTTGCCCAGCAACTCCCGGGGAAAGCGGTAGGTCAGGCTGAGGCTGTCGCCGACCTGGATGTCGCGCTCGCAGGGCGCCAGCGATTCCTCAGCGCTCGGTCCGCTCAGGCAGCGGGCGACGAACGGGTCCTTGCCGGCCCGGCCGGCGACCGCGAGCACCTCGTTGAGATAGCCTGATTTTTCCGTAAAACCGTAAATCGTCGTGCCGCCGGGGCCGGGCGCGCCGGGCTGGCTGATGAGCGCGCTATAGATCGGCGCGAAACGGCCGCTCATGTCGCGCGACATCATCTGCGGTTCAAACGACAGGAAGATGATGTTTTTGGCGGCCCCCGTGTGGTTGAAATCGTCGCGGGCGGCTTCGCTGTAGCCGTCCATCTGGGGATAGCGCAGATAGAGGTCGAGGCGCGAAGCGATGCCGTCGCGCCGCGCCTGCAGGAAGCGGATGGCGTTGGCCGGCACGGCAATGACATTGTTGCCGATCACTACCCTGTGGACCGTGGTGTCGTCGGTGTAGCCGGCCATGGCGATCGAGCGGCCGAACCATTTTCCGCCAAGGCTGATCGCCAGCGACAGCAGCGCCAATGCGGCAAAAGCATAGAACACCCGCTTCATCAGCACGGAATCGACGACGTTGAACTCTTCTGCGGTCGCTGCCTGCTTCATCGCAATCCCCATAGTCGCCGCCCTCTATCCCTGGGCGGCACACATGCCGCGGCATGGCTCTTGCTGCGCTGGACGCGACTGTGCGATTTCATGGTAAACGGAAGGTAAAGATGAGCCTGCTACTGCCCGTTCTCTTCGCTTTCGCCGTCGGCCTCACCGCCTGCGGGCTTACTGGGTCCGTGATGGAACTGGCGGCGGGCCGCCGGCTTGCCTTTGCCGAGCCTTATGTGTCGCCGGCGTACATCCTGCGCTCGCTGGCCGCGACCGCTTGCGCCGGGCCGTTCATGCTCGCCAACGATGCGCTCGATGCGCGGCGCGAGGGCCGCATTTCGACGCTGATGCTGGTGTCCTGCGGCTGCACGGTGATCGCCTGGGCGCTGACGCTGGGCATCGTGCTGATCGCCATTGCCTCCTGGGGCATTGGCTCTCCTGGTGCGCTTCAGCTTTTGGTGGAATCGCTGGCGCGGTATTTGCCTTGAGGCAATTGCTGGGGGAAACCGCTACGCGGTTTTCCTAGGATTGTTCTAGGGTTTGTCCCGGCCTGCGACGAATCGGAGACTGCAAATGCCGACCTATGCAATCGACGGAAAAGCGCCCCGTTTCGAGGATCCCGACAGCAACTGGATCGCGCCGGACGCGACGTTGATCGGCGACATCAGCGTCGGTCGCAATGCCGGCTTCTGGTTTGGCGTGGTCATCCGCGGCGACAACGAGGCGATCGTCATCGGCGCCGACAGCAATGTCCAGGAACATACGGTGATGCACACCGATCCCGGTTTTCCCCTGACGATCGGGCCGGGCTGCACGATCGGCCACCGCGCCTTGCTGCATGGCTGCACGATCGGCGACAACAGCCTGATCGGCATGGGCGCCATAGTGCTCAACGGCGCCAGGATCGGCAAGAACTCGCTGGTCGGCGCCGGCGCACTGGTCACCGAGGGCAAGGAGTTCCCCAACAATTGCCTGATCGTCGGCTCGCCCGCGCGGGTGATCAGGACGCTGGACGATGCCGCGGTTGCCAGGCTGCGCGTCTCGGCCGCGCACTATGTCGCCAATGGCAAGCGCTTCAAGGCCGGGCTGAAGAAGGCCTGAACTCTATTAATGTTTGACGTTGATCTTTTCCGAACGGCAGGTCAGCGCAGCAAAAATCGTTTCTCGCTTTCGCTGACGCGGTCCTTCGGCTCGGGATCATGGTCTGAAATGGTGGAGCCGGCCCGGGGACGGGGCCGGCTCCTTAAAACCCGGTCGTTGGGGACGGGGAGGGTGGGGACTCGACCGGGCTTTCTCGTTAGGCACGTCGCATTATTCGATGTGCTTGACCTCTGTGATGGCGTTTTAGCGGACGCTGGCAACCGCGTCGGCGCGGCCGTCGTTGATCGTCACCCACACGCCGGAATTCTGGTCGGACTGGCGCTTCAGGTAGGTGTAGTCGGTGTCGGTCCAGGACAGCACCTTGGACTCCAGATTGTCGAGGATGAACTCGCCGAGGCTGGTGCGCACGGTCAGCACCGCATGGCCGTCGCCATTTTGTTGGCGCGCTACGGTCATCAAGAGATTGCCGGCGGGAACGCCAAGCGCCATCAATTCGCGGCGCTTCTCCAGCGCATAGTCCTCGCAGTCGCCGAAGCCGCTGTCGGGATAGGACCAGACCTCTTCCTTGCCCCACATTTCCATATCGGTGCGCGGCACGATCCGGGTGTTGACAGAATTGTTGACGTCGACGATCGCCGCCCACAGCTTGCGCGTCAGTTCGACGGGCGCCTGCTTCGGCGTGCGCTGAGCGCATTCCTGCGGCAGCTTCTGGCAGAATTCGTAGTGACCGACCGGCTGTGTCGTGCGGCCGCCAGTGTGCATGTAGGCCGGTCCTGCTGCTTGCGCCGTTCCCCAAGCGGAAAGCTGCATCGCCATTGCCAAGAGCAACAGCTTGCCCCACGTCTTTGCCATTCGTCAGTCTCCCCGTTTGAGGAGACAATGACAGCGTTGGATTTATTTGACGCAAAAACCCGAAGTAGACATTGAGTAAAACCTCAATAGAATACGCGTAAAATTTGATCTATTTGAGTATAAAATCGTTCAGGGTCTCGGCGTAAAACCGCGGTGTCGGGGCGCGGATTTCCGGGTGGAGCCGTGGATTTGCTGCGTGCCGCTACAAGCTGGAGAGGCAGGCGGAACGCCGGCAACAAAAAACCGGCCGCGCAGGGCCGGTTCGTTTTTGCTGCTTGTTGCCGATCGTTCAGGCGCGCGGGGCGTTGAACTCGGAATCGAGCGTTTCCGGGCGTTGGATGACGGCGAATTCGATGGCAACGCCATCCTCGAAATGACGCACCACCTGGCCACGCATGGTGCCCAGCATGACCTGGATGCCGAGCGCCGGCTTGACGTCGATCTCGACCGCCGCGCCCGACAGCGACAGGTCGATGATGCGGCACTGATACTGGCGCCCGTCGGTGAGCTGCAGGACGCTTGTCGGGTTGCGCGGCGCCACGCGTTCGTGGCGACGGTCTTCCGGCAGGTCGAGTTCATGCTTGTTGGCGAGCCAGGTCAACTGCGCGGCAAGCTTGTCCTTCTTGCGATCCGAGGCAATGACGGTCATGGCGAAGCCGTCCTGCGAGGTGCGCGTCACCACGCCCTCGATGCGGCCGATATGATCGATATAGGCAATGATTTTTTCGCCCGGCATGCCGACGCGCTCGGTGCGCAACGCGACATTGCCCGGTGACATATCGACGACCTGGCAAGGGTGTTCGGTGCGGTCCTCCAGCATGAAGCGCCCGTAGATCTTGACCCGGACGCGCTGAAAGTTACGCCTTTCGGCGCGGGACGGTGCGTATTCGACCGCCGCTGACCTCATGACTGCCTACACCCCGTTGGCATTCCCGCGTCGTGCGTGGAATCTCGGCCAAAACTACAGCCAAGCAGGTTAACAAAGGAGAAAAGTGGGTCGCCGATAGTTAAGATTAGCGCCGGCTTGGAGACTATTGCTCGCGCCCGCCGTCGAACACGACGAGGTGGCGGATACGGCGCGACCGACCGAGCGCCGAGATGGTCTCCGCCGCTTCGAGTTCGGTGGGAGCCAGCGAAGGAACGGATATTTCCGGACGGTTTTTCAGGAACATCGGTTCCTTGTCGGGAGCGATGACGCGGATGGCGTCGATCAGCGCGTCGGTGATCGGGTCGGCGCCCAGCCAGAACGGCTTTTCCACGGCGCTGATGACGCCGAGGCAGCGCGGGTTCTCGACGCCGCCGTCGAGCGGCAGCGCAAGCAGTTCGAAGTGGTTGGACCGGCCGCTGCGGCTGAACCCCTCATAAGTGATCAGCACCACGGATTTCTGCTCGAAAACGCCGTGAATGAGGCGCGACACCAGCCGCTGGTCCTTCTCGCGCCATAGCGAGGGGAACGAAAAACCCTTGAGTTCGCGGCCGTAGCCGGCGCAAAGCCTGGTGCCGGCAAGCCGGAACACCGCTTCGCCGCGCGTATCCCTTTCCAGGATGAAGGTGTCGGCCAAAAGCGCCTTGATATCGGCCGGTTCGACTTCCGAACGCTTTGGGGCAGGACGTCCATGACGCAGGCGATTCCAATAATGGAACAGCGCGATTGATCCGTTCTGGTTCATGCTATGAAACTCCGCGCATTCTGCCGTCTGATGGTCCCATCGGTGAACAGAAAGGGCGCCCTCCGATGACCTACATGCGTTCCGGAGCAGGATGCGTGCCAGCGTCGTTAAGACTTGTTCACGGGTCGGGGACGTTAAGGTTAACAAACGGTTTACGTTGCGCGCACAGGCTCGCCATGGCACACCAAAACCACTCCAGAAGCGGTCGTTTCGCGACGACCAACAGCACTTCGGTCAATAGTTTTAGGGGAGCAGGGGGCTCGACCAGCCGTTCAAGGGAAACCTTGGACGGCTTCTTTTTGATTCGCGGTTTGTGATTCGCGCTTTGTGATTCGTAGTTTGTGATTTGTCCGGGCATGGCCTAGATGCTCGCGACACGCAAATCCCTGGATCAGAGCATATGAGCGAACCGGCCGGCCCCCTGGAGACCGAACAGACCGCGGAGGCGCCGCCGCCGCGCCGCGAGCCGGTGTTCAACCTGCCACCGGTGGTGCTGGCGGTGATCGGCATCTGCGTCGCCGTCTTCCTGCTGCAGCAATATGTGCTGACCGAAGAGCAGCAGATAACATTGCTCACCGATGGCGCCTTCATTCCGGTCCTCTACACCGGCCAATACGGTTTCGACTGGTTCCTCTTCACCCGTCCTTTCACCTATGCCTTCATGCATGGCGGCGTTGCTCACATTGCCATCAACATGGTTGCGCTGGCCGCCTTCGGGTCGCCGCTGGCCAACCGTCTCGGCTGGTTCTGGTTCGCCTTGTTTTTCGCCGCCACCGGGCTGGCCGCGGTGGTGCTGTTCTGGGCGGTCCATCCATATGGCGAAGCACCGCTGGTCGGCGCTTCCGGGGCGATATCGGGCATGATGGGTGCGGCGGCTCGCTTCGGGTTCCGTACCGACCGCTCCTCCGGCAGGGCGGCCTTTGCCGGTCCCGTGCTGCCGATCGCAATGGTTTTGCGCATGCGCGGCGTCGTCAATTTTCTCGGCGCCTGGATGGTCATCAATCTCGCCACCGGCCTTTACGGTCTCGGGCTCGGAGAACCCGGCCAGATCGCCTGGGAAGCGCACATTGGCGGCCTCGTCGCAGGCTTCTTCGGATTGCGCTGGTTCGACCGGCGCTGGCGGGCGCCTGAATGGGAGATCCCCGACGACCAGCGCACCCCCGACTAGCGCACTCTATTGGCGCACCCCACTGGCACACCCCACTGGCACACTTGAAAAGCAACCGATCACGGCGCACGATGTTCACTCTTATGTGAAGCCGGTCAGGGCGGGAGCTGGCTAGCCAAGCAGGAGGAGGAGGACGCCATGACGGTTAAGGCAATTCTCGAGAGAAAAGGCCATGACGTGTTCACGCTCGGGCCGAATGTAAAGCTCAGCGAAGCCATTCGAATCCTGGCCGACCACAAGATCGGTGCACTGGTCATCACCAATGGCGATCGCAAGATCGTCGGCATCCTTTCCGAGCGTGACATCGTGCGGGTCGTTGCCAGGGAAGGCGCTGCCGCACTTGATATAACGGTACGCTCGGCGATGACGCCGAAAGTGAAGATCTGCAACGAGAACCACACGGTCAACGAGGTGATGGAGATCATGACCAAAGGCCGTTTCCGCCATCTGCCGGTGGAAAAGGATGGGCTGCTCGACGGGATCGTGTCGATCGGCGACGTGGTCAAGCGCCGCATCGAGGATGTCGAGCGCGAGGCCGACGAAATCAGGGCCTATATCGCAACGGCCTGACCTGACGAAGAAACCGCCGACCGAATACCGGCCGGCGGCGTTCATTCTATCGGTTGCCGAGCGGCCGAAAGGGGCTGAAAAGGCCAGCCCACTGCTCTGCGCTGCTTTGGGCGCTTGTCTCGCGAAGCGGTTTGCACTAGCGAAGACCGATACCCAAATTCGCGAAAATCGCAGTTTTCGCGAGCCAAAAGCGCAGGCCACCATGACCCTTATCGATACCCGCACGCCCGATGCCAAACGTTTTATTCCCGGCGCTACCGGCGATTGGGAGATCATCATCGGCCTCGAGGTCCATGCGCAGGTGACCTCGGAAGCAAAGCTGTTTTCCGGGGCGTCGACGACTTTCGGCGCGGCGCCCAACGCCAATGTCAGCCTGGTCGACGCGGCCATGCCCGGCATGCTGCCGGTCATCAATGAGGAATGCGTCAAGCAGGCGATCCGCACCGGCCTCGGATTGAAGGCGCAGATCAACCACAAGTCGGTTTTCGACCGGAAAAACTATTTCTATCCCGACCTTCCGCAGGGCTACCAGATATCGCAGTTCAAGCAGCCGATCGTTGGCGAAGGCACGATCGTCATTTCGGTCGGTCCCGACCGGCAGGGCGAGTTCGAGGACATCGAGATCGGCATCGAGCGCCTGCACCTGGAGCAGGACGCCGGCAAGTCGATGCACGATCAGCATCCCACCATGTCCTATGTCGATCTCAACCGCTCCGGCGTGGCGCTGATGGAGATTGTCTCCAAGCCCGACATGCGCTCCGCCGACGAGGCCAAGGCGTATGTCACCAAGCTGCGCACCATCGTGCGCTATCTCGGCACTTGCGACGGCAACATGGACGAAGGCTCGATGCGCGCCGACGTCAACGTCTCCGTTCGCAAGCCCGGCGGCGAATTCGGTACGCGCTGTGAGATCAAGAACGTCAACTCGATCCGCTTCATCGGCCAGGCCATCGAGTTCGAGGCGCGCCGCCAGATCGCCATCCTCGAGGATGGCGGCAAGATCGATCAGGAAACCAGGCTGTTCGACGCCGTCAAAGGCGAGACGCGCTCGATGCGCAGCAAGGAAGAGGCGCATGACTACCGCTACTTCCCCGATCCCGACCTTTTGCCGCTGGAATTCGATCAGGCCTATGTCGACGCGCTGGCCAAGGAGTTGCCGGAACTGCCCGACGACAAGAAGGCGCGCCTGATCTCTTCACTTGGCCTGTCGACCTACGACGCCTCGATCCTGGTGTCGGAAAAGCCGATCGCCGACTATTTCGAGCAGGTGGCCTCGGGCCGCGACGGCAAGCTTGCCGCCAACTGGGTCATCAATGACCTGCTCGGCCAGCTTAACAAGGCCGGCAAGGGCATTGAAAATGCTCCTGTAACACCGGAGCAGCTCGGTGCCGTGATCGACCTGATCAAGGAAGGCACCATCTCCGGCAAGATCGCCAAGGATCTGTTCGAGATCGTCTGGAACGAGGGCGGCGATCCGCGCCAGTTGGTCGAAAGCCGCGGCATGAAGCAGGTCACCGACACCGGCGCCATCGAGAAAGCGGTCGACGAGGTGATCGCCGCCAACCCCGACAAGGTCGAGCAGGCTCGCGCCAAGCCGACCATGGCCGGCTGGTTCGTCGGCCAGGTGATGAAAGCCACCGGCGGCAAGGCCAACCCGCAGGCGGTCAACGATCTGGTCAAGGCCAAGCTCGGTATCGAATAGAACAATGTTCGTCCGCACCGCCAGCGAACGTGACCTTGCCGCTGTCCGCGCGCTGCTGGTCGAAACCTGGCACGCAACCTACGACGCGATCTATGGCGCCCAGCGGGTGATCGAAATTACCGACGACTGGCATTCGATCGCCTCGCTCAAGGCGCGGCTGACAAGGCCGAACTCGGAATTCCTGGTCGCCGATGACGGCAAGCGTATCGGCGGCATGGCTTTTGCCGCCGCAACGACGGATGCGAAGATCGTGCTGCTGAACCAGCTCTATGTACTGCCGGCCTGCCAGCGGCAAGGCATCGGCCAGGCCTTGCTGGACGAGGTCGAAGCCAGCTTTCCCGAGGCGAACAGGTTGCGCGTCGAGGTGGAAGAGGCCAACGTGCCGGCCATCGCCTTCTACCGTTCGAAGGGATTTTTGCCGGTCGGCAGCACCGCCGATTGCGGCGGCGGTTCGGGGTTGCCGGCGCTGATCTTCGAGAAACCGCTGGGATAGGCGCCCGACGAAACGCTCAGTGCTGTCCTTTCAGCACGACCAGATAGCCGCGTTCCACCGGCTGCCGGAAGGCGATCTGTTCGGATGTGCCCGGATCTTTCGATTGCTTTTCGATGACGTAGCCGCCGGGGTGAGACTTGAGCCATTCCTCAGGCTTGTCGGCGTTCTCGAATGGCTTCTCTATTCGCCCAAGGAAACCGACCTCGCCCTGATAGTCGTAAGCGACGGCCCAGTCGGCGTCCTTTCGTTCGTCGATGAAGCTCGCCAGCTGCGTGAGATCGTAGCGTTTGAACACGGTCGCCGAGGCGGCGGCGTGGCCGATGGCGAAAAGGGCAAGCATGACAAAGGCCGTCGCCCTCAGCCTGGCGACTGAAATCTCGGCCATGAAATAGCCCAGCAGAATGGTCGCGAACGGTAGTGCCGGCACGACATAGTGCGGCTGCTTGCCGGATATGGCGCTGAAGACCAGCAGCACCGCAATGAACGAGAACGACAGCAGGCGCAGGGCACGCAGATCCGGGGATTTGGTGTCGATCAGGCTGCGTATCCGGGCAACCGGCCTCAGCCGCCACACCGGGGGGATAAAGGCCCAGGGCACGAACATGAGCGGCAACAGCATCAGGTAAAAGTAAAACGGCCGGCCATGCGAATTGTGCAGGCTTCCGGTAACCCGACCTGCCGACTGGTTCCAGACGAGATCGTAGACGAAACTGCCCTTGGTCAGGATGGTCGCGGGCGCCAGCCATATAGCGACCGGGACAAGGGCGGCGAGAATTGCCAGGCCGGCTCCGGCAAAGAACTGCAAAGGGGCAAGGCCGGCTCGCCGGTCACGCCAGAGGGGATAGAGCAGGACGGGCGCGCCGATGTGAATGAGCACGACCGGGCCTTTGGCCAGCACGCCGAGCCCGATGAAGAGACCCGCCAGCACCGCCTGCCAGCGGTTGCCGGTCCTGGCGAAGCCCAGCAACGCCAGCAGTGCGGCGACCACACAGGCCGTCAAAAGCATGTCGAACAGGATCAGGGTCGAATAGATGACAAAGACGGTGCTGCCGGCCACCAGCCAGGGGATGCGACTGGCGATTTCCGGGCGCTCGGGAAACAGGGTTTTGGCCAGAAGTGTCGTCAGCCAGATGACCAGCGACGAGGCAGCGAAGATGACGAGCATCGCCGCCGCGCGGCTCACACCGAAGATGTTCCAGACGAGATCGATGAGCCAGAACAACAGCGGCGGCTTCTGCAGATAGGGCGCAAAGTTCATCGTCGGTACGAAGACATGTCCACCGAGATACATCTCCCAGGCGACGCTGAGATAACGCGTCTCGTCGACCGGCAGTAGCGGACGGAAAGCGAGCGCGATGCAAAGCAGGGCCAGCAGGAAGAGGTAAGGCAGCAGCCGTTCAATTCGTGTCGGTATCAAGTTCGGGACCGCCCAGGAAATGGTTTTCCACGTCCGGTCGTGCACGATGCACCGTCTCCGGACCGGAGCAGAACCGCACCATGATTTTGGCCGAATTGCAACGATGCCGGCTTGGTATTGTGGATTACGCCTGCGTACCGGCAAATAGTTGAAAAATTTGATGATTGGCTCCGAGTATGGCTTCAGGCCGAGCGCAGCGGCGGCGTCAATTCGCGCATCAGGAGTTCCAGCTCTCGCTGGTCGCCGGTGGCGGTCTTGTCGAAGATGGTTGCCAGCTGTGATTTGACGGTGCCGTCCGAGACGCCGCTGGCAGCCGCGATTTCACGCCGTGTCAGCCCGGCGGCGACATGGCCGGCGACACGCTTTTCCGCTGCGGTCAGTCCGAACAGCGCAGCGATCGCTTCCAGCGCCGGCACTGATGCGGCGCCGGCGGCGGCAATGAAGATGGCCGCGGCGGCGCGCGGCGACATGCGGGCCGAAATGTCGCGTCGCGCCAGAGGCATGACATGCGCCACCGCCGGAGACATGGCCTTCACCAGCGGAATGTTGATGCCGGACGGTCCGAGCGCGAATTCGTCGCGCGTGCCGAGCTGGACGGCGCGGCCGATGGCGGTGTTGGCGTTGGCATAAGCGAAGGACAGCTGGCCGCGCACCGAGGACACTGAGGCGGTTTCGGTGAGCAGGGCTTCGGCTGCCGGATTGGCGAAAATGATCTGCATATCGTCGGCGACGATCAGCACTGGATGGTCGAGGCTCTCAAGGATCGAGCGAAAGATGTCGGCCTTGCGCCGCTCGGCCTCGAACAGGTCGCCGATGGTCACCGCACGCCGGACATGGGGGGCGAGCCTGGACATCAGGTCGATATCCCTGGCTGAAATCTGGGGCCTGTCCTTGTCGGTAACCACCATCAGCGTGCCGGTGCGCGCCGGCTGCTTCATCAGCGCTACCCAGAAGAAATCGTCGAGACGGTTGGGTTCCACCCACTCGCGCACGATGCGGCTTTCGAGCCAGTTCTGGCGGGCGTCAGGGCCTTGCAGGGCGTAGACGCTGTCGACGGTCAACGGTATGTCGACTTCCATCTTCGGCACCGCCTTGAAAAAGGGCACCTCGCAGGCGTAGTCGCGCTGCAGCGGCTCAAGCAGAACCGGATCGCCGCAGGAAGTCGAAAACCGGGCCGAGTTTCTCGCCGTATCGACGACCGCCAGCATGGCAAGCCGGCCGAGCGCCAATTTGCAGATTGATTCAAGCGTCGATGGCCAACGGCCGACATCGACAATCGAATCGTAGATTGCCTCGACGATCTGCGGCAGGGCGCGACCGACTATGTTGGCCTGGACAGACACGTAGAGCCTCGTAAGGATTGCAGCGTAGTGGCAGGTCACACACTGTCTCTGCCTGGGGTCGCACACAACATAGCCGGCTTGGTTACGTCTGTGAAACGTCTCACAGCGGCGTTCGGTGTATCGTGAGCGCTTACGGGCTGGCCAGAACGTACCTGATGAGCCGTTGTCTAAGAGCGCTCGGGCCGCTCTGCGATACAAATCAAAGTGAACGGAATTGGAATTTTTCAGGGAATAAATGAGTAAACTTCCACATTGTCGATCAACCTGGTTCTGCCAAGCCACGCCGCGGCAAGCAGGCGGCCATCGCCGTCACGCCGCCACGAGGTGAGCGTCAGGCTCTCGCGCGCGGCGACATAGTCGACGCTGTCGAAGCCTGCCTCGAGAAGCGCGGCAGTGGCTTTACCGGTCACGCCGTTTTCATCGGCACCGGCCGCGAGCGCTGCCGCCGTCTGGCGCAAGATGACATTGAGCTGTCGCGCGACGTCGAGCTCGGCGGCGTCGAGATAGGCGTTGCGCGACGACATTGCCAGGCCATGCGCATCGCGCACGGTTGGCGCGCCGACGATTTCCACCGGAAGGTCAAGATCGCGGCAGAGCTTTCGGACGACGCAAAGCTGCTGGTAGTCTTTTTCGCCGAAGATGGCGTAGTCGGGCAGGGCTTGCAGAAAGAGCTTGGCCACGACCGTGGCGACGCCCTCGAAGAAGGTCGGCCTGAAATCCGATTCCAGGCCAGAAGACGGGCCGCCGACCGAAATCTTCGTCGCAAAGCCTGCCGGATACATTTCGGAAACCGTAGGCGTGAAGGCAAGCTGTGCGCCGGCCTCGGTCAGCCGGTCGAGATCGCGGGCCAGCTGCCGCGGATACTTGTCGAGATCTTCAGTGGGGGCGAACTGGGCCGGGTTGACGAAGATGGAGACGACGCAGCGATCGGCCGTTGCGAGCGCAGCCCCGACCAGCGAGATATGGCCGTCATGCAAAGCGCCCATGGTCGGCACCATGGCGACGCTCAGGCCTTCGCGCCGCCATTCGCGGATCTGCGCGCGAAGGCCGGGCACGGTGTCGACGACGAGCGGCTGGCGGATGGGGGGCCGGTTCATGCCTTGTCCTTGTCGCTCGCGGCTGAAAAGACGTGGCCCGGCCCGGGGAAGGTGCGGCTGCGCACCTCCGCCGCATAACGCGCCGCGGCATCGGCGACAGCGCTGCGCAAATCGGCGTATTCCTTGACGAATTTCGGCACCCGGTCGACCGTCAGGCCGACCATGTCGTCGATGACCAGGATCTGGCCGTCGCAATCGCGGCTGGCGCCGATGCCGATGGTAGGAATGGTAATGTGCCGGGTGAGGTCGGCGGCAACGGTCTCGACCGTGCCTTCGATGACCAGCGAAAACGCGCCGGCCTTTGCGACCGCGTCGGCGTCGCGCATGAGCGCGGCCACATTCTCCGGCGTGCGGCCCTTGATCTTGTAGCCACCGTCCTTTTCCACCGATTGCGGCTGCAAGCCGATATGGCCCATCACTGGAATGCCGGCCGTGACGATTGCGGCGATCTGGAGGGCGACTTCGACGCCGCCTTCCAGCTTCACCGCCTCGCAGCCGGTTTCCTCAGAGATGCGGCGCGCCGAGGCAAGGGCTTGCGCGGCCGAAGTCTCGTAGCTGCCGGCCGGCATGTCGACCACCACGCAGGCCTTTGACGAACCGCGCATCACGGCCTGGCCATGGGCGATCATCATCTCCAGCGAGGCGCCGAGCGTGGTCTTGTGGCCATACAGCACCATGGCAACGCTGTCGCCGACCAGGAGAAGGTCGACATGATCGTCGAGCAGGCGGGCGACGGGATAGGTGTAAGCGGTAAGGCATACGACCGGCACGCCGCCCTTGCGGGCGCGTATTGTCTCCGCACTGATCCTGGCGACAGCTAAGGCCATTCCTCACCTCCCGCAGCCGGCGTTGACTACAGCGCCGCGCGTCCCGTGGACGCGCAAAGGACGCTGTAGCACTTTGGTTTGCGCATGATCCTTTCCGAAAATCGATTTCGATTTTCGGGGTCATGCGGCAGCGCCGGGCGGGCGATGAGAGCTTTAGGAAGACGCAGCCGGCTTGGCAAGCGTCGGTTCGCAGGTGCGAAATGGATCGGCCAATGACCGAGCGTTTCGGCATGCCGTCAGTGCCGCAGGCGCCGCAAAACCCTTGCCTTCGCCAAGGCCTGACGCCATAAGCAGGGAACAGCCACCGCCGCGCGCCCGCGAGGATCTGAATGAAAACTTTCCTTCTGCAGTTTTTCACCTGGTGGAACCGCCAGACGCTGGGAACCCGTTTTCACACCTGGCGCCACGGCAACAAGGTCGGCCAGGATGGGGCCGGCAATGTCTACTACGAAGGCGGCGTCGATTCGGAAGGCCGCACCCGCCGCTGGATCATCTACGCCAATTATTCGGAGGCGTCGGCGATCCCTCCGGGCTGGCACGGCTGGATGCATCACCGCGTCGATGTGGCGCCGCCAAGCGACGACTATCGGCCGCGCGAATGGGAAAAGGCGCATGAGCCGAACCTCACGGGAACACCGGCGGCTTATCGCCCGAAGGGTTCCGTGCTCACCAATCAGCACCGTCCGCAGGTGACGGGCGACTACGATGCGTGGACGCCTGGTTCTTGACCGCCGGCCGGTCCTTTGTCGCCACAATTGGCGTTTAGCTGCTTGCTGATATGACAACGGCGAATAGCCTTGGGCGTGACAGAATCACCCGGGCCCAAACCACCGGTATCTCCGCATGAACATTTTCAGCCTGACATCGATGGCCGGACTGGCGGCAATTGGCGCTGTCGCCATGTTCCCGACAGCGTTTGCCGCGGCGCAGGCGCCTGCGGCAGCACCCGCAATCTCCGATCGCATCACCAATCCGGTCGCCGAATTTGCCGGCATCGACAAGATCACCGGCCGTATCATCACCTTCGATGTCTACATCGACGAAACCGTGCAGTTCGGCGCTTTGCAGGTGACGCCGCGCATCTGCTATTCGCGGCCGGAGAATGAAGAGCCGAAGACCGATTCCTTCGTCGAAGTCGACGAAATCACGCTCGACCGCAAGATCCGCCGCATCTTCACCGGCTGGATGTTCGCCGAGAGCCCCGGCCTAAACGCCGTCGAGCACGCCGTCTATGACGTCTGGCTAAAGGGCTGCAAGCAGAAGTCGGATGTGCCGCCGCCCGACGCGGCCAATGCCGAGACGCCCAAGGTCGACACGTCCAAGCCAAAGCCCGCCGCTGCTCCGGCCGCCGAACAGCCGGACCCTACGGAACCTGACGCGACCAACACCAACTGATCCTCCGGAACCGTGGTGGCAACTATGCGTTGGGCCATGGACGATGACGCATTTATGCGCTTGGAGGATATTCTGATGTCGGACAGCAAACGGATCACGGCCAGCAAAGACGACCTGCTCGAACTCGAAAAGGGGTTCTGGACGGGCGACGAAGCTTACTACGCCGCCAATGTCGACACAGAATGCCTGGTAGCATTTCCTGAGATGGCACAGGCAATGGACAATGCCGATCTGGCCAAGACCGCGACCAAGCCGAACCGCTGGCGCGACCTTCAGATCGACCTCAAGGGTATCATCGAGCCCGGCAGCGACATTATCATGCTGACCTATGAGGCTCATGCGACACGAGAAAACGGCGAGCCCTACGCCGCGTTGGTTAGCACCGGCTATGTTCATCGTGTCAACGGCTGGAAGATGATGTTCCATTCGCAGACGCCGATGGAAACCGCGAAGGGCTGACCCCTTTCACCGGTCGAGCCGGCTCGGCCGCTCGGTCTCCGGTCAGGGATAAAAAACGGCTTCGCCCTTCAGCGCGTCGGCCAACATCTTCTCGTATTTGACGCGCGGCACGTCGACCGCGCCGAAGCGTTTGAGATGCTCAGTGGTGAATTGCGTGTCGAGCAGGGCAAAGCCGCGCGCCTTCAGCCGCTCGACCAGATGATACAGGCAGGTCTTGGACGCGTCGGTTTCCCGGGCGAACATGCTTTCGCCGAAGAACACGCGACCGAGCGAGACGCCATAGAGGCCGCCGACCAGCCGTTCCTCGCGCCATGCCTCGACCGAATGGCAGTGCCCCAGACGGTGCAGTTCGATATAGGCTTCGCGGATCGGCGCGTTGATCCAGGTCGAGCGGCGCTCCTCGCGCTTTTCGGCGCAGCCGTCGATCGTCGCCTCGAAATCGAAATCGAAGCGGATGTCGAACGGGTGCTTGCGAATTGTCTTCCGCAAGCTCTTCGGCGTGTGGAAGCCATCGAGCGGTATGATGCCGCGCGTCTCCGGCCGCACCCAGAACACTTCCGGGTCGGAAGCGCTCTCGGCCATCGGGAAGACGCCCGAGGCATAGGCCTTGAGCAACAGGTCGGTCGGAATGCGATAGCCGGGAGCGTAAGGACGGGTCATCGCGGCATCATAGCGGCAAGTCGGGCGCTATTCCTCTTTGGCCAGATACTTTTCCAGCCAGTGGATGTCGTAGTCGCCATTGGCGATATCGGCATTGCCGACCAGGTCGCGAAACAGCGGCAGCGTCGTCTTGATGCCGTCGACGACGAACTCGTCGAGCGCCCGGCGCAGCCGCATCATGCATTCGACGCGGTTGCGGCCGTGCACGATCAGCTTGCCGATCAGGCTGTCATAATAGGGCGGGATCTTGTAGCCGGAATAGACACCGGAATCGACGCGGATGCCGAGACCGCCAGGCGTATGGAAATGCGTAATCGTGCCGGGCGAAGGCGTGAAGGTGCGCGGGTCCTCGGCATTAATGCGGCATTCTATGGCGTGGCCGTTGAACTTGATGTCCTCCTGGCGCACCGAAAGCCCGCCGCCGGAGGCGACGCGGATCTGTTCGTGGACGAGATCGATGCCGGTGATCGCCTCCGTTACCGGATGCTCGACCTGCAGCCGCGTGTTCATCTCGATGAAGTAGAACTCGCCATTCTCGTACAGGAATTCGATGGTGCCTGCGCCGGAGTAGCCGAGGTCGGCGATGGCCTTGGCACAGATATTGCCGATGCGGGCGCGCTCCTCGGCGTTGAGGGCCGGCGAGGGCGCCTCTTCCCAGACTTTCTGGTGGCGGCGTTGCAGCGAACAGTCGCGCTCGCCGAAATGCACGCCGCGGCCGGCGCCGTCGCCGAATACCTGCACCTCGATGTGGCGCGGCTTTTCCAGGTATTTCTCGATGTAGACGGCATCGTCGCCGAAGGCCGCGCCGGCCTCCGTGCTGGCTGTCTGCAAGGCGATCTCGAGATCGGCTTCGGTAAGGGCGACCTTCATACCGCGCCCGCCACCGCCTGCCGAAGCCTTGATGATCACGGGATAGCCGATCTCGGCGGCAATGCGCCTGGCTTCCTTCTGGTCGGTGACGGCGCCGTCGGAGCCCGGCACAACCGGAATGCCGAGCCGCTTTGCCGTGCGCTTGGCCTCGATCTTGTCGCCCATGATGCGGATATGGTCGCCCGACGGACCGATGAAGGTGATGTTGTGGGCGGCGAGAATGTCGGCGAACTTGGCGTTTTCCGACAGGAAGCCATAGCCCGGATGCACGGCATCGGCGCCTGTGATCTCGCAGGCTGCGACGATCTGGTGGATGTTGAGATAGCTGTCGCGCGACGGCGGCGGACCGATGCACACGCTTTCGTCGGCGAGCCTGACATGCATGGCGTCAGCGTCGGCGGTCGAATGCACGACCACGGTCTGGATGCCGAGTTCCTTGCAGGCGCGCAGCACCCGAAGCGCGATTTCGCCGCGGTTGGCGATGAGGATCTTCTGGAACATCCGGCCCGCTCTACTCGATCACGACGAGCGGCATGCCGTACTCGACCGGCTGGCCGTCCTCGAACAGGATCGCCGTCACCGTGCCGGCGCGCGGCGAAGGGATCTGGTTCATCGTCTTCATCGCTTCGATGATCAGCAGCGTCTGGCCTTCCTTGACCTTCTGGCCGACTTCGATGAAGGCCTTGGCGTCGGGCGAGGGCGCGAGATAGGCGGTGCCGACCATCGGCGAGGGGACCGCGTTCTTGGACGGGTCGGCCACTGCTGGTGCGGCAGCCGCGCCCGCCGCGGGCTGCTGCGCTGCCGGAGCATAACCGGCCTGCGGGGCGGCGATGGCGTGGACGGCCGGCGCCTGGCGCGACACGCGCACCTTCAGGTCGCCGAGCTCGACTTCGATCTCGGTGAGATTGGTGTCGTTCAGTATGCCCGCGAGATCGCGGATCAGTTGCTGGTCAACACCGGTCTTCTTTATCGACATTTTCGAGCCTTCTGTTTGTGGGCCGGTCATAGGCGTGCCGCCAGCGCCTGCAGCGCCAGCGAGTAGCCAAGCGGCCCGAACCCGCAGATCATGCCGACAGCGACCGGCGCGACCATGGAGACGTGGCGGAATGGTTCCCGCGCGTGGATGTTGGAGAGGTGAACTTCGGCGACGGGCAGCGGCGCGACAGCGCGGATGGCGTCGTGAATGGCAATCGAGGTGTGGCTGTAGGCACCCGGATTGATGACGATGCCGGCTGCCTTGTCGCCGGCTTCCTGGATCCAGTCGACGAGGTCGCCCTCATGGTTCGACTGGCGAAAATCAATCTCGAGGCCAAGGGCGGCGCCCGCCTGCTTACAGTCGTCGGCGATCGCGGCAAGCGTCTTGCCGCCATAGATGCCCGGCTCGCGCTTGCCGAGCGCGTTCAGGTTGGGGCCGTTCAGGACGAAAATCGTTTTCAAAAATGCCGACCTTTTCCGACGCCGGCCTCAAGCCGGCGCGCAGGGCCTTCTATAATGGGCATAGCCGCCCGCGGAAAGAGCACAAGTGCGATCTTTCACTGTCCACAACAGGCGGAAATGTGCCCGTGAGAAGGCTCGCGTGCAAGATCAGAGCGCGGCTTTCGCCGCCTCGATCTTTTCGGCCAGCACTTCCTGGCCGAGCGCGCCGAACACCACTTCATTGCCGACGACATAGGACGGCGTTCCGGTGATGGCCAGCTTGTTGGCGAGGTCGAAGGTCTTGGAGAAGGCCTCGGTGATGGTCGGGTCCTTCATCTTCTCGCGCAATTTCGCCTCATCGGCGCCTAGCGACAGCGCAACCTTGATGGCCGCCGCCTCGGTGGCGCGGCCCTGGCCGCCGAGCAGGGCGTTGTGGAACTCGCCGTATTTCTCCGGATGCATCAGGTGGAAAGCCATCGAGACGACGCTGGCCTTTTGCGAATCCGGCCCGAGGATCGGGAATTCCTTGAGCACGAAGCGCAGCTCCGGATCGGCCTTTGTCAGAGCCTGCATGTCGTCGATGGCGCGTTTGCAGAAGCCGCAATTGTAGTCGTAGAATTCGACGATGGTGACCTTGCCCTTCGGATTGCCGACGACGCCGTCGAAGGTCGAGTTGAAAATCTCGGACTTGGCCTTCTCGATGACGCCGAGGCTGGCTATGCGCTGCTCTTCCTTCTGCTTGGCCTCGAGCGCCTCCTGCACTTCGAGCAGCACTTCGGGGTTCTTCAGGAGATAGTCGCGGATAATGCCCTCGACCTCAGTGCGATCGATCTTGGTGTCGGCAGAGGCGGTCTGCACGGTCTGCGCCGTGCCGGCCTTGGCCACCTGCGGACTGCCGGCGACGAACCCGAAAGCGAGCATGGCAAGAGCAGCCGCCACTCCCGTCGTGCCGAGCAATATTGCCTTGTTCATCGTCTCATCCTCTTTACCGGTTCCGGTCTATCCTAGTCGCCGCGGGCGACCGGAAGGTTCATTTCTTGAGTTTGCCTGAAGGGTTGTAGTTTATGATGTCCTGCGCCCGAATCCAGCCGGGCTCGCCGCGCTTCAAGTCTTTTTGCGCGCGCATGGCGAAAATTTTCGCATTCGTGTAATCGCCGGAATAAAAGTGGCCCTCGGCGGTGGCGAGTTCCGCCGCCGGAATGTTGCCAAGCTCGCCATAGGCCTGGGCGAGATAGCGGTATCCGACCGTGTTTTCCTTGTCGCGCCCGAGACCGTTGTTGATCTGCACCACCGCCTTCTTCAGCGAGTCGGGCGTGCCGATGGCCATCAGCGCCTGGCCGAGGGAAACGGGCAACAGGCCCGACCTCACCGGATCGAGGCTGACCGCCTTGGCATAGGCGTCCGCGGCGTCCTTGGGCTTGTTGGCCTTCATCAGTATGTCGCCGCGCATTTCCTGGAAGTAGGGGTTCTTCGGCTGTTCCTTGATCAATGCATTGGCCTTGGTCAGTGCTGCACCCAGATTGCCGTAGAGATAGGCCATCTGCGCTTCGCCATAGCGCGAGGCGAGGCTGCCCGGGGCCTTGCGGATCAGCCGCGTGGCGGCGGCCTGGCCGCCCATATAGGCGGCGATCTTGATGCGCATCATGTCGTGCCGCTGCTGCAGTGCCGGCGGATCGACCTTGTCGACGTTAGGGCTCTGCTTGACCAGCACTTCGAGATTGGCGATGCGCTCCTGCGGCATCGGGTGGCTGATGCGGTAGGGATCGACCTGCGTGCCGGAAAGCGACAGCGCGCTCTGGAAGCGGGCGAAGGTCTTCAGCATGCCCATGCCGGACTGGCCGGTGGCATTGAGATAGGTGATGGCAGAGCGGTCGGCGGTCGACTCTTCGGTGCGCTGGTAGGCAAGAATGCTGCGCTGCGCCATCTCGCCGCCGCCCGCAGCCACGCCCATGCCGGCGCCGGCAAGGCCGCGGCTGTTGGTGGTGGCGCCGGCAACGATGGCGCCGGCGCCAAGCAGCGTGGCGATGATGGCCATGGTCTTGGCGCGCTCGAGCTGGTCGCGCAATTTCTGCTGATGGCCGCCGGCGATGTGGCCGGCCTCGTGGGCGATGACGCCGATGATCTCGTTGGGCGTTTCGGCCTGCATCAGCGCGCCGGTGTTGATGAACAGCCGGCGCCCGGTAACGAAGGCGTTGAAGCTCTGATCGTTGACCAGAACGATATCGACACCGTCATTGGCAAGACCGGCCGCCTTGAAGATCGGCCGCGCATAGTCGCGCACCAGCGCCTCGATCTCGGCATCGCGCACGACCGGCACCGCCTGCGCGAAGGCCGTCACCGAGCCGGTGACAGCGACGGCGGCGGCAAGCAAAAGCGTCGCGAAGCCGCGCGCTGTCTTCCCGATGGAAGATTTGGACATCGTCGATTTGGGTCGGCTCAGCATGAGGTCCACTGGTAAACGAGCGGGCGAACGATGAAAAGTCACGGCACCGAAACTAGGCGAACTTGTGATCCTCACATCAATCGGGCATTTGTGCGGCGCTGCCGCCGGTTGATGGCTTTGAGCGGCGGGCCGGACGGAAAGATTGAGGTCAAATGGTAGTTTCGCTGTCGCGCCGCGGTGAAGTCGAGCCGTTTCACGCCATGGACATTCTGGCCGAAGCCAACCGGCTGAAGGCGACGGGCGTGCCTGTCGTGTCCATGGCCGTCGGCCAGCCATCCGATCCGGCGCCCGTGGGCGTGAGGGAAGCAGCCGCAAATGCGCTGAGGATCGGACGCATCGGCTATACCGACACGCTCGGTCTGGCGGATCTGCGTAAGGCGATCGCGACGCATTGTGGCGACCATTACGGGATCGATGTCGCGCCGAACCGGATCGCCGTGACCACGGGATCGTCGGCCGCCTTCAATCTGGCATTCCTGGCGATGTTCGATCCCGGCGACCGCGTCGCCATCGCAGCACCCGGCTATCCGGCCTACCGCAACATCATGGCCGCGCTCGGTATCCAGATCGTCGAGATCGAGCTCGGCAGCGACGCCTATCTTCATGCCGAACATTTGAAATCGGCGCACCGGGAAAAACCGCTGAAGGGCGTGTTGTTCGCCAGCCCGGCCAATCCGACAGGTGCGGTCATTCCCGTCGACGAGTTGTCGGCACTGGTGAGGACAGCCGAAGAACTCGGCATCGCGGTGATATCGGACGAAATTTATCACCGGCTGGCCTATGCCGCGCCCGACACCACGGCGCTGGCCCATGGCTCAGGCGTGACGGTGATCAATTCCTTCTCGAAATATTATTGCATGACCGGATGGCGCATCGGCTGGATGGTGCTGCCGGAAGCTCTGGTGAGGCCGATCGAGCGCATCGCCCAGAGCCTCTACATCTCGCCGCCGGAACTGTCGCAGATCGCGGCGATCGAAGCCTTCAAGGCGACGCAAGAGCTGGAAGCGGTAAAGGCGCGCTACGCCTGGAACCGCGAGCTGTTGATGCGGCGCCTGCCGGAACTCGGATTTCCCTTGGCGGCGCCGATGGACGGCGCCTTCTACGCTTTCTGCGATGTTACCCGGCATACCAATGACAGCATGGCCTTTGCGCGCAAGATGCTGGCCGGGGCGCATGTGGCGGCGACGCCCGGCCGCGATTTCGATCCACTTCAGGGCCACCGCACGATGCGCTTTTCCTATGCCGGCAGCCATGACGACATGGTCGAGGCGATGGCGCGCATCGAGCGCTGGCTGAAAAGCGGGGACGAGCATGCCGGATCTTGAACAAGCGCTGGCCGATGTCGCCGCCGAGATGGCCGAGCGCACCGATTGCGGTGACGTCGCCACCTACATTCCGCAGCTCGGCAAGGTCGATCCGAAGAAATTCGGCATTGCCGCCGTGACCAATGACGGCCGCGTGCTGGTCGCCGGCGACGCCGACCAGGCGTTTTCGATCCAGTCCATCTCCAAGGTGTTTACGCTTACGTTGGCGCTCGGCAATGTCGGCGACGCGCTGTGGCAGCGTGTCGGACGCGAGCCGTCGGGCAATCCGTTCAACTCGATCGTGCAACTCGAGCATGAGAACGGCATTCCGCGCAATCCGTTCATCAATGCCGGCGCCATCGTCGTGTCCGACATACTGCTTGCCGGCCACCAGCCGCGCGAGGCGATCGGCGAAATCCTGCGCTTCATCCAGTTCCTTGCCGATGACGAAACCATCATCATCGACCGCGAGGTCGCGGCTTCCGAACGCGCCACCGGCTATCGCAACTTCGCGCTTGCCAACTACATGAAATCCTTCGGCAATCTCAACCATGCACCGGAGCTGGCGCTGGGCGTGTACTTCCACCATTGCGCCATCGCAATGAGCTGCCGGCAATTGGCGCTGGCCGGCCGCTTCCTCGCCAATGGCGGCAGAAACCCGGCAACCGGGCACTCCGTGGTGTCTGCCGAGCGGGCGCGGCGCATCGGCGCCATGATGCTGACCTGCGGCCACTATGACGGTTCCGGCGATTTCGCCTTCCGTGTCGGCATTCCCGGCAAAAGCGGCGTCGGCGGTGGCATATTGGGGATCGTGCCGGGTGTTGCTTCGCTCGCCGTATGGTCGCCGGGCTTGAACGCCAACGGCAATTCCAAGCTGGGGTCGATCGCCTTGGAAAAACTGGCCAGGATGATGAACTGGTCGATTTTCGCCCCCTGACGCCTTCCGTCATTCGTGCATGCAAAAATCCCGCGCCGTGGTTTGAACGGCGCGGGATTTTTGTCAGGAACCTATCTTAATCGGCTGAATAGCTTAGAAAAAGCCCTTCCGCTGCCACCAGCCGGCGCGCTTCGGCTTTTCCTCGGCCTTTGCCTCGTCGGCAACGCTGGAGGAAACCACCGGCACCGCGGAGGTATCCGCGGCCACGGCTTTGCGCCGTGACGGGCGAGCCTTGGCGGGCTCGTCGTCGACGGTCGTTTCCGTGGCGGCATCGGCCGCAGCGGGGGCGGCAGCTTCGACGGCAGCTTCCGGTGCAGCCTCGGCCGCCGTCTCATCGGCGACTTCCACCACAGCCTTCTTTGCCCTTGAAGCGCGCTTCTTCTTCGGCTTTTCGGCTGGAGCGTCGTCGTTCGCCGCGGCGGGAGCCGCCGCTTCTTCAACCGCTACGGCTGCTACGGGCTCGCTTGCGGCCGTTCCGACTTCAGCGGCCTCGGCCACCGAGGCGGTTTCGCCGGCTTCGGTCTCCGTGCCGTCTTCGCGACGATTGCGCTTGCCGCCGCGCTTGCCGCGACGGCGCTTCTTGCCCTGGGCGTCATCTGATGCTTCCACCGTTTCGACGGCGCCAACCTGGGCTTCGTCTTGCTGTGTTGCATCGTCATCGCCTGGTTCAGCGGCAAAGTCGTCGCTTGCCGCCGAAACCGAAGCACCTTCGGCGCCATGCTCGCGATCGCCATGTTCGCGTTCGCGATCCTTGCCGCCGCGCCGCCTGCGGCGCTTGCGACGCTTGCGGTCGCGGCCTTCGCCGTCCTCAGCCGATCTCGGCTGCTGCTGCTGCGATTGCGGCTGCGCCTGGCGCGGCTGCTCGGCCTGTACCACAACCTCGTCGTCTTCCTCCTCGATGACGATCTCGTCCTCGGGCTCTTCCGGCTCGACATAGGCCGGGAAGGTTCGCGCTTCGACAAAGCCTTCCGGCTTTTCGGCAATGGCGCCGCGGAAGATCGCGTAGTGCTGCACACCGACCGTATCATCGGCCTCGACGGTGATGGTCAGGCCAAAGCGGCTTTCGAGTTCCACCAGCGTGCCGCGCTTGTGGTTGAGCACATAGAGAGCGGTCGCCGCCGGGGTCCGCACCGTGATGTGGCTGCGCGAATCCTTGAGCAGGAATTCCTCGATCGCCCGCACCACCATCAGCGCCACCGACGAATCGGAGCGCACATGGCCAGTGCCGCCGCAATGAGGGCACGGCTTCATGGTTGATTCCAGCACGCTGGCGCGGATGCGCTGGCGCGACATCTCCATCAGGCCGAAATGCGAGATGCGGCCGACTTGGATGCGGGCTCGGTCGTTCTTGAGGTGATCCTTCAGCCGCTTCTCGACGGAGCGGTTGTTGCGGTTCTCCTCCATGTCGATGAAGTCGATGACGATCAGGCCGGCGAGATCGCGCAGCCTTAATTGCCTGGCGACTTCTTCCGCCGCTTCAAGGTTGGTGTGGAGAGCGGTGTCCTCGATCGAGTGCTCCTTGGTGGAGCGGCCCGAATTGACGTCGATGGCGACCAGCGCCTCGGTCTGGTTGATGATGATGTAGCCGCCGCTCTTCAGCGTCACCTGCGGCTGCAGCATGCGGTCGAGCTGCGCCTCGATCCCGTTGCGCACGAAGATCGGCGTCGTGTCGCGGAACGGCTGAACCACCTTGGCGTGGCTCGGCATCAGCATGCGCATGAAATCCTTGGCCTCGCGGTAGCCTTCCTCGCCGGAGACAAGAATCTCGTCAATATCCTTGTTGTAGAGGTCGCGCACCGAGCGCTTGATCAGGCTGCCTTCCTCATAGACGAGGGCAGGGGCGGTGGATTGCAGCGTCAGATTGCGGACGTTTTCCCAAAGCCGCATCAGATATTCGTAGTCGCGCTTGATTTCCGCCTTGGTGCGGCTTTCGCCGGCGGTGCGCAGGATGACGCCCATGCCCTGCGGCACTTCGAGATCGGCAACGACCTCCTTGAGGCGCTTGCGGTCGACCGCACTGGTGATCTTGCGCGAAATGCCGCCGCCGCGTGCGGTGTTGGGCATCAGCACGGAATAGCGGCCGGCAAGCGACAGATAGGTGGTGAGTGCAGCGCCCTTGTTGCCGCGCTCTTCCTTGACCACCTGCACCAGCAGGATCTGCCGGCGCTTGATGACTTCCTGAATCTTGTACTGGCGGCGCACCGGCTTGCGGCGGCTGCGCACCTCTTCCAGCGCATCCTCGGCGCCTACGGATTCGATCTCGTGGTCGTCCGGATGCGAGGACTGCACCTCTTCCAGCATGCCGCGATCATTGTCCTCGGAGGTGGCTTCGCCACTTGCCTCGCTGGACGACCTTTCGTCACCCGGCTCCGCCGCAGGGACAGCTTCGGAGATCACATCCGCTTCGACGCTTGCCGCGATCGATGTCGGGCCGCCTTCCGACGGTTCGGTCCCGGATGTCTCGGCGTCGGAGGCTTCGCTGTCGCCATGCCCGGCATGATCGTCATGCCCGGCGGTATTGGCCGCGGCATGCTCGGAAGCAGGCGCTTCGGAGACGGCATCGCTGCCGGCATCGCCATGTTCGCCGTTTTCATCATCGGCGCCGGCGTCGCGCTTGTGTTCGCCGCGCTCACGACCCTTGCCGCCGCGCCGGCGGCCGCGCCGGCCGCGATCGCGACTCTGGCGGTCGTCGCCGTCATTGTCCTCGTTCTCCTCGTCCTCGGCTTCCTGCGCTTCAGCGCGCAGCAAAGCCTGACGATCGGCGACCGGGATCTGGTAATAGTCGGGGTGAATTTCACTGAAGGCGAGGAAACCGTGACGGTTGCCGCCATATTCGACAAAGGCTGCCTGAAGGGAAGGTTCGACGCGCGTTACGCGGGCGAGATAGATGTTTCCTTTGAGCTGCTTCTTGTCCTGAGATTCAAAGTCGAATTCTTCAATACGGTTACCGCGGATAACGACAACGCGTGTTTCCTCCGGGTGGGAGGCGTCTATCAGCATTTTGTTGGGCATTATTTCGTTTCCTCCCGGCAGCCGTCAGCCGCAGCTTGCGAGGCAAAGCCCGCTGCTGCGTGTCTGGGATGTGGGTGCCGGATGTCTGAATGTCCGCCGGACGCCGCTTGAGCGCCATGGCGGTGCCGCCCGCAGCCACAATGGCGCGGTTTGATGCGGACCTTTCCATGATTGCGCTTGAAGCCATCGTCACCAGCAGAACCTTTTGAACCAAAGCCCGGACGAACCGGACCAGCTTGTTTGCTCATACAGAGCCGGCACGGGAACAAACCCGGCCGTTTTCCTCACGCAGGCGATTCCCCCGCCACGGGCGCACACCTGCGAAATTCGTCGCGATCACCTGAAGCCTTTTCGCTGGAGCGAAAGGAGCCGCCTTTCATCTGACCTGTAGCAGGAAGCTGCGGGAGAAGCGGTTCCAGGATTGCAGTGATCCACCATCGCTTTTATGATTTGACGGGGTGGAAGGCAACCCCGATTTCGGATGCCGGCGAAAAGCAGTGCCGTAACGGAAGCACAGGCCTTAATCCTCAATGAAAAGGCTTGGTTAACCTTCTCTGGATACCAATCGTTAATCGAGTCTGCGGCCTGACCGGCATTTCGACCAACCACGCGGGCGCAAGCGCCAAATCGGGAGCGACTGCAAAGAAATGGGACTGGCGGGCATCACAGACAAGGGCCATGGCCGTGCAGGCCGTTTCCTGCGCGCTGCCGGTGTGCTGTTGCTGCTGGCGCTTTGCCTTGCTTTTGCGCCGGTTTCACGCGCCGCCGATGCGCCACTCGGCGCCACCGCCTACAAGATGGCCGGCGACGCAACCAAGATGCGCATCGTCATCGATTTCGACCGCGAGCCCGACATCAAATGGTTCCTGCTGCGCGGCCCCAACCGGCTGGTCGTGGACCTGCCGCGCACCCGATTCGCCATTGGCGCGAAGGACGCCAAGGCCCGCGGCCTGGTCAAAGCGGTGCGTTATGGCGATCAGGGCGAGGGATCGCGGCTGATCCTGACCGGCAAGGGGCCGTTCTCGGTCGACAAGCTCGAGGTGCTCAAGAACGAGGACGGCGCAGGCTATCGCATCGCCATCGACATGTCGGCAGCCTCCGACCGCGAGTTCGACGAAGCCCTTGCCAACCAGGCGCTGACCACCGGCTCGACCGTCTCCACCGACAAGGGCTCCAGGGTCGGCACAGGGCCGATCTCCAATCCCGGGCATCGCTTCACCATCGTCATCGATCCCGGCCATGGCGGCATCGACGGTGGCGCCGAAGGCCTCAACGGCACCATCGAGAAAAACGTGACGCTGGCCTTCGCCACCGAATTGCGCGACAAACTCGCCGCCGTCGCCAACTACGACGTGTTCATGACGCGCGATACCGACGAGTTCCTGCGGCTCGATGACCGCGTGCGCATCGCCCGGCAGCACGAGGCCGACCTTTTGATCTCGATCCATGCCGACACGATCAGCGTCAAGGGTATCAGAGGCGCCACCGTCTATACCGTCTCCGACAAGGCGTCCGATCCGCAAGCGCAGGCGCTTGCCGACCGTGAAAACCTCTCCGACCAGTTCGCCGGCATGGTGATCAAGGACGACAACAAGGAAGTCACCGACATACTGATCGACCTGATCCGCCGCGAGACGCATAATTTCTCGATGAGCTTTGCCCACACTCTGGTCGGCCAGTTGTCCACCAGCGTTGGCCTGATCAATAATCCGCAGCGTTCGGCCGGCTTCAAAGTGCTGAAAGCGCCCGATGTGCCGTCGGTGCTGGTGGAACTTGGCTATCTCTCCAACGCCAAGGATGAAGCGCAACTGCTCGACGCCGACTGGCGCGGCAAGGCGGCGCAGAGCATCACCAACGCCGTCGCCCTGTTTGCCTCCGCCAAGATGGGAACGGGAACCGGAGGCTGAGATGGTCGCCGCCGCCCACGACCGGAGGCAGCGTTGCACGACGACAACACCAGGCGCTTTTATTTCAGGTGGGGGATGCCTAAACCGGGCACTGCCGTATTTTGCCCACATGGTGGCGACATGGGTTTTCCATCACGGATCGGGACAGTTGCGAAGGCTTGCGCGAAAGGCGGCTTCGTCTAGGAAATTCCCGGACCTCGGACTGGAGCGGGCATGATTCGTCTTATCGGCTATTTCTTTGGTATCGGCACGACGCTGGCGCTTATCGTCGCCGCGGGCGTGGCGATATACATCAGCCATCTGTCGAAAGACCTGCCCGACTACGAGGTTCTGGCCAAGTACGAGCCGCCGGTGACGACCCGCATCCATGCTTCCGACGGCTCGCTGATGGCCGAATATGCGCGCGAACGGCGGCTCTATCTGCCGATCCAGGCGGTTCCGGACCGGGTCAAGGCGGCGTTCCTGTCGGCCGAGGACAAGAATTTCTACAACCATCCCGGCATCGACATCACCGGGCTTGGCCGCGCCATCTACGTCAACCTGCAGAATCTGGGTTCGGGCAGGCGCCAGGTCGGCGCCTCGACCATCACCCAGCAGGTGGCGAAGAACTTCCTCTTGTCCTCGGACCAGACCTACGAGCGCAAGATCAAGGAGATGATCCTGGCCTTCCGCATCGAGCAGGCTTATTCAAAGGACCGCATCCTTGAGCTCTATCTCAACGAAATCTTCTTCGGTTTCGGCGCCTATGGCGTTGCGGGCGCGGCACTGACCTATTTCGACAAGTCGGTCAACGAACTCACCGTCGCGGAAGCCGCCTATCTGGCGTCGTTGCCGAAGGGGCCCAACAACTACCATCCCTTCAAGCATGCCGACCGCGCCATCGAGCGCCGCAACTGGGTCATCGACCAGATGGTCGAGAACGGCTACGTGACGCGCGAGGAAGGCGACAAGGCAAAGGTCGAGCCGCTCGGCGTGACGCCGCGTCGCAATGGCTCCTATCTGTTTGCGGGTGAATATTTCACCGAGGAAGTGCGCCGCCAGATCATCTCGCGCTATGGCGAGAACGCGCTCTATGAGGGCGGCCTTTCGGTGCGCACGACGCTCGATCCGAAGATCCAGCTCATCGCCCGCAAGTCGATGCAGAACGGCTTGCTCAAATACGACACGCTGCGCGGCTATCGCGGACCGGTGACGCATATCGATGCTTCCGGCGACTGGGGCGTGGCGCTGGGCAACGTCAAGGGGCTGGAAGACGTGCCGGAATGGTCGCTTGCCGTCGTGCTCGACAGCTCGGCGACCGGCCTTTCCATCGGCCTGCAGCCGACGCGGCAGATTTCGGGCGATATCGTCAAGGAACGCGTCGAAGGCGCCGTCAGCAAGGAAGACATGAGCTTTGCCATGCGCCATGTGGTCGATGGCAAGACGGTCAAGGCCAAGTCTCCGGCCGATGTACTGCAGCCCGGCGACGTCATCTTCGTGCAGAAGAACGAAGGGTCGGAAGGCGCCTACACGTTGCGCCAGGTGCCGGAAGTGGAGGGCGGCCTGATCGCCATGGATCCACATACCGGCCGCGTGCTGGCCATGGTCGGCGGCTTCTCCTATGCTCAGTCGGAGTTCAACCGCGCCACGCAGGCGATGCGCCAGCCGGGATCGTCCTTCAAGCCGATCGTCTATTCGGCCGCGCTCGACAATGGCTATACGCCGGCCTCTGTGATCATGGACGGACCGATCACCATCCAGAGCGGCACCACGACCTGGACGCCGAAGAACTATGACGGCACGGTGGCCGGTCCCGCGACCTTGCGCTCCGGCATCGAAAAGTCGCGCAATTTGATGACGGTGCGGCTCGCCAACGACATGGGCATGAAGCTGGTGGTGGAATATGCCGAGAGGTTCGGCGTCTACGACCATCTGGCGCCGTATCTGCCTATGGCGCTGGGCTCCGGCGAGACGACGGTGATGCGCATGGTGTCGGCCTATTCGATCATGGCCAATGGCGGCAAGTCGATCAAACCCTCGCTCATCGACCGCATCCAGGACCGCTACGGCAAGACCGTGTTCAAGCAGGACGAGCGCGGCTGCGAAGGCTGCAATGCGCCCGAATGGAACAACCAGCCCGAACCGGAACTGGTCGACAATTCCGAGCAGGTGCTCGATCCGATGACCGCCTACCAGATCACCTCGATGATGGAAGGCGTGGTCCAGCGCGGCACCGGCGCCACCATCGCCGAGCTTGGCCGCCACATCGCCGGCAAGACCGGAACGACCAATGACGAGAAAGACGCCTGGTTCATCGGCTATACGCCGAACCTCGTCGTCGGCCTCTACATGGGTTACGACACGCCGCGCGGTCTCGGCCATGGCGCCACCGGCGGTGGTCTGGCGGCGCCTATCTTCAAGGACTTCATGCGCGTTGCGCTGGACGGCACGCCCAATGTCGACTTCAAGGTGCCGGAAGGCATGAACCTGGTCGCGATCAACCGCAAGACCGGCATGCGTGCCGCGTCGGACGATCCCGGCACCATCATCGAAGCCTTCAAGCCCGGCACCGGCCCGGCCGACAGCTATTGGGTGATCGGCATGGGCGCCGACGGGTCCAACGGCGCCGGCGGACCGCTATCGCCGCAGGCTACGGAAGCCATCCAGGCACCCGGCGGCGGGCTTTACTGACGACCTGATTTCTTAAGCTGAATGGGCTGGCTTGTTGAGCCGGCCCATTTCGCTTTACAGGCAGCAATGCCGTGCCTATGTATCGCGCCGACCCAAGCGCCACTTCGAAAACAGGACAGAACAACCAGCCATGCGCGCGGAAACGCAGAATATTGTCGACGAGATCAGGCAGGCGATCACCCTGCTGAGGAGGCATCTTTGACTGGGATCAGGCCATAAAACGGCTTGAATACCTGAACGTGCGCGCCGAGGATTCCAGCCTCTGGAATGATCCGCTGGAAGCGCAGAAGCTGATGCGCGAGCGCCAGGGCCTCGAAGACGGGATCGCCGGCGTCAAAAGCCTGACTCAGGCGCTGGAAGACAATATCGGCCTGATCGAACTGGGTGAGGAAGAGGGCGACCAGAGCGTGATCGCCGAGGCGGAAGCAGCCCTCCGCTCGATGCAGGGCGAGGCCAAGGCCCGCCAGGTCGAGACGCTGCTGTCGGGCGAGGCCGACGCCAACGACACCTATCTCGAAGTCCATGCCGGCGCCGGCGGCACCGAGAGCCAGGACTGGGCCTCGATGCTTCTGCGCATGTACACGCGCTGGGCCGAGCGTCGCCGTTTCAAGGTCGAAGTGCTGGAAGTCCATGACGGCGAAGAGGCCGGCATCAAGTCCGCCACGCTCCTGATCAAGGGCCACAATGCCTATGGCTGGCTGAAGACCGAGTCGGGCGTTCATCGCCTGGTCCGCATTTCACCCTATGACAGCAATGCGCGCCGCCACACGTCCTTCTCCAGCGTCTGGGTCTACCCGGTCGTCGATGACAGGATCGAGATCGACGTCTCGGAATCGGATGTACGCATCGACACCTACCGCTCATCCGGTTCGGGCGGCCAGCACGTCAACACCACGGACTCGGCGGTTCGCATCACCCATATCGCCACCGGCATCGCGGTTGCCTGCCAGGCCGAACGCTCGCAGCACAAGAACAAGGCGAAGGCCTGGGAAATGCTGCGCTCGCGCCTTTACGAGGAAGAGCTGAAGAAGCGCGAAGCGGTGGCCAATGCCACAGAAGCGTCGAAGAGCGACATCGGCTGGGGTCACCAGATCCGTTCCTATGTGCTGCAGCCCTACCAGTTGGTGAAGGACCTGCGCACCGGCGTCGAGAGCACCAGCCCGTCGAGCGTGCTCGACGGCGACCTCGACGACTTCATGGAAGCTTCGTTGTCGCAGCGCATCGAGGGCGGTGCCGGTGAAGCCGTGGCCGACCTCGACTAGGATATGTCCATATTCAGGTGAGGCCGGCCTGCGAATGGCTGATTCCTGCGCTTCCGCCACTTTCGACTCGGCTGACTTGAATAAGAACATCCCTGGGCGGGGGAGCGAAGGAGGAACCATGACTCGCAGGCTCACCGGCAAATGCTTTTGCGGCGCGGTCCAGTATGAAGTGGCGGACGAGTTCGTCTATGCCGCCAACTGCCATTGTTCGAACTGCCGGCGCACCACAGGTTCCGCCTTCAAGCCCTTCGCCGGCATCGAGCGCGAGAAACTTGCCCTTGCCGAAGGGCATCACGGGCTCATCCATTTCGGCGATGACAGCGGCCACGATGCGCATTGCAGCCGCTGCGGCTCGTTGCTGTATTCGCTGGTCCGCGACGGCGCCTATGTCCATGTCGCCATGGGCACGCTGGTCGACGATCCGACGATCCGGCCGACCGCGCACATCTTCGTCGGCTCCAAAGCGCCATGGTTCACCATCGCCGACGACTTGCCGCAATATGAAGGGCATGTGATCGCCGGTCCAGGCGACGTATAGGCTGGAACCACATACGGCCAATCCCGTTGTTTCGTTGCCCGTCTGCCGGGATTTGAGCCTGGCCTTGGATCTCGTCAGCGGTTGCAGATAGCGGCGTAGATGTGCGGCCTCGCGCAGCAACTTCTTGCGCCGGCCAAGGAATCAGCCCAGCATCCGAGGGCTGGAAGAGAAAAAGCATTTATGGCCGGACGCGGCATATCTGCGACCTGACGATCCGGCCACTGGGAAGACACGTTCCGGGAACGGGCAAGCGAAACGCTTGATGCTCGTTTGAAAGGAACGCTTCCATGTCTGCTGCCACTCTCCGATCGGCCAGAGCCGTTCAACCGGCTGGCCGACTCCTGTTTTCAATGTTCGTGACCCCGATCTTTGCCATCGCGATGCTTGCGATGGCGGTGCTGACCGCACCCGCCTTCGCCCATGACGCCAAGCCCACGGCGGCGAAGCCGCAAGGCTGGAGTTATCCCTTCGCCTGCTGTGCAAACTACGACTGCCGCACCACCCATACCGGCGAGGTGCTGGAAAAGCCGGAGGGCTATGTCATCGCCGGAACGGGGGAGGTCGTTCCGATGAGCGACAAGCGGGTCAAGGACTCACCCGACGGCGATTTCCACTGGTGCGCGCACCAGGCCGGCCTCGACGCAGGCAAGACGATCTGCCTGTTCGTGCCACCGCGTTCCTACTGAGTTCTGTTGGCAGTTCTCATCGGACCTTGGTGCTGAAGGCGCTTGCGTCAGACGGCAGCAGCGAGTGCTGAGGCGAAGTCGCGATACGGCCGCAGTGGGCGACCCAGAAGTGCCGTCAGGCGCTCGACGTCGCCGGCCTCGGGCAGCATCCCGTCGGTGAAGAAGCGCTCGCCCATCAGGCGCATGTCGTAGGCCATCCAGGCGGGCAGGAACTGCTTGAGATTTTGCTCAAAACCCTCCGTATTGTCGCCGCTGTAGCTGATCGGGCGGGCGAGTACGTCTGACCAGATTGCGGCAATGTCCGTCCCGGTCAATGTCTGCGGACCGACGAGGTTGATCCTCTCGAACGCAAGCGGCTCCTTGGACCGTTCGCGACGCAGCAGCTCAAGAGCGGCGATCTCGGCGATATCGCGGGCATCGATCATGGCGAGACCCTTGGGGCCGATCGGCATTGGGTAGGTGCCGTAGCCGGTGATGACGTCTTCGACCGTCAGATCGTTCTGGATGAAGTAGGCCGGGCGCAAGATCGTAGCTTTGAAGTCCATCTGCTCGATCATTCGCTCGACGCCGAACTTACCCGCGAAATGCGGCACGTTCACATAGACGTCAGCGTGGATCACCGAGAGATAGACGATCCGCTCGATGCCGGCCGATCGGGCGACGTTCAAGGCGATCAAAGCCTGGGTGAATTCGTCCGGCACCACGGCGTTCAAGAGAAACAGCGTGGAAACGCCAGACATGGCTTTGCGCAGCGAATCGACATCGAGAAAGTCGCCTTGCACGACCGATACGCCTGCCGGAAAACTGGCTTTCGACGGATCGCGCACGAGAGCACGCACATCGGCGCCGCGCTTGGCGAGCTGTTCGACGACTTGGCGGCCGATATTGCCGGTGGCGCCGGTAACGAGAATGGTCATGGAATTTCTCCTATTGGGTTGCTTGACAGTCCCAATATGTGTGGCTCAAAAAGAGCCCAGTAGACGGCAATTTTAGACACGTCGTCTCACTGGTGGGACAGTCATGGATCTTTTAGCCCTTGCCGATTTTAACCTCGTGGCTCGCCATGGCGGCTTCGGCAAAGCGGCAAGGTCCACCGGCCGGCCCAAGGCAACGTTGTCCCGGCGCGTTGGCGAATTGGAAAGCAGTCTCGATCTGCGTCTGTTCGAACGGGGTGCGCGTAACCTGAAGCTGACCGAAGAAGGACGGGCGCTCTTCGAGCGGACGGGGGCGTTGCTTGCCGAGCTGGACGAGACGGCATCGGCGATTGCCTCGGGCGGTCAGAGACCCAAGGGCAGATTGCGGATCAGCGCGCCTTTGCATTTTTCGCAGACTGCAATGGGGAGGATCGCTGCGGGATTTGCCCTGAGGTATCCTGAGGTGAGGCTTGAAGTGACCACCGAAGACCGGCATGTCGATATGATCGAGGAAGGCTACGATCTGGTAATCCGGGTCAATCCGGATCCCGATGAAAGCCTGGTCGGACGGGCGTTTCTCCGCGACCGCCTGGTCGTTGTGGCGAGCCCGGACCTTCCTCGCCCGGCCGATGGGCTCGCCGCTCCTGGCGTTGCGCGCGGGACAGGCGAGCGGCAAACATGGCAGGTGAAGACACCAGGTGGCCGGGCAACACTTAGAATCGAGCCGGTCCTCGCCTTGTCGACGCTCATCATGGTCCGGGATGCGGTGCGAGCCGGCATCGGCGCAGGACGGCTTCCCATTTCGTTGGTGGCCCACGACCTGGCTGACGGCACACTGGTGAATTGGGGGGATATCGACGGCCCCGAAATTTCTCTATGGACGCTCTACCCGTCGCGGCGGCTGCTCAGCGCGCGCGTGTCGGCGTTCCTGGATTTTCTGAAACAGGCTTTCCCAAACGGGACGCCGGACGAACTGGCCGCCTATATCGGCAGGTGACGACGATTGGGAGGTGACGACGGGTCCGCTTCGGCCAGAGCGCCGCTCGGCTCGATCGATCAGAGCCTGCTGACAGACAGTTGTCAGGAGCCTTCCTTTATGGTGCCTTGCCGCATGGGTGGCGGCAACGGAGAGGAAAGCTTTTCATGACCATCAAGGCCAGCTGTCATTGTAAGGCGACGACGTTCGAGGTTTCGCAGGCGCCCGAGACGGTAACACAATGCACCTGCTCGTTCTGCTCCAAGCGCGGTTCGCTGTGGGCTTACTACGTTCCGTCGCAATTCAAGCTCACCAGCTCGCCGGAAAACGTTTCCTTCTATCAATGGGGATCGAAGACCGTCAAACACGGGTTTTGCGCCATTTGCGGCTGCGGCACCTTCACCGAAACGCCGGACTGGTCAACCGGCAAACCGGACTTCGACAATCCCAAGATATCAGTCAATTCGCGGCTGTTCGACGATTTCGACCTCGATAAGGTCGAGGTGGTCGTCATTGACGGCAAGAACCTCTGGTAGGCCAGCACCAGCCACCGAAGCGGAAGAGTGGCGCGAGCGGGGAAAAGCCGCTTTCGCCGCTCGGTTTTTCGCCGCATTTCATGTTACAAGACCCGAGAAGGGCTTATATGCGCGAGCGCAAAGGCCGCGCTTTGGAGAGGGACGATTCTATGAAAAAGACTGTGCTCGTCGCCGTTGCGACGGCTGTGCTGGTGAGTGCCTGCACCACGACCGATCCGTACACCGGCGAGCAGAAGGTTTCGAACACCGCAGCCGGCGCCGGCCTTGGTGCCCTGGCGGGCGCGGGCCTCGGCCTGCTTGCCGGCGGCAATGACCGCCGCAACGCGCTGATCGGCGCCGGTATCGGCGCGCTGGCCGGCGGCGCCATCGGCGCGACCATGGACCAGAACGAGGCTGAACTGCGCCGCCAGCTCGAAGGCACCGGCGTCAGCGTCACCCGCACCGGCGACCAGATCATCCTCAACATGCCGTCCGACATTACTTTCAACGTCGACCAGGATGCGGTGAAGCCTGGCTTCTACCAGGTGCTGAACTCGGTTGCGCTGGTGCTGAAGAAGTTCAAGCAGACCACGGTCGACGTGTTCGGCCACACCGATTCGACCGGCGGCGACGAACACAATTTCGATCTGTCGCAGCGCCGTGCATTGGCGGTCGCCAACTATCTCTCGGGCCAAGGTGTCGATTCGCGCCGCTTCGCCGTCACCGGTTTCGGCAAGACCCGTCCGATCGCGTCCAATGGAACGGCGGCCGGCCGTGCGCAGAACCGGCGCGTCGAGATCCAGCTTTCGCCGCTGACCTGATCAGGTCGGCATCGAAACGCGAAGGCGGCCCCGCAAGGGCCGCTTTCTTTTTGGGCTCCTGTGGTCCGCCAAAAGGTCTAATGCATTAGAGATTTCTAATAATCCCTTTCCGGAGACCTTGGAAGGGATTAGCATTGGTGCGGTTCCAGAGGGGATGGGGCGATACAAACGGCCGCGCAGTCACTTAGTCGGCCCCGGTCCTGCACGGCCAGATAAGGAAATCTGGGAGGAATGCATGACAAGAACAGCTCGTCTTGGGCGTTGCGGCGTCCTCATTTTGACAGGTCTGGTCTCAGCTTGGTGCGCAGCCGCCACGGCTCGAGCCGAGGACGCCAACAAAGCCGACATCGAAGCTTTGAAGAAATCGCTCGCCAAATATGAGGACTACACGGTCGCCGTCCGCGACCTTTATCTGTCGACTGTCGGGTGTGTCTATTACAGCGGGGACAGGATCGAGGGCGCACTGGACTATCCGAAGGGCGCTATGGGCATCCATTTCGTCAACGTTCCGAGTGTCGGTCAGAAACTCGATCCGATGCGCCCCAATGTGCTGATCTACGAGCCGACCAAGAAAGGCTTGAAATTGGTTGGCGTGGAATGGCTGATGCCCCTGACGCCAGACACCAAGGAACCTCCAAAACTATTTGGCCAGACCTTCATGGGACCGATGGAAGGGCACTATCCGCTCATTCCGAGGGAGTTCGTCCACTACGACCTTCATGCCTGGCTGTTCAGAGACAATCCGAACGGCATGTTCAGTCCGACCAACCCGAACGTGAAATGCAGCAAGGCAGAGTTTCCGATGCTGGAAAAACCGACCAAGATGATGCCCGGCCCGATGTGACGGACGGGCCAGGATAGGAGCTTGCCAAGAGTGCAAGCCGGCCGGCTGCCATTTGAGGGCGCTCGGGATCAGGCTCGGAGGACGATCGGCATGAGGGCTGGCGCGCATGAAGGCTGCCCGCATGAAGACAGGTATCTGGTCGCGGAACCCGACAATGGCGCTGCGAGCCGTCAGTCGAAGGTAGAAGCGGCCCGCAAGGGCCGTTTTGCTTGGCATATCGGCCCCTGTAATCAAGGCCTACGAGGTCGGCTGATCGACAATTGCCGCAACGATACGGCGCACGATCGGCAAGACCAGCAGCAGACTTGGAAAGCCCACTAGCCATGATGCTCCCCATGCATACGGCCAGGTCGCCACGAAACCGGTTGTCCAGCCCGCATTGATCAGCGTCGCTACCGCGGAAACAATGCACGACATCAGGATGGAAAGAACGAATGGCATCACCAGCGCATTGTAAGAGGCCGGTAGCTTTCTCGATTTCAAAACCTTGTGGGATGACGGTCGCATCACCTATCTCCTTCTCGAAAAGTGAAAGTATGCGCGGCTGGGCGCAGTCAGGCGGCCTGCGCCATTTGCTGGGCCAGGTTCCGAATAAAGCCGCGCAACGAACGCGGTTCGCGGCCCAGGGCGGCGCGCAATGTCAGACTGTTTCCGCCAAGGCCATAGTGGGCATAGTGGGCGTATATTTTGGCCAGCACCTGCATTTGGCGGTCATTGTAGGGAAGGCGTGCCTCGGCCGCCCACTCGCCAAATGTCGGCTCACCAGAAGAGATGGGTCGGCCAAGTTCCTCACTCATCATCGCAACGATGTCTTCCCGGCTGTGCATGCCGTCAGCGCACAGATCGAGGGTCGCGTAGGACAATCGCGCTTCGGTTAGGGCGATCGCCGCCACCTCAGCGACGTCGCGGTAGTCGACGCGGGCCAGCTTCGCCGTCTTTGGAAACGGTTCCGAGAAAACACCATGTTCAACGACGGACGGCCAGGCCGCTGCGAGGTTCTGCATGAAATTGGCAGGGTGCAGAATCGTATATTCCATCGTCGTCGAGTAGAGAGCAGCCTCGACAGGCACCTTGCTGGCATGGTTCTTCAGTCGCGTATTGGTAGGCTGGATCACCGACGAGAAGACGAACTTTCGAACTCCTGCTCGCGTGGCGGCCTCAACCATGGCAACGCCCATGGCTGCTTCATCGGGAGCAAAAGCCGGCCCAATGTGAAAGACGCCGTCGACGCCCTCGACCGCCCTTTCGAGGCTCTGACGATTTCGCAAATCTCCTGTCGCAACCTCGGATGCCCCTAGCTTCCGGGCCTTTTCGGCATTCGCAGGGTCGCGAACGAGCGCTCGAACATTGGCATTGCGGCGGACAAGTTCAGGCACGACAAGTCCCGCAACTCGGCCTGTGGCACCAACGACCAGAACAGTTGGATTGGCTACTTGCATGACGATTTCCTTCCATCAAGCCTGTCCTCGCGGGACAACTTGCAGAGGTACGACGTCGCAAGTGTCGTTACAATTACCCGTTTTTGCGATATATTATGTCGAATGTCGGGAGAATGCATGAGCCGGATGGACGATTTCGAGGCTTTCATCGCGATCGTCGAGCATGGAAGTCTGACGACTGCCGCACATCGGCTGAACCGCTCGCTGCAGTCGGTCAGCCGGTCCCTGGCGGCACTGGAGCAATCAGTCGGCGTCGAGCTGATCCACAGGACAACGCGTCGCTCGACACCGAGTGAAGTCGGAGCAGCCTTTTTCAACCGGATCAAACCCGCGGTCGACGACATAAACGACGCAAGACTTCAGGCGATCAATCAACGATCGGAGCCGGCAGGCGTCCTGCGCATCGGGGCGCCGGTTCTGTTTGGCCCGAACGTCCTGATGCCTGTCATCGCGGAATACATGCGGACATTTCCCCGGGTCGAGGTCGATCTTCAACTTTCCGATGGATTTGCCGATCTTGGCGCCGAAGGTCTCGACCTGGCAATACGCATCGGCGATTTGCCGGATTCCAACTTGAAAGCCAAACGCCTGGGAGCGTTGCGGCGCGTTGTGTTCGGCGCGCCTTCCTATTTCGCGCGGTGCGACCGGCCGGCCCATCCCTTCCAGCTGAGTGAGCACAGTTGCATCATCAGAACCGCTAACGAGCGTCCAGGTGAATGGACGTTTCAGATCGACGGGAAACCCCGGACCGTGAAGGTCGCAGGCGCTTTTCGCTCCAATCTGATGACCTCGGTCTATGCCGCCGCAATCCACGGACTGGGTTTGGGCTTCTCGCCTCTGTGGCAGATAACACATTTGGTTGACGACGGTCTCGTCGAACTGGTTTTGACGGAATTCGAGCCGGCACCGGTGCCGATCCATGCCTTGTGGCAGGAAGGCCGGTCATCTTCGGCCAAGGTTCGGGCATTTTTGGATTTATTGGCATCCCGCCTGGAATTGAAAAGCCTGTAGCATCGACGGGCTATTTAAGCCCTCCAGGCCGGAAGCGATCGGGTAGATCGAGCCTGTCCTTGCGATTACCGCGCATGGCGCCGACTGATCCTGGAGCGGGCTCCAGATCTCACATCCCCGTCGCGTCCAGGCAAGCCGCGCGTCCTCGGGACGCCGCGGCTCATGGGATCAGACCTTGGCGACGATCTTCATGAAGGCCGGCATGTCGTCGCCGAAGCCGACGGTGCCGTCATTGTCTTCACCGCGGTTGTTGCCGCGGGCAGGGCGGCTGTTGCTGGCGCGCTGCGGCCTTGTGTCGCCGCGTTCCGGGGCGCGGTTCTCGTTGTTGCGATCGGAGACCTTGCGGTCGCTGTTTTCGGAGCGGATCGCTTCCTTGCGCTGATGCCGTTCGCCGATGTCGGCGACCGCGGCCTCGGCTACCACCGGCTGTTCCTCGCGCGCGGCATCTGCCGCTGGCGCGTCGTCGCTGCGCTTGGCATGGCGTTCGCGCGGCTTGCGCTCGCCACCGTCCTTGCGATCATGGACCTTGCGGTCCTCGTCCTTGCGGCCGGCGCGGCGCGGAGCGCCACGGCCACGGCGGGGCGCTTCGTCCTCGCCGCCTTCGCTGGCGACCACGGTCGACAGGTCGCCGTCATGCCACTCGATCTTGTTGCCGATCAGCCGCTCGATGGCGTCGATGTATTTGGTGTCGGACTTGGTGGCGATGGTGAAGGATTTGCCCGAGCGTCCGGCGCGGCCGGTGCGGCCGATGCGGTGGACATAGTCTTCGGCGTGGATCGGCACGTCGTAGTTGAAGACGTGGCTGACGTCGGGAATGTCGAGGCCGCGCGCGGCGACGTCGGACGCCACGAGATAGCGCAATTTGCCATCGCGGAAATTGGCCAGCATCTGCATGCGGGCGCGCTGGTCCATGTCGCCATGCAGGGCGCCGGCGTCGAAATCATACTTCAGCAGCGAGCGGAACAGCTCCGCGACCTCGACCTTGCGGTTGCAGAAAATGATAGCGTTCTTCAGCTCGGCGTCTTCGGCCTTTATCAGATTGCGAAGCGTCTCGCGCTTGTCCCACGGCTTGGAGCCGGACTTGACCAGGCGCTGGATGATGTTGGTGGCAGCGGATGCCGCCTTGGACACCTCGACGCGCACCGGCGCATGCAGGAACTTCTCGGTGAGCTTGGTGATCTCCGGCGGCATGGTCGCTGAGAAGAACAGCGTCTGCCTGGTGAACGGGATCATCTCGCAGATGCGCTCGATGTCGGGGATGAAGCCCATGTCCAGCATGCGGTCGGCCTCGTCGATGACGAGGATCTCGACGCCGTTGAGCAACAGCTTGCCGCGCTCGCGGTGATCGAGCAGACGGCCGGGCGTGGCGATCAGCACGTCGGCGCCGCGCTCCAGCTTCTTGTCCTGCTCGTCGAAGGAGACGCCGCCGATCAGCAGCGCGATGTTGAGCTTGTGGTTCTTGCCGTATCTGATGAAATTCTCTTCGACCTGCGCGGCGAGCTCGCGCGTCGGCTCGAGGATCAGCGTGCGCGGCATGCGGGCACGGGCCCTGCCTTTTTCGAGGCGGGTCAGCATCGGCAGCACGAAGGAAGCCGTCTTGCCGGTGCCGGTCTGTGCTATGCCCAGAATATCCTTGCCGAGCAAGGCATGCGGGATGGCGCCAGCCTGGATCGGCGTCGGCACGGTGTAGCCCGCATCGGTGACTGCGGAAAGGACCTTGGGCGACAGGCCGAGGTCTGAAAAGGTCAACGCTTCTGGAGCGGTCGTGGTGTCTGAGGACAAGAGTTGCTGTCTTTGGCTGGTTCGGGGAAGCGCAACGGCATCCGTCGCGGCAAGCACAGCGTGCCTGCAAGATTGGTATTGCGATTAGGCGCAAGCCCGCGATTTGTCAACAGAAACGGGCGGGATTGGCACGATTGTGAAAACGTAAGCTTAATCGCGATGCTTAATTAGGTAGTCACTCTTTGCGCCGGCTCAATAGCGAAATTGCTCGGCGAGAATGCGTTCGTTCCACGAATGGTTGGGATCAAACAGCAGCGTCGCCGTCGCAGTCGGCGATTCCCGGACCGTCACGGAAGCCACCGCCTTGACCTCGGTATGGTCGGCGGCGGTGTTCACCGGGCGCTTTTCCGACTCCAGAATATCGAAGCGTACGGTCGCCTTGTTTGACAACAAGGCACCCCGCCAACGGCGCGGCCGGAACGGGCTGACCGGGGTCAGCGCGAGCAACGGCGCATCCAGCGGCAGGATCGGCCCGTGCGCCGAAAGATTGTACGCGGTGGAGCCGGCCGGCGTCGCGATCATCACGCCGTCGCAGTTCAGTTCCTCGATGCGGACCTGCTCGTCGACGGTGATGCGGATCTTTGCCGTCTGGTAGGACTGACGCCACAGCGCCACCTCGTTGATGGCGAGTGCCGAAACCGTCTCACCCTCATGCGTCACCGCCAGCATTTCCAGCGGGCGGATCGTTTCGGCGACGGCGGCCGCGATGCGCTCGGTGAGGCCCCCGACGCGGTACTCGTTCATCAGGAAGCCGATGGTGCCACGGTTCATGCCGTAGACCTTCTTTCCCGTGCTCATCGTGTCGCGCAAGGTCTGCAGCAGGAAGCCGTCGCCACCCAGTGCCACCACCACCTGGGCGTCGTCGAAGGATGCCTGGCCATAGCGGGCCGACAGGCTCTCCATCGCCGCCTTGGCATCGGCAGTGTCGGAGGAGACGAAGGCGAGATTGGCTTTGCTCATGACATTCCGATGGCGGTCGGCCGATGGCGGTCGGCGGCGGTTGCGTGGGGTAGCATGGGCAAGCGCATCTGCAAAGGGAGGCATCGTCCGGGCCAGTTGCGGCCGCGGCGAAACGAAATCGGCGGCTCGCGTTTCATGTCGCCGGAACGGCGAATGTGATGGTTAAGTGCGAGCTTAAGCACTCGTAAAGCCTGATCGATCATGTTAGCCGACAGAGGATGGGTGGCTGGGGGGCTAGCCAGTCGAGACCTGTCTATTGCCGGTGACACGCCTGATTATCGTCTTCCTTGTGATGGGAAGTTTCGCCCTTCTCTTTGCGGAGCTTGTGCGGCAGTCCGAAGACATGAGCTCCAGGCCGATGGCCTCACGCTGCGGCGGCGCCGGCGTGCCATGCCCGCAAAACGCATTGTAGGCGAAGCCAATCCGCCAACGACGATCCGTCGCCTACTGCCCGACAATCCTCAGATTGGCGTTGCCGTAGAATGTGTAGGCGAGATAGGTCGGATCGCCGGTCCGGTAGAATTCTCTGCGGACATCCTGCAGGATCTCGGCCAGATAGACCGGCCCGTCCTTGATCCGCGTGCTGATGCCGCCATAGAAATCGGTCGAGAAGGCCGCTGCCGCGCGGTCGGTCAGTGGCCACATGCCGCCGATGAAGCCGGAAGCGCCGCCCGCCAGCACCGCCGGACCCCAGCCCTGCACGAAGCCGCCGAGCATCTGCGAACGGCCGGTGTCGCAGGCGTTGAAAAAGTAGAACGGATTGCCCTTGCCATGCGCGGCCGCGACCAGCGCGGCCCATGTATCGGGGTCGAGCGACTGGTCGACGAGATCGATGGCAAAGACCGGCCGGCCACTGCTCGGCTGGTTGACCTCGCCATGACCGGAGAAATGAATGAAACCGGTCGAGACTTCACCGACCAGTTTCTCGAAAGAGGTGAAATCGCCATCGAAGCGGCGGTAGCCGTAAAGCTTGCTCAGCGCCGCGATCTCGTCCTGCTGAAAGCGCAGCGAGCGCTTGTCGAGATAGGAGGGCGCGACGGCCGCGACGCCGGTGAAGGTCATGCGGTCGAGCGGGTTGTCGACCTGTGAGGCACTGCTGCGCGGAGCCCAGCGCGCCAGCCGGTAGCCCATGCCGAGAAAACCGTCGGCGACGGCGCCGTCGGCGCTGCGCGGGCGGATCAATTCCCAGGGCAGCGTCGGGCTGTTCGAGGTGATCTGGATCGAATGGAGTTCGCCTTTGCCGCGCAGCGACCAGAACACGTCCTTGAACGGTTTCGGCACATAGTCGCGGTAGAGCGCATCGCCAAAACCTTCGGCGGCGAGCGTGACAAAGCGCTTTTGCGCCCCCGTATCGCTGCTTGCGGCAGGCTGCTGCAGCGAAACGGCGCCGCGCAGGCTCAATCCGAGCTGCAGCAGGCGGCGGTATTCGGAGTCCAGCCATGCCGCCATCTCAGGTGGCGTCGAGAACGTATCGGTCACCGGACCGGCCAGATGCGGTGAATGGATGATGATCTGCCCCGAACCCAGCCCGCTCGGATCGTCATAGAGGATGGTCACGTCGAGATCGGGGACGTCATCGCCGGCTGCGCCGCCGAGCGTCACATTGCCAGTTACCGCCGGCTGCGGCGCCGCTGCGGCCAGCATCAGCATGGCAGGTGCTGCGGAGCGTTCGGCTGTGGCGCTCAGAGCGGCTGCCTCGACAGGCGCGGTGCGGCGAATGATAACCGACCGCGATGCCGATCCCAGGAACCTCCCGGCGCTGTAGATGCGCGCGATGAACTGGGCCGGCTTGCTGTCCTTGGCGATCGGCCGCGCCTTGACGTCGAAGCGGACGAAGTCGCTGTCGCCCTGGCGGTAGAGCGTCGTCCGTCGGCTCCATTTGCCGCCGTCAGCGAGATCGAAGCCGGAGGCGAACAGATCGATATCGATCGGCCATTGCTCGGTTCCCGCCGGCATCGCCATGGCCAGGGCGCCATCTTCCGTCACCGACGAGCCCGGCGCTGCCTTCACCTTCACTTCGGGCGTGAATTGCTCTTCGGTAAGGGCGATCGAAACGGTCACCGTCTCGCCGGCGACAATCTCATCCGGCGCATCGATGGTTGGATGGCGCACCACCTCGACAGCGCCCGTCTCGGGTTGTGGAAGGGCGCCGCCGGAAGGAGGGCTTTGCGCCTGGTCGATGGGCGGCGGCGCTGGTGTCGGTGGCGCCTGCGCCTCCGGCGGACTTTCGGCGCCGGTCGCGGGTGGCGGGGCCGATGTCATGCCGTCCTCAGGGGGGATCCCTGCCTTATCGGGGGGCGGTTCGGCGCCGGTGGCTCCGCCATCCTGCGGATAGGTCCCGCCGAGATTGTTCTGGGCAGCGGCCACAGCTGCGTCTTCAAGACGTTGCTTTTCCTCTTCGTATCGTTGCCGAGCCTGCTCTTCCTGCAATTGGCGCTGCTGTTCCTGGCGTTTGTATTCCTCGTAGAGCGCCGCCTCCTTGGCGCTGTCGCCCATCGCGGCATCGGGACTGCCGGAGCCCGGTGCAACGTCCATGGGGTAGGGCTCCTGACCGCTGCCATCGGCGTAGTCGCTGCCATCAGGCTCCCAACCGCCACTCCCGGAGATGTAGCCGCCGCTCGCCATCGCCGGCGGTGCCGGTTCCGGCACAAGCGGCAGCGCCGGTGCCGCGCCGGCCACCTGGTCCGGCGTCAGCACAAAGGCAGCGTCTGCCGAGCGGCCATATGCCATCCATGGCCACTGGGCGCCTGACGTTTTGTCGATAGTGGTTTGCCTGACCGAGGCGAGGATGATGGCTATGTCCGCGCCGCGCTTGACCAGCGCAGCGGTGAGCGCATCGGCAAATACGTGACGGGGCGGGCTTCGTCCAGTGCAACGGTTCCGGGTTTGGCCGACAGAGCGACGATGGCGTGGGTGAGGGGATCGACCGCCGCCAGACCCTGCATCACGCCGGAAGTAGGGTTGTGGCCATCGCCGGGATTGTCGAGCAGAACCACCTTCAATGTCGGGGTTGCCTCGAGCGCCTGCATGAACAGATCGAGGGGCAATGCCGTCTGGTCGACCGTTTCCTTTGAATCGATCCGGGTGCCGCGCGTCAGTAAATAGTTCCTGCCGTTGGCCTGCGCGGTGTGGCCGACATAGTAGAAGATGCCGACGGAGTCCGGTTTGGCCAGGGATTGGGCGAAATCATGCATGGCGCGCGCGACATCGGCGCGGTCGCCATCCGACACCTGCCGGACGGTGAAGCCAAGCGATCGTAGTGTCGCTGCGACGAGTTCGGCACTGAGGTCGGCGTTGGCGATTGCCGGTGAGCCCTCAGAGGCCGGATTGGCGACAACCAGCGCTATCCGCTCTTCGCCGCGCGCAGCGGAGAAGAGCGCCATGGTCATCAGCAGCACGACCGCCAGAAAAAGGCGCATGACCGTGATCCAAGCCCTGCAGGCTGCGGCGCTCACGCCACGGCTTGCCCCAATTCATCAATGGCCCAACCTTGACCATATCATGTCGGCTTCGCCGGCGCACTGCCGGTGCCGATGATGCAGTTGTGTCGCTAAAAGATATTGACTGTATGTTTAGTAATTAATACCGTTGCCCGAGATACCGAGTTGGTCAGCCGGCATTCGCCGGTGAATGATCACCAGGACGAAGGGAACTTAGGGACTCGAGGCGCAATCCCGCCGGTCCCAACAATGGGAGACACAAGCATGCAGTTGAAATCGACCGCCACGGCGCTCGGCCTGTCGCTGCTGGCGATGACCGGCATTGCCCGCGCCGAGGGCGAACTCCAAATCTACAATTGGGGCAACTACACCAGCCCGGACCTGATCAAGAAGTTCGAGGAAACCTACAAGGTCAAGGTTACCGTCACCGACTACGACTCCAACGATACGGCTCTGGCCAAGGTCCGCCAGGGCGCTTCCGGCTATGACATCGTCGTTCCATCGGCCAGCGTGATGCCGATCTGGATCAGCGAAGGCCTGCTCTTGGAAACCGATCCCAACACGATGGAGAACTTTAGAAACGTCGATCCGAGATGGGTCGACGTGCCGTTCGACCCCGGCCGCAAATATTCGGTGCCGTGGCAATGGGGCACGACCGGCATCTCGGTCAACAAATCGGTCTATGCGGGCGATCCGAACACCTCGGCGATTTTCCTCGATCCGCCGCCGGAACTCGCGGGCAAGATCAATGTCGTGCCCGAAATGGGAGACATCATGTTCCTCGCCATTGCCTATGAGGGCGGTAAGTACTGCACCGACGACAAGGTGCTTTTGAAAAAGGTGCATGACAAGCTCATCGAGGCGAAAGCGAAATGGCTGTCGCTCGACTATGCGGCCGTCGACGGTCTCGGCAGGGGCGACATTGCCGCCGGCGTCAACTGGAACGGCATATCGCTGCGCGAGCGGCTGGAGAACGACAAGATCGTCTACGGCTATCCCAAGGAGGGCTTTCCAATCTGGATGGACAATGTCGCGGTGCTCAAGGATGCCAAGAACGTCGAGAACGCCAAGCTCTTCCAGAATTTCATCATGGACCCCAGGAATGCAGCGATGATCTCGGCCTTCGCGCACTACGCCAATGGCATCAAGGGCTCCGAGCCCTTCCTGCCGGCCGATATGAAGGGCGCGCCCGAAGTGGATGTTCCGGCCGAATTTGCCGACAAGGGCCAATTCATGTCGGCCTGTCCCGCCGACGTCCAGGCGCTCTACACCAGGATCTGGACCGATCTGCAGAAATAGCAGCGCCGCCGGCCGAAGCTGACCAACATCGGGCCGCGCATCGCGGCTCGGCCATCCCCAATGCCAGATGCCGTAAAGCCGCCGCGGGAGATTTTTTATGTCCGATCTCGACCTTTGCTACATGCCGGCCAGCGAGGCGTTGCGGCTGTTCAAGGCGAAGAAACTGTCGCCTCTGGAACTGATGCAGGCCACCATCCGCCGCGCCGAGGCAACCAAGGCGACGATCAACTGCCTCACCTTCACGCATTTCGACGAGGCGATGGATCTCGCCAGAAAAGCCGAGGCGAAATACGCCAGAGGCGCAAGGACCGGCGCGCTCGAGGGCCTGCCGATCGGCATCAAGGATGAGAGCTACATCAAGGGCAAGCCGACCTCGCATGGCTCGCTGCTGTCCGGGGACGCCATTGGCGGCCATACCTCGACCATGAACGAGCGTGTCATGAAGGCCGGCGGCATCGTCCACGCCCGCACCGCGACGCCCGAATTCAGCTGCGCCGGTTATACCTGGTCGAAGCGCTGGGGCGTCACGCGCAACCCCTGGAACCCGGATTTCACGCCGGGCGGTTCGTCGGGCGGTTCGGCGGCAACGCTGGCCTCCGGCACGTCGTCGATCGCAACCGGCTCGGACATAGCGGGCTCAATCCGCATCCCTGCCTCGGCCTGCGGCCTGGTCGGTTTCAAGCCGCCTTACGGCCGCAATCCCGATGAGGCGCCGTTCAATCTCGATTTCTACTGCCACACCGGGCCCTTGGCCCGAAACGTCGGGGATGCGATCCTGCTGCAGAACGTCATGGCCGGGCCGAGCCCGCTCGACATCGCCACGCTGCGCCCGAAACTGCGCCTGCCGCTCGACTACAAGCCGATCAAGGGTTGGAAGATCGCATTCTCCATGGATCTCGGGTCCTTCGAGGTGGATGCGGACGTGCGCAAGAACACGCTCGCTGCCTGCGATGTGTTCCGCTCGCTCGGCGCCACCGTCGAGGAGGTGGACCTCGGCTGGGGCGACGAGGTGCTCAAGGCCGGCATGGCCTATCTCGAACATCTCTTCGGCGCCTCGCTGTCGCCGCTGCTCGCCAAGCACGGCAAGGACATGACCAGCTATGCCAGGCAGTTTGCCAACGACGGGCAGAAGTCGAAGGCCACGGACTTCGTCGCGACCTTGGACGTGGCGGCCAGGATGTATCTGACGCTGGGGCCGTTGCTGGAAAAACACGATGTGCTGATCTGCCCGACCAATGCGCTTCCCGCAGTGCCGGCGGAATTCGATCAGACCAAAGGCAAGGTCGAGATCAATGGACGAGAGGTGAACCCGTCGCTGGGCTGGGTGATGACGACGCCGTTCAACATGCTGAGCCGCTGCCCGGTTCTGTCCGTGCCGTCGGGCCGCGCCGCCAACGGCGTGCCCACCGGCATCCAGATTGTCGGCCGCACCTATAGCGACGCCGACGTGTTCCGGGCGGGTATGGCCTATGAGACGGCTCGTGGTCAGTGGTACACGAATGCCGGGACACGCCCGGCGCTGTGAGTCCGCAGGGCGCCGGCATCCCAAGGCAGCGGCGGGATGTTTCGGCCGCCGGGGAAAGGCCTGACGACAATGGCGCAACGCATAGCCACTCCGGATGCGGGAAAAAGCAAGGCGGCCAAGGGTGCGGCGAACGACGCTGCGCCCAAGGACCGCCGGCGCGAGCGCGGCGAAGCGAGCATCCAGCGCATCATCGACGCCACAATCGAGCTCATCGCGGAGGAGGGGCTGGCCAGCGTCACCATGCAGCGCATCGCCGAGCATGTCGGCTCGTCCAACGCACTGGTGGTCTTTCATTTTCGCAGCAAGGAGAACCTGTTCCGAGCCGTCCTGCAATATCTCAGCGACCAATATGACGCGCTGTGGCTGACGCTGGTGCGGGCGCCCGGCCTGTCGCCGGTCGAGCGGGTCTTGGGCGCGGTCGATTGCGCGCAACGCTTTGCCCGCCAGCATCCGAATTGGGTGTCGGTCTTCGTCGTGTTCTCCAGCGACCGCAAGAGCATGCAGCTCTACAACGAGATAGGCCTGCCCAGCGATCTCGCCTACACGGCCGAAGCGCGCGAACTGCTGATCGAGATTTCGCGCAGCGGCGGTTACACCGGCGTCGACATAGACACGCTGTCGGAGAGCCTGAATTATCTGGTTCACGGCGCCTGGTATTGGGACCATCTCAACCCGTCCAGCCGCGACACCGACGTGCTGCGCAAGACCATGCTGCTCCTGCTGCACCAGGCCTTTCCGCGGCATTTTGACTTGGGGTGAGATGCGGCCATTGCGAGCGACGAAAGCGTCCTCTGCAAACCTAAACCCGAAAATCTCTACGATGCCTTGATCTCTGTAAAAACGCTTGCACAATCCAGAGGTGCGAGCTAAACAACCCAGGGATGCATTCGAGGGTGGGTAAATGTGGCATTGGGCGATACTTCTGTTGCTGATTGGCGTGCCGGTTTTCTTCGCCGTCCGGTCGTCGCGCAAATCCTCACAGAGCCCAGATGACCTCGTGGGGTTCGGCGGCTGGCTGATCCTGCTGGCGATCAGCCTGTCCCTTTCGCCGTTGCGCACACTTGTCGATATGGCCAGTCTGGTCAAAACCTACCAACAGCTTGTTACAGTGCCCAACGGGGCCTTGGCCATCTATGGCGAGGCAGCCCTCAATCTGGCATTTCTGGTGCTTCAGCTGGTCGTGCTTGTTTCGATGCTGCGGCGAAGCCACCGCTTTCCGCAGCTGTTCATATGTCTGTGGTTCGCGATCCCTCTCTTATTCGTACTGGACACAGTTTGGATATCGACTGTTCTGGGTGTCCCGGTAAACCGTTTGCTTGCCGGAGGAGCTCTGGTTACACCTTTGGCATCCTTCATAGTCACAGGGATCTGGGCCGCCTACGTCTACAGGTCGGTTAGGGTGAGGAACACGTTCGGCGATACGGCAGCCATACAGGCTGCCACATTTTCCTAGAAGGTCCGACGGCTGCGAGTTGGCCTGATGTCGTGCTGCCAGCTCCGCCGAATAGAACCGTCGGCAGTCCTCCTTCGACTAACGAGCTTCGAGTGGCCTGCCACCCGAAGCTCGAAGAGCGAAGGGTGGTGCCCCCGGACGGAATCGAACCGCCGACCTTCGGTTTACAAAACCGCTGCTCTACCAGCTGAGCTACAAGGGCACGGCGCTCCGGTTAGCATATTTCGTGCGCCAGTAAAGACAAAACTCCGTTTTCGATCGCTAATGGACCCCGCCGAGGTGGGCGGGCCGCCATGCTGAAAACCGCCAATGCGATCCCTACCATATCTCTCAGGTGCAAACGCATCGAACGGGGTGTCGCATGATCAGACTTGTCATCATCCTGCCGCTTGTCGTCATTGCCTGGCTGCTTGCGGTAAAGCTCATCAGGGACGTGAAGAGCGCCAATGTCGACTGGACCGGCATCGCCGCCATCGTCGGTTTTATCGCGATGGCGTTTTGGCTGCGGCATGTGACTGGGATGGGGATGAATGGTGAATGGTGAATGGGCGAACGCCTTTCGGACCATTGACTACTCACTACTCGCTCAAAACCTCGAACCTTTCACCACGTCACCGCGACTGATCTCCAGAGGCGAATGGTCGCCTCGATCAAGGAGATCATCATGTTGAAGCGCAGTCTTACTTCGGGCCTGGTCGCCATCTTCGTCGCCACCGGCGCGCTCGCCGGTACCGTGCAGTCGTCCTCCGCTCACAGCCATCATCACCACCATCACAAGCACCACGACAAGCCCTCTTGGTGGTGGAACCATCAACACAAGCACCATCACCACAAGCATCATCATCACCACGGCAAGGTGATCATCTTCCTTTGAGCGAGACGACCTGCCTCGCGGAAGGGCGGCTTCGGCCGCCCTTTTTTGCGTTGAGCGCTCGATCGATCAGATCTTGGTTTCCATCGGCTGATTTCCGGCCTTCAAGAAAATCCCAAATTCTTTCGAACCTTTTTCCGCGCCGAAACGACAGATGATCAAGAGGCGGATGGATCGCCTCTCGCAACGAAACAAGGAGATCGTCATGTTCACGCGCAAAATCGCTTCTGCCCTCATCGCCAGCACCGTCGCCGCCACCTCGCTGGTCGGCACCGTCCAGCCCTCGGCCGCCCACAGCCATCACCACAACCGCGAAATCGGCATCGGCATCGCCGCCGGCGTCGGCGGCTTCGTGCTCGGCAGCCTGCTCAACCAGCAGCCCCGCACCGTCTATGTCGACGACGAGGGTGGTTCCTGGCACGTCCGCCGCTGCGCCAATCGCTACGCCAGCTACGATCCGTACTCCGACACCTATGTCGGCTATGACGGCTACCGCCACTATTGCCGCCTCTAAGAGGAGGCTCCCCACAAGAAGGAGGGGCTGTACGCAGCCCCTCTTTCCTACATTTGAGCGCGTGGCAGTGTCAGCTACGGTTTGGAGATCGGTAATCCGGCTGCATGGCAGGTGCCGACAACGCTCGCATTCTGCGATTGATCGCCCATGGCGATCAGTTCGAAGCTGCTTCCTTCATCCGGATAGATCTTGGCGGCGAACGGTTGGTCTGTTGTATGACCACCGGACGATGACTTCGCGGCGACATGGCCGCAGACCACGATTTCCCGGCGGCCGTTGAGCGTCCGCTCGCCGGCGCGCATCGTCCCGAATTTGGCGGATACAGGATCCTGCAAATGCTGGCGAATGCCGATCGTGATTGTCTCCTCCAAAGCGAGCGAGATCGGAATCTCGCTGACTTGCTGGGAGACAGGGGCGGGTTCGGGCACCGTCGCCACGCATCCGCACAGTGAAGCGGCGAGCAAAAGCTGAAGCGTTCTCCGCATTATAATCGGAACCCGCCGATCATCCTCGTCACCTCAGCGGCGGCGTCGCGCACCAGCGGCCCGATCTCGTCCAGCCGCTCCATCGTCACCCGCACCGTCGGTCCGGAGACCGAGACACCGCCGATCGGCTCGCCGAACTCGTTGAAAATGGCGGCGGCCACGCAGCGCATGCCGGGATGCCGCTCCTCGTCGTCGACCGACCAGCCGCGGTGCTTGATGACAGCCAGGTCATGGGCCAGCGCCGAAATGTCGGACAGCGTCTTGTCGGTGAAGCGCTGCAGGCCCGACTTGCGCAGGATGGCGGCGACGCGTTCCGGCTCGAGCTGCGCCAGCACCGCCTTGCCGATGCCCGAGGCATGGAAGGAGCTGCGCGTGCCCGGGCGGAAGAAGGCGCGGATCGCCTGATGGGTCTCGACCTGGCTGACGAAAACGACGCAATCGTCCTCGGCGACGCCGAGATTGGCGGTTTCACCGGTCTTCTCCATCAATTCCTGCATGACCACGCGGGCCCGGTCGACAAGCTTGCGGCGGCGCAGGAAGGCGGCACCCATGCGGTAGGTCTCGACGCCGATCGACCACAGCTGGTCCGATGTATCGAACTCGACCATCCCGTGGTTCTGCAGCGTCGTCAGCATGCGATAGGCGGTGGACGCCGCAAGCTCGCTGCGCGCCGAAATCTCGCTCAGCGACAGGCCATTGCCTTCGGCGACGATGGCCAAGATGCGCAAGGCCCGGTCGAGCGACTGTACAGAACCGGCCTCGGACGGACCGTTGAAAGCGCGCGGCCGGCCGCGCTGGCGTTTTTCGCTGGTTTCCATGGCGGCATTGTCGCCGGTTTCGCCGAAATCGCAATGAAAAACTTTTTCATCAATTTTGATGGCCGGATTCATGGAAAACGAAAAAGCCAGTGGAATCAGTGTATAGAAGGGGTTTTCTCGAAATGAAAAATTATTCTGAAAAAATTGAAAAATGAAAACGACACTGGCATTGTCAACCAACCAACAATCTTGAGGAGGCTGGACATGGCCAGGATGCGCGCTGTCGATGCAGCGGTTCTCGTTCTCGAAAAGGAAGGCATTTCCTGCGGCTTCGGCGTGCCGGGCGCGGCGATCAATCCGTTCTATTCGGCGCTGAAGGCGAGGGGCTCGATCCGCCACATCCTGGCGCGCCATGTCGAGGCGGCCTCGCATATGGCCGAGGGCTACACGAGAGCCAAATCAGGCAATATCGGGCTGTGCATCGGCACGTCGGGCCCGGCCGGCACCGACATGGTCACCGGGCTCTATTCGGCGGCGGCGGACTCCATCCCGATCCTGTGCATCACCGGGCAGGCGCCGCGGGCACGGCTCAACAAGGAGGATTTCCAGGCGGTCGATATCGCCGCCATAGCCGCACCCGTCGCCAAATGGGCGGTCACGGTCATGGAGCCCTATCTCGTGCCGATGGCGCTGCAGAAGGCATTTCACCTGATGCGCTCGTCGCGACCGGGCCCGGTGCTCATCGACCTGCCGGTCGACGTGCAATTGGCCGAGATCGAATTCGATATCGATGCCTATGAACCGCTGGTCCCGTTCAAGCCGGCAATGTCGCGCGCCCAGGCCGAAAAGGCCTTGGCGATGCTCAATGCCGCGGAAAAGCCGCTGATCGTCGCCGGCGGCGGCATCATCAACGCCGATGCGTCGGATCTGTTGATCGAATTCGCCGAGATAACGGGCGTGCCGGTCATCCCGACGCTAATGGGCTGGGGCGCGATCCCCGACGACCACCGGCTGATGGCCGGCATGTGCGGGCTGCAGACCTCGCATCGCTACGGCAATGCGACGATGCTGGAAGCCGATTTCGTCTTTGGCATCGGCAATCGCTGGGCCAACCGCCACACCGGTTCGGTCGATGTCTACACCAAGGGCAAGAAATTCATCCATGTCGACATCGAACCGACCCAGATCGGCCGGGTGTTCGCGCCGGATCTCGGCGTCGTCTCGGACGCCGGTGCGGCACTGAAGATGCTGCTCGACGTCGCCACCGAATTGAAGACGGCAGGAAAGCTGCGCGACTGGTCGGGCTGGGCGAAGGAATGCCAGACCCGCAAGAAGACGATGAAGCGCAAGACGCATTTCGAGCAGGTGCCGCTGAAGCCGCAGCGCGTCTATGAGGAGATGAACAAGGCGTTCGGCCGTGACACCACCTACGTCACCACGATCGGCCTCTCGCAGATCGCCGGGGCGCAGTTCCTGCATGTCTACAAGCCGCGCAACTGGATCAATTGCGGCCAGGCCGGCCCGCTCGGCTGGACGCTGCCGGCAGCGCTTGGCGTGCGCGCCGCCGATCCGGATCGCACCATCGTGGCGCTGTCGGGCGACTACGACTTCCAGTTCATGATCGAGGAACTGGCGGCCGGCGCACAGCACAAACTGCCGTATATCCATGTCGTCGTGAACAATGCCTATCTCGGCCTGATCCGCCAGGCGCAGCGCGGTTTTGCGATGGATTTCGAGGTGAGCCTGGCCTTTGAGAACGTCAACCGCGCCAACGATCCGGAGGCCGGCTACGGCGTCGACCATGTCGCGGTCGCAGAAGCGATGGGCTGCAAGGCGGTCCGGGTGCGCAAACCGGAAGAGTTCGCCGGCGCGTTCAAGGAAGCGCAGCGGCTGATGAAGGAATACCAGGTGCCGGTGGTGCTCGAATTCATCCTCGAGCGCGTCACCAACATTTCCATGGGCACGGAAATCGACAAGATCACCGAATTCGAGGACCTTGCCGAAAGCCATGAGGATGCGCCGACGGCGATTGTGTTGCTCGATTAGGCGCGCCGATATTCAGGTGAGACAGGCCTGCAAACGGCGCCTTCCTGCGCTTCCGGTGCTCACGTACAGAAAGTACGTTCCGCTCCGGTTCTCGAAAGTCACCGTTTTCGACTCTGCCCGACCTGAATCTCAACACGCCTAGGGCCAAGCAGAAGAAGGAGAAAAAGAGTGCCGCGTTTTTCAGCCAATCTGTCGATGCTCTTTGGCGAGCATGAGTTCCTCGATCGCTTCGATGCCGCAGCCCGCGCCGGCTTCAAGGGCGTCGAATATATCGGCCCCTATGATCATACGCCTGACGTGGTCGCGGCCCGGCTGAAGAAGAACGGCCTGACACAGGTGCTGTTCAACCTCCCGGCCGGCGACTGGGGCAAGGGCGAGCGCGGCATCGCGGTTTTGCCCGACCGCGCGCCGGAATTCCGGCAAGGCATCGCCAAGGCGATCAGCTATGCCCATGCGCTCGGCTGCGAGCAGGTCAATTGCCTCGCCGGCATCGCGCCGCAGGGCGTGGATCGTTCGGTGCTGGAAAATACTTTAGCCGAGAACCTCGCGTTTGCAGCCGAGAAACTGGAGCAGGCCGGCATCCGGCTTTTGATCGAGCCGATCAACACGCGCGACATACCGGGTTTTTTCCTGAACTATTCGGAGCAGGCGCTGGCGCTGATCGAGCGCGTCGGTTCGAAGAACCTGTTCCTGCAATACGACATCTATCACATGCAGATCATGGAGGGGGATCTCGCCCGTACCATCGAGGCCAACCTCGGCCGCATCGCGCATATCCAGCTTGCGGACAATCCCGGCCGTCACGAGCCGGGGACGGGCGAGATCAATTATCCCTTCCTCTACGAGCATATCGACAGGACCGGCTATTCCGGCTGGGTCGGAGCGGAATACAAACCGAAGGCGGGGACGGAGGCTGGGCTGGGGTGGTTTCGGGAGCTTAACGGGCAGGGGAGTGCCGCGGCTTAGCTGTTACGATTGAAGTCGCGTTCCTTCGCGCCCCCCTCTGGCCTGCCGGCCATCTCCCCCACAGGTGGGGAGATCGGACGTCATCCCGGCTTTCGCTCCCCAACATTGCAGGGTGAGCGAGGCGCCGAAACTGCCAATCTCCCCACAAGTGGGGGAGATGGCCGGCAGGTCAGAGGGGGCGCGAAGGAACTCAGCCTCAACAAAGGAGAAAACAATGGAAACCATCGGCTTCATCGGCCTTGGCATCATGGGCGCGCCGATGGCGGGGCATCTCCTGGATGCCGGCTACGCCGTCATTGCCAGCGACCACCGCTCGAAGCCGCCGGCCGATCTCGTCGCCAAGGGCTTGAGAAGCATCACCGGCCACGCGGCAGTGGCGAAGGCCGCGGATATCATCATCACCATGGTTCCCGACACCCCGCAGGTAGCCGAGGTGCTGTTCGGCGAGAACGGTGTCGCTTCCGGCCTGAGCAAGGGCAAGCTGGTCATCGACATGAGCTCGATCTCGCCGATCGAGACCAAGGTTTTCGCCAAGAAAATCAACGATCTCGGCTGCGACTATCTTGACGCGCCGGTGTCGGGCGGCGAGGTCGGCGCAAAGGCGGCGTCGCTGACCATCATGGTCGGCGGCGAGGACAAGGCGTTCGAGCGCGCCAAGCCCGTGTTCGAAAAGATGGGCAAGAACGTCACGCTTGTCGGCCCGAACGGCGTCGGCCAGACCACCAAGGTTGCCAACCAGATCGTCGTAGCCCTGACCATCGAGGCGGTCGCCGAGGCGCTGGTCTTTGCCGCAAAAGCCGGCGCCGACCCCGCCAAGGTCCGGCAGGCGCTGATGGGCGGGCTGGCGGCATCGCGCATCCTCGAGGTGCATGGCGAGCGCATGATAAAGCGCACCTTCGCGCCGGGCTTCCGCATCGAACTGCACCAGAAGGATCTCAGCCTGGCGCTGGAAGGCGCCAAGGCGCTCGGCGTCTCATTGCCCAACACCTCGACGACGCAGCAGCTGTTCAACTCGTGCGCGGCGAATGGCGGGGCGAAAGAGGATCATTCGGCGCTGGTGCGGGCGCTGGAGCGGATGGCGGGGCATGAAGTGGGTGAATAGTGAACGGTGACGGTAAGAACGCTTTCCATTCAGCATTCACTATTCACTTTCCAAGGAACTTCCGTGCCGCATAAAGGCTCACCGCCGCGGCGTTCGACACGTTGAGCGAGCGGATGGCGCCGGGCATGTCGAGGCGGGCGAGTGTCGTCACCGTCTCGCGCGTCTTCTGGCGCAGGCCCTTGCCTTCGGCGCCGAGCACCAGGGCTATCTTTTCGCCTGAAAAACTCGTTTCGAGTTCGGCCGGCCCGTCCGAATCGAGGCCGATGGTCTGGAAGCCGGCTTCGTGCAGCTGTTCCAGCGCGCCGGCGAGGTTCTTCACCTCGATCTGGTCGATATGTTCCAGCGCGCCGGAGGCGGATTTGGCCAGCACGCCGGATTCCTGCGGGCTGTGGCGGGCCGTGGTGATCAGCGCACCGGCGCCGAAGGCGACCGCCGAGCGCAGGATGGCGCCGACATTGTGCGGGTCGGTGACCTGGTCGAGCACCAGCACCAGTTTGGTATCGCCGAGCGCGTCAAGGCGCTTGGGCTTCAGCGGCTCGGCCTCGATCAGCACGCCCTGGTGGACGGCGTCCGAACCGGTGATCTTGTCGATGTCCTTCGGCTCGACCAGTTCGGCCTTGAACGGCAAAGCGGCGAGGTCGGCGATCGCCAGCCGCTCGGCGGCATTGCGCGTCACCAACATCTTTCTGATCCGCCGGCGCGGATTGTCGAGCGCGGCGCGCACCGTGTGCAGGCCATAAAGCCGCACCAGCCCGTCGGCGGCGTTCTCGCCCGGCGGCACCGGCTGGCGCGGCCGGAAGGCAGGCGCGCCGCCGGCCTTCTCGTCGCGATGGGCGCGACGCAGCTTGGCGTAGTGGGTGTCTTTGGCGGTCTTGGGCGTGTTGTCATTGCTCATGGCCGGCTTCTATAGCCGCGTCGCCGGGCCATGGATACAGGCAGAAAGCCGGCTTGCCGGGTGAGCTGTCAAAATCAGCGCATTTTGCCTTGCGGTGCGGTTGACACCCACTGGCCTTGCCGCCATAAGGCGCTTCGCTGATTTCGGACAAAACCCCGGTTTCGACCTGATCGGCGAGAATGCCTCGTTGCAAGGCTTCGACGGCAGGCTGGAGAGGTGCCCGAGTGGTTAAAGGGGACGGACTGTAAATCCGTTAGCTTAGCTTACGTTGGTTCGAATCCAACCCTCTCCACCACTGCCAGCCCGCGAACCTTGAGGACGATGCGGGTATAGCTCAGTGGTAGAGCAGCAGCCTTCCAAGCTGAATATGCGGGTTCGATTCCCGCTACCCGCTCCAAACTCCCCACTCCGCATCAGATCTCAGCGAATATCTCGACAACGTTGCCGTCGGGATCGCGGAAGAACACTGTCCTGTGGCCCCATTCCTGGTCGGTGAGCGGCAGGACCGGCTGCACGCCCTTGGCCTGAAGCGCCTCGGCGCAGGCAGCGACCATCTCCGGCGCCACCCGGAATGCCAGCTGCAGCGACAGCGCATCCCGCTGCTGCGGCGTGTCGTTGAACATCATGCCGAGGCTGGTTAAGGCCAGCGTGTTCGGGCCGACCCGATATTCGATCCACCTGTCGCCGAGTTCGCGCTGCGGCTCAAATTCCATCACGTCCCCGTAGAAGTGCCGCATGGCGGCCATGTCGCGGGCGAAGATGCCGGTGTAGTCGATCTGACGGATTTCATTGAGCGCGTTCATTGTCGAAGTTCCGTGGCTGATGTTGCGATCGCTCGCAACCTAGCTTTCCTTTAAAATGGTACAAGACTATAGCTTATACTGGTATTCACGGTGACAGAATGACGTATGGCGGCCCACGGCACGACGAGCTTGCCCGCTTCCTGCGCGAGCGGCGGGACCGGTTGCCGCGGATCGATGGCGCCAATGGCCGCCGCCGGGCACCGGGCCTCAGGCGCGAAGAGGTCGCCGCCGAGGCGGGGATCAGCACCACCTGGTACACCTGGCTCGAGCAGGGACGGGAGGTGAACGCGTCGCCGCAGGTGCTTCGCTCGCTGGCGCGGGTGCTGAGACTGAGCCGGTCGGAGCAGGCCTATCTCTTCCAATTGGCGCGGCCCGATCTCGATTGGCGAGACCGGCTCGGCGAGCAAGGCCTGCCCAGCGCGCCGCTGCTCAGCCTGCTCGAAGGGCTGACACCGCACCCGGCCTATGTCGTCAATCGCTACTGGCAGGTCGTCACCTGGAACCACCCGGCGGCGGTGCTGCTCGGGGATTTCGAGACGGATGATGAGTGGTCCGGCAGCCTGCTCGCCCGGCTGTTTCTCGACCTGGAATGGCGGCAGCGCTTTGTCGACTGGCCGGAGGTTTCGCGCTCGGCGGCGGCGCAGTTCCGGCTTGCCACTGTCGCCATGACTCGCGATCCGGTGCTGGCTGCGCTGGTTTCGTCACTGGAAGCGGCAAGCGAAGCGTTCGCCACGTGCTGGAACAGCCGCGACATCGCCGAGCCACCGATCTGGCGGAAATCCATCCGGCACCCTGTCGCCGGCGCGATGTCGTTCGATTTCGCCACGCTGCAGCCGGGCGGCCGCGACAGTGATTTCTCGGTTTCCGTCTACACGCCGGTCGATGCGTCGACTGCCAGGCGGTTCGCCGCGCTGGTCGGAGCAACGCCCGACAGCCGCAAGGCGGTGCCGGGCGTGTTTGCGCGTGATGCAGGCGCAGAAGTCTAGCTGTTGAAAGCGGACGCGACCTGGTGTTGCTGCGGCACCTGTCCGTTCGGCGTCAGTCTGTCGACAATGCCGGGCAGGGCTGTGGACAATTGCTTGAGCAACTCCTGCTCGTCCAGTCCGGTCCTTTGCGCGATCTCTCGAATGACCTGCGGGCCGATCGCCTTGCCCAGATCATTGGCGTTGATCGGCTGGTTCTGCCCGGTGCCGACCCATGAGTCAGCAACATTGCCTTGGCCGGCATTCTTGAGCTTGTCGAGCAGTCCGCCCAGTCCGCCAAGCAGGCCGCCGTCGCCTGAGGCCGTGGTTCCGGTGGGGGCTGGCGTTTGAGGCTGGGCGGGCTCGCCCGTCTCTTCGGCACTCGTCTGTTCGGCGCTTCTGCCGCTCAGCATCTTTCCCACCAGCAGCGCGCCGAGCGCGATCATCAGCGGTTTGGTGATGTTGCCGCCGGGCACGGCGTTGTCAAAAAGTCCCATAGGTCAATCCTCCATAACGACCAAGCCCGTCCCGCCGGCTACAATGGACCATGCGGGCGGAATTTCAAGTTGGCTTGAGCTTTTGACAATCATGTGACCATGATCGGCGGGCGGGGAATGGAGAGGAAAAATGGGCATTATCAGCTGGATCATCCTCGGCGTCATCGCCGGCTTTATCGGCAGCAAGATCGTCAACAAGACCGGCCAGGGCCTGATCATGGATATCGTGCTCGGCATTGTCGGCGCCATCGTCGGAGGGCTGATCTTCAGCGCCTTTGGCGCCACGGGTGTGACCGGCCTCAACATCTGGAGCCTGATCGTCGCCATCATCGGCGCGGTGGTCGTGCTGTGGGCCTATCACCAGTTCTCCGGCAAGCGAACGCTTTAGGCGCCAGTCTGCCGACTGGCCGACCGCAGGTCGGCCAAACCTGCTTCGACGCGTTGACTTGAAGGTCAGGCGACGACGGTCAGCCTGCGTTTGCGTTCATCAAGCGAGACGATGGTCAGCCCGCTCGCGACCACCAGCAGGATGCCGCAGACCGCCAGGGCATTCGGGAACTGCCCGAATACCAGCACGCCTGAGATGACCGCCCAGACGGTAAAGCAGTAGTAGAACGGCGCCACCACGCCGGTCGGACCGACGCGATAGGCCATGAAGATGAAGAAATGGCCGAAGATCAGGAAGAATCCGGCGCCGGCCATGAGCAGCAGGTGCCGGGCTTCCGGCATCACCCAGCGCTCGGAAACGAGATGCGCGGCGCCCGCGCCGATCAGCACCACCACGACGGCGGAAATGGCGACGATCATGCCCGGCACTTCGGGCGCGACCCGCCTGCCGGCAAGATCGCGCGCCGCCGCCAATGCCGCGTTGCCGAGCGCCAGCAACGCATAGACCGAGATGCCCTGCATGGTCGGCTGGGCCACCATAAGCGCACCGATGAAGCCGAGCCCGATCAGCGCCATGCGCACGCCGCCGATCCGTTCGCCGAACAGGATGGAGGAGCCGACCAGCATCAAAAGCGGGGTGATCTGCCCGAGCGCGGTCGAATCGGCGATCTGCATGTTGGCCAGCGCCACGACGTAGCAAAGGATGGCCGCCAGCTCGAGCAGGTTGCGGCGCAGCACGCGTTTGTCGAAGATCAAAGGGATCTGCCTGCCATAGCCCAGCAGGAACAGCAGCGGCATGCCCCATAGCGTGGCCGCGACCCCGCGCAGGAACAGCACTTCATAGGACGGCAATCCCGCTGTGGCGAGCTTCATCATCGTGTCGTTGACGAGGTACGACCCCGTCGAAACGATCATGAACAGCGGGCCGCGTATGGAGGTCGGTATGAATTGCATGGGGCAACCAAATCAGACCGCCGCCGCAGCGGCAATGGGCCAGGCGCCGGCTGCACATCCGGCAGGCAAAGGCCAGGACATGGGCGGGACAGGACATGGGCGGGAATAGCAAACAGGTGCTGGAGCCCGCAGCCCCCATTTCATTTCCGTTCGCGCGTTCCTATATCAGCGCCACATCCCCGCAATCGGATCATCGGTTCGCACCGAGTGGACAGCGCACCCGGCCACAAGGCACTTGTGTTTTTCGGCCGTAGTCGCTAATCGCCCCGCATTCGACTGAACTGAAGGTCAAGGCCGTCCAAGGAAAGAGACTATGGCAAAAGGTAAATTCGAGCGTAACAAGCCTCATGTGAACATTGGCACGATTGGCCACGTCGATCATGGCAAGACGTCGCTGACGGCGGCGATCACGAAGTATTTTGGCGAATACAAGCGCTACGACCAGATCGATGCGGCGCCCGAAGAGAAGGCCCGCGGCATCACGATTTCGACGGCGCACGTCGAATACGAGACGGCTGCGCGCCACTACGCCCATGTCGACTGCCCCGGCCACGCCGACTATGTGAAGAACATGATCACGGGCGCTGCGCAGATGGACGGCGCGATCCTGGTCGTGTCGGCCGCCGACGGCCCGATGCCGCAGACCCGCGAGCACATCCTGCTTGCCCGTCAGGTCGGCGTGCCGTCGATCGTGGTGT